>SXOA01000069.1 GCA_005778405.1 Planctomycetaceae bacterium
ACTTCACCGTGCTGGTAAGGGCTCATCGTCCCCGGGTCGACGTTGATGTACGGGTCCAGCTTCTGCATCCGCACCCGCAGGCCGCGGTGCTCGAGCAGCATGCCAATCGAGGCGCTCGTCAGCCCCTTGCCAAGCGAGCTCACCACCCCACCGGTAACGAAGATATGCCTGGTCATAAAACCTTCCGTGAGAGAACCTCCGTGACGGGAAAACCAATTCTAGCTTTTCTCGGGATGGTGAAACATGGGGAGGAGAATGACGAAATCCGAATGACGAATGACGAAGTTAAAGCAGAAAAAACGCCCATAATGGCCGCTATCATTCGTCATTCGGATTTCGTCATTTCCTGGTTAACTCCGTCCATCGCGTGCGGTTTGCATGGCAGAAAGGAGCAAACCATGAACCTGCTCACCTGGACTTACGTGGCTTATCTGGCGCTCAGCGCCGTGGTGACAATCTGGGTCGCCCAAACGCTTCACGCTCGCGGGCGTCTGTTTCTGGTCAAGAATTTTCATGGGGACGAGCTGCTCGCCGATTCGGTGAACCACCTGCTCGTCGTGGGGTTCTACCTGCTGAACTTCGGCTACGTCGCCCTGGCCCTCAAGTACGGCGACAAGCCGACGGACCTGCAGACCGCGGTCGAGTTCCTGGCGACCAAGCTGGGGCTGGTGCTGGTCATCCTCGGAGCCATGCACTTCTTCAACCTGTACGTCTTCTCGCGGATCGGCCGCCAGAAGGCCCTGCCGCCGGTGCGGGGAGCAGGCTCGTTTGGTCTAACGAGCGGGCCTCAAGCGGGAGGACAATATCCTCCAGGTCAGAGCCCGTTCGCCCCCACAAACTATCAGCAGCTCCGGGGAGCAGTGCTGAATGCGGTGCAGAATCGGAATGCGTAACTCATCACTTCTTAATCTTAATCTTAATCCTCTTCCTCTTAGTGCCGCTGCGGAGGGAATAGGAATGCAAAGACGGGATTAAGATTAAGAGTAAGATTAAGAGTAAGAAAAATAACAGCAGCCAGTGAAGGAGAATTTCATGAACACCATGGTCATCACTCACGGCCTCTACATCCTCCTGGGCGTCGCCGCCACGGTCTGGGTCACCTGGACCCTCGCCCGCCGCGGCCGGCCGTTCCTCGCCCAGGCATGCAACGGCGACGAAGCCCTCGCCGGCTCGTGGAGCCACCTCCTCTCGGTCGGCGTCTACTTGCTGCACGTCGGTGCTCTGCTGCTGGCCCTGCGACTCGGCGGAAACGTCCTGACGCAAACCGAAGCGGTCGAACTGCTCAGCACGAAGATCGGCTTCGTCCTGCTCGCCTTGGCGGTCACTCACTTCCTGCACATCAAGGCCTTCTGGCGGATGCACGAAGAAGGACATGCCGCGCCGAAGAAAATCGTGAACGCCACGCCCTTGCCAGCATTGCAGGCGGAAGTGCTGCAGATCAACTAACCCGCAGCGTTAGCAAGAGAAAGTCCCATCGTAAACGGTGGGGCTTTTTCGTATACGAGTGGTAGGATGAGGGGATGAAGCAGAACCCTTACGAGTCACCGAAATCGTTACCTTCTCAACCTCAATCGAGACCATCAATCTGGATGCGCAAGCCGCCGTGGCTCGTCGCTGGGATTGTGATCCTGTTCGCAACATACGTTCCGATTAGCGTGATGATTGCGAGTGTTGATAGTCTTCCACAGGGCTTCATTGGACCGCTCGTGGCATTGCTTCCGTGCCATCTCGGGACACCTCTTGTGCTTGTCGCGGGCACGTATTTTGGCCGCAAAAGCGTGCTCGCATTAGTCATCATTTCGGGCATCTTATTGGCTACAACCAGTTTCACTGCGTTCTTGGTGTATTCACTGCTCGATGCCTGAGACGGCGGTCGTCTTTGGCAGTCGCTACGCCTCCTGCGGTTTTGCTTCGGCTATAATGAACTTCCCCCAGCGAATCACATGATTCGTCGCTAATCCCGCCTGCCCGACTTTCCCTCCCATGCGCAATTGGCCGTTCTGTTTTCTGGCTGTCCTTGCTTGCGGCTTCGTTGCTACGCGGGGGGAGGAGATTTCCTTCGAGCAGCACATTCGTCCAATCCTGAAAGCCAACTGCTTCCACTGTCATGGCGAGTCGGATGAACTTAAGGGGAAGCTCGACGTTCGGCTGGCCCGTTTGATTTTGAAAGGTGGCGAAACGGGACCAGCAATCTCATCGGGAAAGTCCGCGGAGAGCCTGCTCCTGGCGAAGGTGAAGAGTGGGGAAATGCCGGATGGAGAAAAGAAACTCCGCCCCGAGCAGATTGACCTCATCGAGAAATGGATTGCCGGCGGAGCCAAGACGCTGCGTCCGGAACCCGATGACCCGGCGCAGCTCGTCTTTACTGAAGAGGAGCGAAACTTCTGGTCGTTCCAGCCGGTCGTTAAGCCGCCAGTTCCCGTAGGACCAGGAGCCGAAGCGCGAACCCCTATCGATTGCTTCCTCCTCCAAAAGCTCGCCGAAAAATCCCTCACACTCTCTTCCGAAGCCCCCAAAGAAACCCTCATCCGCCGGGCCACGTTCGATCTAACTGGCCTGCCGCCGACTCCCGAAGAAATCGCAGCCTTTACCACGGATTCTGACCCCGATGCCTACGAACGGCTGCAGGACCGATTGCTCGCATCCCCGCGTTACGGCGAACGCTGGGGCCGGCACTGGCTGGATGTCGCGGGCTACGCGGACAGCGATGGCTATACGGACAAAGACCCGCCGCGGCCTTGGTCATATCACTACCGCGACTACGTCATCCGTTCCTTTGCAGCGGACACGCCGTTCGATCAGTTCGTGACGGAGCAGCTCGCCGGCGACGAGCTCGCTGGACCGCTCACGCCGAACCTCACAGCGCAGCAAACCGAATTGCTCGCCGCCACCGGCTTTCTGCGAACCGCACCGGATGGCACTGCCGGAGGAATCGAAGCCAAGCTTGCCGGCAACGCCGTTGTGTCGGAAACGCTCAAGGTTGTCTCCACGTCTCTCCTCGGCCTCACCGTCGGCTGTGCCCAGTGCCACAACCATCGGTATGACCCGGTGCCGCAGTCCGACTATTACCGCCTGCGGGCCATCTTCGAGCCGGCTCTAAATGTCCAAGCCTGGCGTGCTCCGCCGCAGCGCCTCGTCTCGCTCTACACCGATGCCGATCGTGCCGCAGCGGCCGCAATTGAGGAAGAGGCCAAGAAGCGCGAACAAGCCATCGAGGGCCGCGTGAAGGAGTTGATGCAGAAGGTCTTCGAGAAGGAACTCGCCAAAGTCCCCGAAGAGAAGCGCGAAGCCGTTAAAGCCGCCGTTGATAAACCAGAAAAGGAACGGACGCCGGAGCAAGTCGCCCTTCTCAAGGAATATCCCAGCGTCATCACCCGCGGCGCGCTAGACCTCTACGACCCCGCCGGCTTCAAGGAAGTTCAAGGCAAGAGGGATGAGTTGAAAAAATTCCGTGCGACCAGGCCGCCGGAGGCATTCCTAAGCATCCTCAGCGAAGTCCCCGGCCAAATCCCGGAGACGCATCTCTTCCACCGCGGCGACCCCGACCAGCCCAAGCAAGTCACGCCGCCGGGGGAAATCTCCATCTTGCAGTCGTTTATCACGGCGGAAATCCCGGCCAAGGATCCCGCCCTTCTCACCACCGGCCGCCGACTGGCGTATGCCCGGCATCTGGTCAACGGCAAGCATCCGCTGACGAGCCGCGTCTTCGTCAACCGAGTCTGGATGCTCCACTTCGGCCGCGGCATCGTGGCGACTCCCGGCGATTTCGGCTTTCTCGGCGAGCGGCCGACCCATCCGCAGCTCCTCGACTGGCTGGCCAGCGAGCTCCCCGCCACCGGCTGGCAGGTGAAGAAGCTGCATCGTTTGCTAATGTCCTCGGCAGCATATCGGCAATCGTCCCGCCGCGTCCCCGCTGCCGACGCCATCGATCCGGACAACCGATTGCTCGCCCGGATGAACGTCCGCCGCTTGGAGGCCGAAGCGGTGCGGGACAGCATCCTGGCCGCCGGCGACCAGCTCAACTTGCGGCAGTTCGGCCCCCCCGTGCCGGTGATGGAGGACGAGGACGGCCAGGTGGTCGTCGGCATCGAAAACCTCAACGGCGAAAACCGCCCCGGTCCAGTCCTTCCCATGCAAGGCGAGGACCTCCGCCGCAGCATCTACGTCCAAGTCCGCCGCAGCCGCCCGCTGGCGGTGCTGGACATGTTCGACCTGCCGGCACTCGATCCCAACTGCACCGCCCGCACCCCCTCCACCGTCGCCCCGCAGTCGCTCCTCCTCATGAACAGCGACTTCGTCCTCACCGGCTCGCAGTCGCTGGCCGAGCGTCTCGCGCGCGAAGGTGGAATGGACACCTCCGCGAAAATTCGTCTCGCTTGGCAACTCATCTACGGCCACCCCCCTGCCCCGCAGGAAATCGAAGTCGTCCAAAAGTTCCTCGCCGCCCAAATCCTCCGCATCGAGGACGTCGCCAAATCCATCACCGACCCCAAGCTCAAACCCCAGCCGGAAGCGGCCGCCTGGACAACATTCTGCCAAGCGCTGCTCAGCTCGAACGAGTTTTTGTATGTGGACTAAACGATAAGCAAACAGTTGGGGCGGAAAAAGAACCGATTAAGCCGCATCTGTGCAGCGATCAGGTGAGGATCTCATTCACAACGTTCCCCCCTTTTACGTCGGTGATTTTCATTTCACGACCGGCGTAGTTGAACACCAACTGTTCGCTGTCGAGGCCGAGGAGATGCAGGATGGTGGCGTGCCAATCGTGGATATGGACCTTGCCTTCCACCGCCTCGTAGCCGTATTCGTCGGTCTGGCCGTGAGCCAGGCCCCCTTTCACGCCGCCTCCGGCCATCCAGATTGTATAGCCCTTGGCATTGTGGTCCCGGCCATCGCCCCCCTGGACGACCGGGCTGCGACCGAATTCGCCCCCCCAGATGACGAGCGTCTCTTCCAGCAGCCCTCGCTGCTTGAGATCGCCCAGCAGTGCGGCGATCGGCTTGTCCACGGCCCCACAACTTCGTTGCATCGAGCCCTTGAGGTCGCGGTGATGGTCCCAGCCGGGGACGTTGATTTCCACAAAACGGACACCCCCTTCGATCAATCGCCGGGCCAGCAAACACTGCCGCCCAAAACCATCGCCAGACGGCGGGCCGAAACCTCCTCCGCCAAATCCGCCGCGAGCGCGATTGGCCGCGATGCCGTATTGCTCCTGCGTCGCCTTCGTCTCGCCGCTCAAGTCCATGAGCTGCGGCAGCTCGGCCTGCATGCGGAACGCCAATTCATAGCTGTCGATCACCCCTTCCACCGCCGAGGTATCAATCCCATTTTCACCGGCCGAGCGATTCAATTCCTGCAGGAAATCCAGTTGCACGCGCTGGGTGCGGGGGGAGCGATTGGGGTTCTTGAGGTTGCTGACTTGATTCGGGTCGCCACCGAACCGGCCGCCGCCGATTTTGGTCCCCTGGTAAACCGCGGGGAGAAACGAACTGCCGTAATTGGCTGCTCCGCCATTGCTCGATGGGGGATTGAAGGTGACGAAACCAGGAACATTCGAATTCTCCGTTCCCAGTCCATACAGCAGCCAGGCTCCCAGGCTCGGACGGGGGGACTGAAAGATGCCGCAGTGCATTTGCAGGTAGGCCTGCGGGTGGTTGGGGAGGTCCGTGTGCATCCCGTTAAGCAGGCACAGGTCGTCCGCGTGTTTGGCGACTGCGGGGAACAACTCGCTGATCCACAGTCCGCTCTGGCCGTGCTGCCGAAATTGAAACGGGCTCCCCAGCAGCTTGCCGCGAGCGTAGGGCTTGCCATCGTCGGCCTGAAGCTTGGGCTTGTATTGAAACGAGTCCACATGACTTGGAGCCCCATCCATACAAAGAAAGATAACGTGCTTTGCCTTGGGTTCGAAGTGCGTCGGCTTGGGCGCGAGCGGGCCTGGGCTTGGCGATTCTGCCCGGGACTGCCGTGTGGCCTGATCGTGGGCCAGTGCGGCAAAGGCCAAATAGCCCAGTCCGGACGCGGTGGATTTCAAAAGCTCACGGCGGCTCATCATGGCAGTTACCCGATCGGCTTACTTGCGAAATTGAAACTCCGCGCTGGCGAACATCGCCTGGCAGAGTGCGGCCCACGATTCTTTATTCAACCGAAATGCAGGAACCCGATCCCGCGCAGCGGCTGCAGAAAAGCGAGTTAAAAAGTCCTTCGCGGCGCCCTGTTCCTGGGCGGTCGCCTCGCGGCCATAAGACAGCCGGTAGGCGGCCGTAATCCGCTCTTCATCCGATGCTCCGGACTCATAGATCCGCCCGGCAGCAGCCTCGGCGACGCGCTGCGAGAAGGAACTATTCAGCATATACAGGCTTTGGGATGGAACCGTTGTCGACTGTCGCTGAGCGATTACCATTCCACAGTCGGCGGCATCGAACAGAGACATCGATTCCGGCATATAGTCCCTGACAATGGCCAGATACACCGACCGGTGGTTATCGCGCGTGTCGTTTACCGCTTGTGTCATCCGGCCGCCAGCCCCGCCCGGAAATATGCTCAGACTGGGGCCCTCCCCCATGCGAGCCACCGCCGAACCGACAGGGGGTGTCGAGTCGAGCAGTCCACTGACGGAAAGCATCGAGTCTCGGAGCGCCTCCGCATCCAGTCGGCGCGGAGGCATTCGCCAAACGAGAGCGTTTTCGGGATCTGCTTGCGCGTTGGCTGCGTCGAGATGCGAGCCGAGCTGATACGCGCGGCTCAGAACCATCCGCCGAATCAGACCTTTCACGGACCAGCCGTCGTCCATGAAGGTGATCGCCAGGTGATCCAGCAATTCGGGATTCGTGGGAGGCTGGCCCGCCACGCCGAAGTTGTCGAGCGTTGGCACGATCCCACGCCCGAATAGATGCATCCAGACTCGATTGACCATCACGCGGGCCGTCAGCGGGTTGTCACGATTGGCGATCCAGTCGGCAAGTTCGCGGCGTCCGCTGCCTGCTTTAATCACGGGCGGCTTCCTACTGAGCACCTGCAGGAAGCCACGGGGAACGACTTCGCCACGTTGGTTCGGCTCGCCTCGGAGGTGAATCGGGCTGTCGGCGATGGCCGCCGATCCGCCCGAAGCACCGAACATTCCCATGCCCATTCCCATGCCTGGACCACGCCCACGTCCGAAAGGAGAACGCCCAGCGCTCGGCTTGTCGCGCACTCCCATGGCGAGCAGTTTGGCATTGCCATCAGCGTCGTAGGCATCGAGCCGAGCGCGAAGCAAGGTCAACTGTTCAAAATTCACCAGCCGCACGATCTGATCAGTTGTCTCGCGCTTCTGCAGGTCGTCAATCTGCTTTTGAATGCGTTCCCGCTCCTCCGTAGTCAGCCGATCCGGTTTCCCGGCAGGGAGGCCACAATCCGCGGGGAGCGGCAAGAGAGGAGTCGGTCGCACCGATGCAATGAAGATATAAGGGACCGTTCCATAACATGTCTGAGTGCTGCGAAAGATCCCCGCGAGCGCGTAATAGTCCTGCATGGGGATCGGGTCGAACTTGTGATCATGGCAGCGGGCACAGGCAGCGGTCAGCCCCAGGAACGCCTGCGTCGTTACGTCGATCTGCTCGTCGGCGACATCCAGCTCGAACTGCAACCCGCTCCGTTCATCCAGTGCTTTAGGACCAATGGCCAGGAATCCGGTGGCGATTAGCCGCTCCGCCTTAGCCTTGGGATCGTCCGTTGGCAACAGGTCGCCGGCGAGCTGTTCCTTGATGAACTGGTCGTAAGGTTTGTCGGCGTTGAAGCTGGCGATGACATAATCGCGATACCGCCAGGCTTGTGGATAGTTGAAGTTCGACGTTTTCCCAGTTGTTTCGGCGTAGCGGGCAACGTCGAGCCAATGCCGTCCCCAGCGCTCACCGAAGCGGGGCGAATCGAGCAAGCGGTCCACCACTTTTTCCAGCGCACTGGAAGACGAATCGTTCACGAAATCGTCGACCTCTTGGGGCAATGGCGGCAGGCCAATCAGGTCAAAAGTGATGCGACGAATGAGCGTTCGCTTGTCCGCATCGCCCACCGGGTGCAGCCCTTTGGATTCCAGCCTGGCCAACAGAAAACGGTCAATATCCGAATGCGGCCAGGCAGTGTCCTTGACACTCGGCGGGCTCACCTTCTGGGGTGCTTGAAAGGCCCAATACTTCTGGCCCTCTTGAAGCTGAGCCGCCGCGGGGCGTCCACCGAGGAGCGCGATGCTGGCAACACCGAAGCAGAGGAGTGACGCTCTTGTCATGTGCTACCACTGCCGAAAAAAGACGTGTGGCGCGGGATTGTTGGTAAGTGCCATCATGGTAGAAAACCTATCACCTTCCGTTATTTACGGCAAGCAAATTCTAAGCGACCCTTGATTTGGGAGTAACTACGATTGGCCCACTCGTCGAAGTGCTGCCGATTGGGAGTGTCAGTACGTCCGCCGTCGTGCTGACGCCAGGCGAGCACGCCATCGAGCAGCTTTTCGTTGACCTTTGGAAGCTGTTCTGTTGTGCGATCGTCCGATTTGCCAAAAACCTTCGCCTTCCGCCGCCCGATGACGGAAGCGGCGGCGATGGCAGTCATGAATTTGCCGCGCTGGTTGAGACAGTTGGCGGCCCCACTTTCAGGAATGCCGTAACTGATGAAGGTCGGCCGCGGCGCACAGTGGGCAATCAATGGATGCGAGTCAAAAGGCAAGTCTCCCGCGTTGCGCATGCCGAAGGTTGCTTCCGCTGCCCCATACTTCAGAAGGTTGGTTGCCATGTGATTGTGGTCCTCGTGTCTACGGCCTTCGTGGAAACTACCGAAAAGAGAAGGACTTTCTTGCAATGCGCGAGTTGCCCTCGATAATGGAACGCTCCATGCGAACTCACCCGCAGTGACAAAGGGACTCCCTCATGCCTGCCCAAGACACCGATCGCAATCTGCTGTTTGGCATCCTGGCCCTGCAAAACAATTTCATCAACCGCGAGGCCCTACTCGCAGCTTTCACGACGTGGGTTGTGGAGAAGCAGCGGCCGCTGGGGGAGATTCTTTGCGAGCAAGGGAAACTCACTCAGTTGCAGGACGAATTGCTGCGGGCGCTGACGGAACAGCATGTCAAACAGCATGGCAACAATCCTGAACGAAGTCTGGCCGCGGTCAGTTCCGTCGGTTCGATGCGGGACGAACTGCGGAAGCTCGGCGACCCGCAATTGGAGGCCAGTCTGGCCGCCGTCGCACTGCGACCGCCGGGGGCGGATCCGTATGCCACGATCTTGCCATCGACATGCGATTGGGCGGGGCACAGTCTACGCTTTCGGGTGTTGCGCCCTCATGCCAAGGGGGGCTTGGGTGAAGTCTTTGTGGCACAAGATTTGGAACTGCACCGGGAAGTGGCGCTCAAGGAGATTCAGTCGCGGTTCGCAGACCAGCCGGACAGCCGCTCGCGGTTTGTACTGGAAGCCGAGATCACGGGGGGGCTGGAGCATCCCGGGATCGTGCCGGTCTACGGGCTCGGCCAGTATGCCGATGGCCGGCCGTTCTATGCAATGCGTTTTATCCGCGGTGCCAGTCTGGCGGAAGCAATCGCCCGTTTTCATAGGGCCGACGTTCCGGGCCGCGATCCGGGAGAGCGATCTTTGGAATTGCGAAAACTGCTCGGCCGCTTTGTCGACGTTTGCGAGGCCATCGAGTATGCCCACAGCCGCGGTATCCTGCATCGCGACCTCAAACCGGGCAACGTCATGCTTGGCAAGTACGGCGAAACACTGGTTGTCGACTGGGGACTGGCCAAGTCGGTGGGACGCGGCGAGCGAACCTCGGAAACCGGCGAGACGACTTTGCAACCCTCGTCCGGTGACAGCGTCGATCCCACGCTCCTGGGAAAAGCCATCGGCACTCCTGCCTACATGAGTCCCGAACAGGCCGCCGGCCGGCTCAACGACTTGGGGCCGGCCAGCGATGTCTACAGTCTGGGGGCCACGCTGTACTCGTTAATGGTCGGCCAGCCGCCTTTTTCGGGAAACGACAAAGGGGAAATCCTCAGCCGCGTTGAGCGCGGAGATTTTCCCCGGCCGCGAGAAGTGAAGCCGCTCGTCCCCGCGGCGTTGCAAGCCATTTGCCTGAAGTCGATGGCGCTGCAGCCAGCGGATCGCTACTCGTCCCCCCAGATGTTGGCTGAGGATATCGAACACTGGCTGGCGGATGAACCCGTGGGATGTTATTCCGAACCGCCGCTGGTACAAGCCCGGCGGTGGGTGAATCGGCATCCCACGCTCGTCGTGGGCACGGCTGCTACCGTACTCATCTCGTTCGTCAGCCTCGCGGCCATTGCCACGGTGGTTGGTCAATCGAACCGCGCCCTCGCGACGAAGAAAACGGAACTCGATGCCAAGAACCGACAGCTCGCCCAAGCGAACACGGACCTCGAGGCTGCCAATGTGTCGGAGCGTTCCGCGAAGCAAGACGCTGACCAGAAACGCAGCGACGCCGAAAAGGCCCGCCGCGAGGGACAACAACTCCTCGACTTTTTCACCAGCGTCCTTCGCCTACCGGACCCGTCCGTGGCCGCCTATGGCGCCAAGACACCTACCGTGGCGGAAATGTTCGATCTAGCCGCGAACCAACTGGAATCGACCTTTCCCAACCAGCCGCTGATCCAGGCCCAGTTGCTCAATGCTATCGGCCAGACGTACCACGGCCTGGGCCTCAACGAGAAAGCCATCATGGTGTTCGAGCGTGCCAGGGATCTTTACCGCAATGACCTCGGTGAAGACCATGAGGACACGCTCGCCACGATGAACGAACTGGGCGTGGCGTACCAGTCCGCGGGGCGGCTGGCGGAGGCGGTGCCGCTGTTGGAACACGCGTTGAAACTGGCGGAAGCCAGGCTCGGCCCGGAGCATCCGAATTCGCTGACAGTGATGAATAATTTAGCCAGTGCGTATCGCTCCGCGGGGAGGCTGCCGGAGGGGCTACAACTCCATGAAAAGACACTCGCGTCGAGAAAGGTCCAGTTCGGCCTGGAGCACCCCAAGACGCTCACATCGATGAACAACATGGCCCTGCTGCTCCAGTCCGCGGGAAGGCTGGAGGAGGCGTTGCCGCTTTTTAAGAAGACGCTGGAGTTAAGGAATGTGCAGCTTGGTCCAGAGCACCCGGACACGCTCACATCCATGAACAATCTGGGGTTGGTGTACAACTCTTTGAAGCGGCATGAGGAGGCATTGCTGCTCTGGAAGCAGACGTTGGAGCTGAGGAAGGCCTCGCTCGGCCCGAAACACCCGAGCACGCTCACGTCGATGGGAAATCTGGCCAATGCATTCGGGAACTCGGGGAGGCTGGCGGAGGCGTTGCCGCTCTATGAGCAGACGCTGGAGCTGAGTCGGGAAACGCACGGCCCTGACCACCCGGCCACGCTCACGACGATGAACAATCTGGCCGCGGCCTACGCGAGCGCGGGGAGGCCGGAGGAAGCACTGCCGCTCTACGAGCAGACACTGGCGCTGAGGAAAGCCAAGCTTGGCCCGGAGGATCCGTCCACGCTCATATCGATGAATAATCTGGCCGTGGCTTATAAGAACGCGGGGCGGCTGGCCGAGGCGTTGCCGCTTTATGAGCAGACGCTGGAACTGAAGAAGGCCAAGCTCGGCCCGGCGCACCCGTCCACGCTCACGGTGACTAACAATCTGGCCAAGGCCTACCTCGCGGCCGAACAGCCGCAGAAAGCTCTGCCTTTGTTCGACCAGTTGATCGCCGGCCATCGCGGACGAGCTACGCCCGATGATCCAGCGTTTGCCGGCTTGCTCGCCGCGACGTCCCATGAGCTATTGCAGCATCGCCAATACCCAGACGCGGAAACTTACCTTCGGGAATGTCTAGCAATCCGCGAGAAAAAGATACCAGACGACTGGGTGCTCTTTAACACCCAGAGCATGCTGGGGGACGCGCTGTCCGGGCAGAAGAAGTTTCAGGATGCCGAACCGCTCTTGGTCAAGGGATACCAGGGGATGAAGGACCGCGAAACGAAGATCCCCCCCACCGCCAACACTCGCCTGTCCGAAGCCGTTCAGCGGCTCGTCGATCTCTACACCGCTTGGGACAAGCCCGAGAAGGCGGCAGAGTGGCAAACGAAATTGGACGCAGAAAAAATGCGCCGTGCAGCGGACGCGAAAACGGAGCAGGGTAAGCGCGAGTGATTATGGTCCTCGTGACTACGGACTTCGTGGGAACTGGCCCGCATTCCTCACGCAAACCTAAAGCGTCAGCGAAGGAAGGATCGGAAATGCTTCGACGACCACCCCCCCCGGAGTGCGCCAAAATCAGTACCGACGAAGATCTCGCTCTGATCAAGGATCGCCCTGAGTTCCTGGCATTCGTGGCGGAGCTGATGAAAGAAACGAAGCCGTGAGCTGTGCATGGCGGTCACAAGTACCGGTCACTTTTTCGAGTTAAGTGCAAACTGCCGATTCGCCCAGTCGACGAAGTGCTGGAGATTGGGCGTGTCGGTGTGGCCGCCGTCATGCTGACGCCAGGCGAGTGCGCCGTCCAAGAGCCCCTCCTTCACTAGAGGTAGCTGTTCCGCGTTGTAGTCATCGCTGCGACCGAGGTCCTTCGCTCCCAGCAGTCGAAAGACGGGGCCAGCGGCGATGGCGGCCATGAAGCTGCCGCGCTGGTCGAGCCACTTGGCGTCCCCTTTTTCGGGAATGCCGTAGCTGATGAACGTTGGCCGGGGAGCGCAGAGGGCAATCAATTGATGTGAGTCGACGGGAAGGTCTCCTGCATTGCGGCTGCCGAACGAGGCTTCCGCCGCACCATATTTGAGGAAATTGCCGGCCATCCAGTGGTATTCGCCCGAGCCGGTCAGGTTCTCGACAGCCTCACCGAAATTGCGTCGGTGGAGTTTTGCCCCTCCCTCACCTGATGAGCCAACCAAGACGGCGGCGAAACGGGGTTCGAAGGCCATTGCCACGAGAGCCGCTTTCCCGTAACGCGAGACCCCTTCAATGCCAACTCGCTTGGCATCTACGGAGGGGTCCGTCTCCAGGGCGTCGAGACCACGAGACGCGCCCCAGGCCCAAGCGCGGAGCGACCCCCAATCGTCGGGCTTCCTGGGCTGGCCTTGGTTCGTCAGGCCGATAATGCCCCGCGTTAGCCCCTGCCCATTGTCGGCCTGAATGCTTTGGGGTGAAATCTTCGCATATCCCCAACCCGCTTTGATGAGCGTGGTCTCATTTGGCGATGGTCCCCCCGACCGGAATCCGGGCGGACCAAAGCCACCACCGCCGAACGAAAACGTAAACATCATCAGCACCGGGACCGGCTGGGGTGCGTCCTTGGGAGTCCCCAGCGTCATCGAAATGGTGACCTGGATTTCAGGGCAGCCTGCATTGTCGACCTTACCGAGGTACCGCTTTTCGACCACCGCGATGTCACCAACCTTGATTTCCTTGGTCTCTGTCACCGACCAGGTGACTTTCGGCACATTCTTCGGGACTCGGCCATAAACCTCCCGCTCAAAGTCCTCCACAATTTCCGGCCTCCGTTTGTTCCACCAGTCGTCCGCCGTCGTCACCGGCTTCCCATCGCGCAGAGTCAGTGCCTCTGGCAGTTTCGGATACGGATTGGCCTTCGCTTCGTCGTAGTTCGCGTGGTTGGGCGCATTTTCATTCCCATTAGGCCCCGGACGCAGCTTGGTGATTCCCAGTTGCGACAGCATCTGGCGATGGTCCTCCTGAGTCGTCATCGTGACGGGCTTGAGAGCCGACGGGGAATCGGCAGGCGGGTCCGCGATTGCGCCCCGCGAGGCCATCGCCACGATTGCGATCAAACCAAGCTTGCAAGAGACTCTCATGGGAACTCCAGGCTGAAGAGCATATCTCTGACCGGGCCGAGTCTACTGTCTCATTTCAAGGACTGCAAATACGCGAGCAGATCGGCAAGTTGCTCAGTCGTGAGCGTTGCCACAAGCCCTTCCGGCATCACGGAAACTTTCTGCGCCGATCGCCGCTCGATCTCGGTCTTCTTTAGCACGCGGCGGACGCTGTTGGCTTCTCGCACGACGACCGCATCCGCGGCTTCGCTCACGATGAAGCCCGTGACTGTCTGCCCCTCGGTCGTGAGAAAAAGATACGACTCGTACCCCTGGGCGAGTTTTGCGCTCGGTTTCATGACCGACTCAACGAGTTCAACGGACTTGTACCGCTTGCCAATATCGACCAGGTGCGGCCCCTTGGGGGTCTGGCCGTCCGCGGTGGTGTGACAAGCCGCACAAGACTGCCGGCGAAACAATGCCTCTCCCTTTTCGACATCTCCCGACAGTGAGACCGCCTTGCGGAGCACGTCATCGTAGTTGATGTTCCCAAGCTGGTTAGGATCCTTGGGATCGACCGCAACGACGACGATCGGCGTCTCCTTCTCGACGCTCAACGGGGTCGCCGTTTCTGGAATGCCCGGCAGAGTGACCCGATGTTGGCCGAGCGCCTTCTTAAGCAGCGCGGCCGCGTCGGGCTCGCTATCGAGAATCGCCGTCGTCAGCACCGCGGCGATCTTGGGGCTCAGCTCCCATTCCTGGCGATTGTAATACGGCCCCGTGCTGTCTGGCCGGATGCCCCACCACGAACCGTCATAGGGCGCTTCCTGGTTATACAATCGGATAAGCGTGAGCAGAATTCCGCGCCGCAACTCCACTGAGGTTGGGGTGCTAAGTTTCTTGACCAGCCCTTCCACCACCGGGCGGCTGTGCATGGAGCGCATCGCCCACAAACAGCCCGCCCAATTGGGACCATCGAGCCCTGCCAGACAAACATCTCCCGCATTCAAATCCACCAGCGCCCTCACGGCCAGATGCGGAATGATCCGATCCGGATCGGGCTGGTTCTGAACGGGTGTCTGGGTAGGCATCGTCGATCCCGGCGGACGAGCCGTGAGCGGAAGCAGGCTGGCCGCGACCGATGCGTCGCCCAGCCGTCCCAAGCTGATGGCCGCTTGTGCCCGCACGCGCGGGTAATCCGACTTCAGGGAATCCACATACAGTTTCGGCTCGACCCCCTGCAATTCGGATTTTCTGTCGGTAAGTGCCCGTAATGCGAACTCGGTCATGGCGGGGTCTTTTGCCAAGGCAAGCAGCGAAGCGTGGGATTCGCGGCCATCAAGTTGCTTGAGAGCCCAGAGCGCGGCGACTCGCCCGGAAAGAGTCTTCGCAGCATTAGCGGCGAAAGCGGCGAGAGCCTTCGAAGTCTCTGCATTGCGGCCGCGGCGGAGAATCTCCCCCTGCGCATGGAACCGGGTTACCGACTGCGGCGCATCGAGCCAATCGATCAGTTTCGCCAGACTTGCTGCTTTGAGATCGGGGAAAGGCTCGGACCGAAGGCCTTTAGGAGTGATCCGCGTCACGAATCCGACATTCGGTCCCACATGGACCGACGCTTCGCCACCGCGCCAACTGGCAACATACAGATTTCCCTGACCGTCGAGGTCCATGCCCGTCGCACGAGGCACTTTCAGAAAGACGTCCGTTTGCTGGGTGAACGTTGCGCCATCGGATTTAAGGTCATGCCGATAGACCTCGCTCCGGCCCCAGTCCCCCGTGTAGAGCGCTCGCTGATACTTTTCGGGCCACCGCGATTCTTCAATCAGCAATCCGCCAGTTCCACCTCCTCCCCCAAAGGTCCCCAGCGGCGGCAGGATTTCGTCCGTAAAATTGGCGAACAGCCGCGTATAGCCATACTCACCTGATTGGATCAGATGGCTGACCCGCGTGTCCCAGCCGCCGCCGTCGTTGGTGTTGTCTCGCGCGAAGATGTTGAGAAACGGATCGATAGCCAGGTCGAAGGGATTTCGCAGCCCGCTGCAATAGAGCTCGAGCTCGGTCCCATCGGGCCGGACGCGAACCACGCCGCCGCCGCGCAGCGACAGCTTCGCTCCGTCCTTGCCGCGGGCTTCCTTGATGCCGTAGTCACCGACGCCGATATAGAGCCAGCCATCGATTCCCATTCGGACACAGTTCGTCGTGTGATCGCCGCCACGGTCCGTGATTTGATTGGTGGTCAGGCCGGTGACGAGCTCTTCATGCCGCTCCGCGACTCCGTCGCCGTCGTCATCGTGAAACACGCTAAGCGACGGGGGATGCATGACCCAGAGGGAACCGCCGCGGTAGCAAACCCCGCGCGGATGCTCAACTTTCGCGAAGGCCGTCACGTCGTCTACTTTTCCATCTCCATTTCGATCCACGCAGCGGAGGATCTTGCCGCCATTCGGCGTCCGGCCAAGTGAACCCTGTTCATCGGAGGCGACGAAGACCACCCCCTCGGGCGTCGCTGCGATTGCGACCGGGTAATTCACCCGTGGGGCGGCAGCGAACAGCGTGGCTTCAAACTCGGCTGGAACAGTCACATTTTCGCGGAACCCGGCTTCATCGATTGGCTGGGGGTTATTGCCTTGCCCACTACCGGCAGGGGGACCGAAATTGAAGGGCTGAGGCGTGAAGCCCTTGCTGGTTCCCGCCAACTGCGACTTGATCGAAGCGACACGCTTCTCGGCAAAAGTCTTCAAGTCGGGAGGGACCGGACCCGTTCCTGGGCCGCCGAAGCCAGCCGGGGGTTCTTTCCTGGCAGCGACTGCCGCTGCTTCCCTTTGACGCGGCCCTGTTGTGACCGCGTTGATCGCTTCGATGTCCTTGAGGAGTTGTTCCCGCGTGAAGACCGTGCGGGTCAGCTCTTGGATTAGAACCTGATACTTCTCGTTCGTGACCTTCATCGCCAACAGCCGGTCGGGGAGCTTGTTCTGTCCCGGATAGGGCTTGGCCAGGCTCAAATCCATGAGCTGTTCGGGGGTCCCCATCAGCAAGAAGTTGGCCAGCGAGAACTCCAGATCGCCGGGAAGAAAGTGGAATTTGTTGGTCTTGGCGTCCAGGTACAGTTGGTAATTCTGTCCGAAGGCAAAAAAGCTCTCCAGACTGGCCGTCAGAGCATTGGCCGCTTGGAACCGCAGGAAAGCGTCCACATCGAGGTACTCGCCGATCCGCTTCTGAAAGTCCTCACCTGAAGCCTGGTTAATCAGCCGGGCAAACTCGATGACTCGCTTTGCTTCCGCAGCCGTCGCCGCGCGCTGCGGTTGATAGGTTCCCAGATAGGCCGGCCACTCGTCGCCGAGGAAGTCGATGCCGCGCATGCGGACTGGCTTCATGAGCAGCCCGTCACTGTTTCCAAAGCGAGCATTGAGAAACTGGTTGTCGACCCCTTCCACCACCGTATAGAGGCCGAGGAGAGCCTTGTCGTGAACGCCTGGAACGCTCAACGTGACCTCGGCGAATGCCGTCGCCGGAGACGGCACGCCAGTCTTGCGAAAGATCTCCAAGGCCAGCGCCTCGCGACACTTTGCAGGGTCGAGCGGCATGGCATGAAGCTGTAGCGAGGATGCTCCGATCCGAACCTGGTCGTCCAGTTTGGGGATGAGCACGCTGAGCGGGCGCTTCAGATTCTGTGCGGATACGAAATACGTAAAGTCTCCCGCATATCGGACGGAGATTTTCTCCAGCCCAAGGCCAATTGCCGCCATCCGCCCGTCAGCCCACGGAAAAGCGGTTCCGAAGGCGTTTCGCTCGACTGGCCGCCCCAGCGGAACCGCGGGAGCTGGTGCCGCCCCGGGGGGGCCAGGAACCGCAGGCTGCATTGCCTTGTATTCCTTTTCCGAGAGGGTCAGGTCAATTGACCAGACCTTCGTCAGGCCAAAGCCCTCGGGCGTGCGGGACGGCTCTTCACCCCGCACGAGCGAACCCCCAAGACAGACGACAATACAACTAAGAAGGTGAATTCGACGCTTTCGCATGGCGGATTCCTAAAGTACGAGCGCAGCACAACTCCTGGCGGCACGTGACACATCTAACCCATTTGCCGAGTTGAGGTTCCGCTCGTGGACTGGAGTAGGCAAGACTGAGTCCGTGAGATGAATACTACCCGTTCGTGCCACTCCGCGGACCCGGCGGCCCGTTCGTTGCCGCCTTTTGGCAGTGTCGATGATGAGATGGAAGGCCAGGAACTCTTCGCGGCTTGACCACTAAGGCGAACGGCACCGCAATTCCTTTACGGCGTGAGCGGACTACTAATGCCCGCCCGGTGGCAAAAACGTCCGTTCCACAAAGCCGGTGTCGACGAGCCCGGCAGCGAAGGTGGCGTGGCTGAGTACCTGCTTGTGGAAGGGGGCGGTGGTCTTAATGCCATCGACCCGCAGCTCGTCGAGCGCCCGGATCATGGTGGCGATGGCTTCGGCCCGGGTCGGCTTGTGGACGATGAGCTTGCCGATCATGGAGTCGGAGTAGGGCGGCACGGTATAGCCGGTGTGGGCGTGGGAATCGAACCGGACTCCGAGGCCGCCGGGGACGTACAACTGTTTGATCAGGCCGGGGCAGGGCTGGAAATTCTTGTCGGGGTTTTCGGCGTTGATGCG
>SXOA01000070.1 GCA_005778405.1 Planctomycetaceae bacterium
GAGATCCTGATAATCGAGGCCGACGTCGCAGAGTGTTTGCAGGGTCTTGCGGATCTTGGGGATGTTTTCAAAAAGCTTGACCGCTTCGCCGCAGGTCATGTCGAGGACGTCGCTGATGCTCTGGCCGTGGAACGTGACCGCGAGCGTCTCCGGGTTGTAGCGCTTGCCGCGGCACGTTTCGCATTCGACCCAGACATCAGGGAGGAAGTGCATCTCAATCCGCCGCTGGCCGTTTCCTTCGCAGGCTTCGCACCGCCCGCCGGGAACGTTGAAGCTGAACCGCCGGCCACTGTAGCCGCGAAGCTTCGCCTCGGGCAATTGGGCGAAGAGCGTGCGGACCAGCTCGAAGAGACCCGTATAAGTGGCCGGATTGCTCGTTGGCGAGTTCCCCAACGGCTGCTGATCGACGCGGATGACCTTGTTGATATGCTCCAGGCCGCGGATTTCGTCGTGGGCGCCGGGAATGAGCGATGCCCGGTGCAGCTTGCGGGCGATGGCCGCATACAGCACATCTTCCACCAGCGTGCTCTTTCCGCTGCCGCTGGGGCCGGTGATGGCGGTGAGGGTGCCGAGGGGAATCCGGACGCTGATGTTGCGGAGGTTGTTGTGGCGAGCACCGAGGACTTGAAGGCAAGGTTTCAGGTTCAAAGTTCCAGGTTCAAGGTTGTTAGAACCCGTCAGTTTCTTTTTCTTCGAACCTTGAACCTTGAACTTTGAACTTTGAACCCGGCGTTTCGCCGGCACCGGAATCGCCTTCCTCCCCGTCAAATACGGCCCCGTTACCGAGCCGTTTTGCTTGCCCAGCTTCGCCGGCTCGGCATCCGCGACAACCTGGCCGCCGAATTTGCCGGCTCCGGGGCCGAAGTCGAGGATGTGGTCGCAGTTTTCGATGACTTCCTTGTCGTGCTCGACGACGAGGAGCGTGTTCCCCAGATCTCGGAGCTTGTGCAGGGCTTTGAGCAGCTTGGTGTTATCCCGCGGATGCAAACCGATGGTCGGCTCATCAAGGACATAGAGCACCCCGCACAACCCGCTGCCGAGTTGGCTGGCGAGGCGAATCCGCTGGGCTTCGCCGTTAGACAACGACGCAGCGGGGCGGGAGAGTGACAAGTATTCCAAGCCCACGTCGTTAAGGAACTGCGTCCGCCCGGTGATCTCCCGCAGCAATTCGCCGGCGATTTTCTTTTCCCGTTTGTCGAGATCCCAGCCCTCAATCTGCGCTTGTAGCGGCCCTAGCGGCAGCTTGCAGAGATCCGCAACGCTCAATTCGCGGAACTTCACGGCGGAAGCATCATCCCGCAAGCGCGAGCCGCCGCAAGTGGAGCATTCCACTTCGTCCACGAGGTGCTCCAGCTTCATGCGGAAGAGGGGCGAGAGGCGCGATGCTTCTTCCAGGGCCGGATAGAGTCCTTTGAACTGGAACTTGAACAGCGGCTTGGGGTTCTTTCCCTTGGCTCCCGGCGGAACGACATCGAACCATTGTTCTCCACTGCCATGCAAAATCGTCCGCCGCTGCCGATGCGTCAGTTGCTCGAAGGGAACGTCCGAGGGAATGCCAGTGCCGGCACATAAGGAAAAGAGCATCGCCTGCGACATGCCGTTTTCCAGTCCCGGCCAAAGTCCCACCGCTCCCTGGGCGAGTGTCAATTTCGGATCGCGAAGCAGGGCGGCGGGATTGGCACCAGTCTGCACGCCGAGCCCTTCGCACGTCTTACACCACCCGAGCGGGCTGTTGAAGGAGAAGCTATGGGGCGTGAGGGGCTCGAAGCTCCGGTTGCACTTTTTGCAGACCATGTGCTGGCTGTGGACGACCGTTTCCCAGCGATGTTCCGGCACTTCTTCCTTGGCGAACGCCAGATGCAGCACCCCTTTGCCGAGGGACAGCGAGTTTTCCACGCTTTCGGCGATGCGGGAACGGAACGGCGGCTGGACCACGGCCCGGTCGATGACGACTTCCACTTTGTGCTTGCGGCGGCGGTCGATGACCGGCGGCGATTCCAGCGAATGCGTGACTCCGTCGATCCGGACGCGACTGTAACCGGTGGAGCGAAGCTCGTCCCAGAGCGGGGCGTACTCCTGGCCGACTTCGATTTCCACCGGAGCCATGATGTAAAGCCGCGTCCCTTCGGGCTCGCTCATGACTGCATCGACGATTTGATCGGCGGTCTGCGTGCCGACCGGGATGTCACACTCCGGGCAATGCGGCTGGCCGAGGCGAGCCATCAGAATGCGGAGGTAGTCGTAAATCTCGGTGACGGTGCCGACGGTACTTCGGGGCGTGTGGCCGAGATTCTTCTGCTCGATGGCGATTGCCGGCGACAAGCCGTCGATATGGTCCACCGCGGGCTTCTGCATCTGTGCGACAAACTGCCGGGCGTAGGCCGAAAGACTCTCGACATACCGCCGCTGCCCCTCGGCATAAATCGTGTCCATCGCCAGCGAGCTCTTTCCGCTACCGCTCGGGCCGCAGAAGACGGTCATCTTGTCCCGCTCGACCTTGGCATCCACCCCCTTGAGATTGTGCTGCCGGGCTCCCTTCACGCTGATGTGCGTGGCGAGATAGCCGGTGGTGATCGGCTCGTCCTTCGCCTTGCCCTTTGCGGCTTTACCGTTCTTCTTGCCATTGACCGGATGCGTCGCCGCGTAAGCCGCATCCCGCAGGTGCTGCACGTAGCTGCCGTCGAGAACTTTAGCGAGCGACCGCCCGGTGTACGACCGCGGATTCTTCGCCACTTCCTCCGGCGTGCCGACGACAATGATTTCGCCCCCCGCTTCGCCCCCTTCGGGCCCGAGGTCGATGACCCAGTCCGCAGTCTTCACCACGTCAAGATTGTGCTCCACCACCAGCACCGTGTTCCCAGCCGCGACGAAGTCGTGCAGCACCTTGAGGAGTAGATGGATGTCGGCAAAGTGCAAACCAGTGGTCGGCTCGTCGAGGAGATAGAGGGTTTTGCCGGTGCTCTTCTTCACCAACTCCTTGGCGAGCTTGATCCGCTGGGCCTCGCCCCCCGAAAGCGTTGGCGACGGCTGACCGAGTTTGAGGTAGTCCAGGCCGACATCATGGAGCGTTTGCAGCTTGTGGCGGATGTTGGGGACGTTCTCGAACAGGACCAGCGCCTGCTGCACGTCCATCTCCAGCACCTCGGAGATCGACTTCTCCTTGAACTTGACTTGCATCGTCTCGCGGCTGAAGCGTTTCCCTTCGCAGACGGGGCAAGTGACCCAAACGTCCGCCAAAAAGTCCATCTCCAGCTTCGTCGCTCCGTTTCCCTCGCAAGCTTCGCACCGCCCCCCTTCCACATTGAAGCTGAAGCGGCCGGACTTGTAGCCGCGGCGTTTGGACTCGGGCATCTGGGCATAGAGGTCGCGAATGTCGTCGAAAACCTTGATGTAGGTGCCGGGGTTGCTGCGGGGGGTGCGGCCGATGGGGGTCTGATCGATGGCGATGAGCTTGTCGAGCTGATCGAGTCCTTCGATTTTTTGATGAGCGCCAGGCAACCCCTCGCCGCCGTTCAAGTCGCGCCGCAGCGCCTCCACCAAAATGTCATTGACGAGCGAGCTCTTCCCGCTGCCGGAGACGCCAGTGACACAAACGAACGCCCCAAGCGGAATTTCGGCGTCGATGTTCTTGAGGTTGTTGTGTGTGGCCCCGAGGATTTGGAGGAACTTGTCGCCGATGGGCTTCCGCTCTTTGGGGATAGCGATTTCTTTCTCGCCGGAGAGATACTGGCCGGTGACGCTCCGTTCGCTCTTGATGATCGTGCCGGGAGGGCCTTGAGCCACTAGTTCGCCACCACGGACGCCGGGGCCGGGGCCGAAGTCGATGATGTGGTCCGCCGCCCACATCGTGTCTTCGTCATGCTCGACGACGATGACGGTGTTCCCCATATCTCGCAGGCGGCGGAGCGTGGAGAGGAGCCGGTCGTTGTCGCGGGGATGGAGGCCGATGGAGGGCTCGTCCAGAATGTATAGGACGCCCACGAGGCCGCTGCCGATCTGGCCGGCCAGGCGGATACGCTGCGATTCGCCGCCGGAGAGAGTGGGGGCGGTGCGGTCGAGTGTGAGGTATTCGAGTCCGACATCGATCAGGAAGCCGAGCCGCGTGCGGATTTCCTTGAGGACTTCCGCGGCAATGAGGGTGCGAGTGTCGTCGAGCTTCAGCTCTTGGAAGAATTCAGCCGCTTCGCTGATGGCGAGTTGGCAAACATCGGGGAGAGTGCGCTCGGGCTTATCCTGAAAGCGGGGGCTGGTGCTGGTGATTCGGACGGAGCGGGCTTGCGGCAGCAGACGTTGGCCGTGGCAGCCGGGGCAGCGGACGTGGCTCATGTACTGCTCAAGCTGCCGCTGCTGGGGGGCGCTTTTGCTGGCGCGATATTTTCCGTCGTATTCGGGGATCAGCCCCTCAAAGCGGCCGCCGTACATCATCGGCGAATTGCCGGCCCGCCAGGTGTAGGTGATGTGCTCGCTACCGGAGCCGTAGAGCCAGATTTTTTGTAGGTCGGCGGGGAGCTTGTTCCAGGAAGTATCGAGCAGCGTTCCTTTCTCCAGGCCGAGCTTTCGCTCCATGCTGTCGGCGACCCCTTGCAAAATATGTCGCCGCCAACGGCCAAGCTCGTGCCACGGCCCAACCAATTCAATCGCCCCCTCTTTGAACGTTAGCCGCGGGTTGGGGATAAGGAGCGCGGGGTCGAAGGAATACATCTCTCCGAGGCCAGAGCACTGGGGGCACATTCCCTGCGGGCTGTTAAAGCTGAAGAGCTGCGGGCTGGGAGGCTCAAAGGAGAGGCCGCAATGGGTGCAAGCATAGGACGCGGAGAAAAGGATGTCACCCTCGCGAGCAGCCTGGCGATTTTTGCGGGAGGAGCCGCTGGATCGGCGCGGGTCTCCTGACCCCGCCGAATCGTCGGACCGCAGGTCTCCCTCTTCTTCCCCAACCGGGAGACCTTCAGTCGGGCCCTGAGGCTCGGTCGGGAGACCGGCCCCAACGCCTTTGCCTTCCTCGGCAATGATCAAATTCCCCTGCCCCATCCGCAGCGCCAGCTCCACCGCTTCCGCGAGTCGCGGCCGAAGATCGGCTTTCATGACCAGGCGGTCAATGACGACTTCAATGTCGTGCCGCATCTGGCGGTCGAGCGTGATTTCCTCGTTGAGTTGATGAATGGTGCCGTCCACGCGGGCTCGGACGAAGCCTTGCTTCAGCAGGTCCTCGAAGAGGTCTTTGTATTCCCCTTTTTGCTGGCGGATGAGCGGGGCGAGGACATGGAACTTCGTCCCTGCCGGCAGTTGCAGGATGCGGTGGAGAATCTCGTCCCGCGACTGTGCGGTGATGACGCGATCGCACTTGGGACAGTGCCCCTGGCCGACGCGGGCGAAGAGAACGCGGAGATAGTCGTAGATCTC
>SXOA01000071.1 GCA_005778405.1 Planctomycetaceae bacterium
CGCACACGCTGGAAGAAAAACAGCAGCCGTACCCAAGATCTCCTTCCGGCCTCCCCGCGGTGGAAAATTCGCTGGCCCTCTTGCTCAACCAGGTTTCGCTCGGCCTTTGCGCCATCGAGCAAGTCGTCCACTGGATGTGCGATGCTCCGGCCCGCGTCTGGGACATCATGAACAAGGGCCGCATCGCCCCCGGCTATGACGCGGACCTCGTCCTGGTTGATTTGAATAAAACCACTGCCATTCGGAACGAAGAACAGGAGACCAAATCCCGCTGGTCCCCCTGGCACGGCACCACGCTCACCGGCTGGCCGGTGCGGACCTGGGTCATGGGGCAGGAAGTCTTTCGCGACGGCCAGATCAACGACGCCATCCGCGGCCAGGAAGCAACTTACGACCACGCCCGCGGAGGATATTGGACAACCCTGGGGTAGGCTTCCAGCCTGCCAAGAGCATGATCATGAAAAGTGGCAATTGGGTCCTTGTGATGTTTGTCCTCGCGCCAGTGTTCGTGGCCGTCGCAAATGCCCAAGGGGTAAGTGTGACCGTCTCGGTGCATACTCGCGACAACCTGCAACGGGCGGTGGAGGTGGCCAAGCCAGGAACGACGATCCTCCTCGCTCCGGGAACCTACGAGGGCGGGCTGGCCTTCACCCGGCTGCAAGGAACCAAAGACCATCCCATCATCCTGGCCGCGGCCGACGATTCCAAGCCGCCGGTCATCCAAGGAGGGAACTCCTGCCTGCACCTCTCTGATCCCGCCTATGTCGAATTGCACAACCTCGTGCTGGCCAAAGGGCGGCAGAACGGCCTGAACATCGACGACGACGGCTCCATCGAAACACCCGCGCACCATGTTGTGCTGCGGCGTTTGCAGGTCCGCGACATCGGGTCGGACCGGAATCACGACGGCATCAAGCTCTCCGGTCTGGACGACTTCCGGATCGAAAAGTGCACCGTCGAGCGCTGGGGCCAGAAGGGGTCCGGTATCGACATGGTCGGCTGCCATCGCGGCGACATTTCCCACAGCACCTTTCGTGAAGGGGAAAAGGATGGCGCGAACGGCGTGCAGATGAAGGGGGGAAGCAGCGAGGTGACCGTTCGTCATTGCCGCTTCGAAAACGCCGGCGGCAGGGCCGTCAACCTCGGCGGCAGCACCGGGCTCGCCTACTTTCGCCCCAGTCCCCAGGGCTACGAGGCCAAGGACATCGTCGTCGAGGATTGCACGTTTGTTGGCTCGATGGCACCTGTGGCGTTTGTGGGCGTCGACGGAGCGACGGTTCGCCACAACACGTTCTATCGGCCGACGAAGTGGCTGATGCGCATTCTGCAGGAAAACCAGGATCCCAAATTTGTTCCCTGCCGCAACGGCAAGTTCACCGGCAATATCATCGCCTTTCAGATGGACGAAGTCGCCACCACCGTCAACGTCGGTCCCAAGACGGCCCCCGAAACCTTCCAGTTCGCAGGCAATTTCTGGTACTGCCTCGATTCGCCCGATCGGACCAGCCGGGCCGTGCAACTGCCAACAGCCGAGTCGGGCGGCACCTATGGCCAGGATCCGGGATTCGTCGATGCGTCCAAGGGGGACTTACGCTTGACCGCCGATAGTCCGGCAATCAAGTTCGGGCCACGCAAAGATAACGACACTCGGACGAACGCTCCGCCGAAAGCCAGCCGATGAAATAACTCCCTGTTCGGACGAGCGAGCCAGGGAGGAGCAGGAAAATGGTTGCAAAAAGATAAGACATGGGTCGCAACTACTCGGCATTACCTCTTCATTATCCTGCCAACCATTTTTCTGCCATCCTTACTTTCATTGACCCCCTGCTACACCTCAACGATAATCCTGCCAGACATCATGCACGCGCGGTCGGAGGTTTCCATGTTTCGCAATCTGGTGCTTTCTTTGGCGCTGTTCCTTGGTGTTGGCCTTTCTCTGTCCGCTGCGGCTTTAGCGGTGGAAGATGCTCGCGCTCCCCCCATCGGCTCCGAGATCCCAGACCTCAAGTTCAAGGACATCCGCTACCTCACCCGCAGTCTGAAAGACTTTGGCGAGAAGAAGGCCATCGTGCTCGTATTTACGAATACCACTTGTCCGCTGGCCCAGAAGTACTGGCCCAAACTCAAGCGGCTGGACGAGCAATATCGCAAAGAGGGGGTGCAGTTTGTCAGCGTGAATGTCGGTGGGGATGACGAGATTCAAGAGATTGCCCAACAGGGAATTGATTTTGGGATCGAGTTTCCGCTGGTAAAGGACGTGAATGGTTCGTGCGTGAAGGCCACCGGCGTGACGCGGACGCCGGAAGTCGTCGTACTCGATGCCAAACGGAAGCTGGGATACCGCGGGCGGATAGACGACCAGGTCCGTATCGGCGGGACGCGGCCGGATGCGCAGAGCGACGATCTCAAGCAAGCGATTGACGATTTGCTTGCAGGCCGGGAAATCGCCACGCCGGAGACGACCGTCGATGGCTGCAAAATCACGCTGCGGGAACCAACTCCGCTGCCGCAGGAACCGGTGACGTTCTATGAGCAAGTCACGCCGCTTTTGCAAGAGCATTGCCAGGAGTGTCATCACGCCGGAGGCCAAGCGCCCTTCAGCCTTGTGTCTCTGGAAGAAGTTTCGTCTCACGCCGAGATGATTGCCGAAGTCGCCCTCGACCGGCGAATGCCGCCGTGGTATGCCAGCCGCCAGCATAAGTTCGCCAACGAGCGGGGACTCTCCATCGCTGAGCGCGAGACGATCAGCCACTGGGTCCGTGGCGGGTTGAAAGCGGGCGACGTCGCCAAATCTCCGCCGCCGCTCAAGTTTCAGGACACGAAATGGGAAATCGGCGAGCCGGACCTCGTCACCACGTCGCTGGAAACCCACTCGCTGCCGGCCGACGGCTTTGTCGACTACAAGTACACGGTCCTGCCGCACATCTTTCGGCACGACACGTGGATCTCCGCTGCCGAGATCCTGCCGAGCAACCCGCGGGTGGTCCACCACTGCAACATGGCGTATTGGACGCTGGGCCAGAATTTCGACGCTGGCAACTTCATCACCGGCCGCGTCCCCGGCGGCACGGCGTTTCGGCTCGATGATGGCGTCGCCCTTTGCATTCCGGCCGGCTCCGTCGTCGGCCTGCAAATCCACTACACCACCACCGGCAAGACAGAATCCAACAGGATGCAGGTCGGCTTCCGCTTCCCGCGCGAGCCCATCCACAAACAGGTCCACCACATTCAAGCCACCACCAGCCTCTTCGCCATTCCTCCCGGCGCTGCCGCCCACGCCGTTTCCGCCACTCGCACACTGAACGTCAACGCCAGCGGCATCGGCATGTTCGCCCACATGCACCTGCGAGGGAAAGACATGACGTTCCTCGCCCATCCCCCCGCCGGCCCCAGCGAAACTCTCCTCTCCATCCCCGCCTACCATTACGGCTGGCAACAGAACTACCGCTGGGAACCCGGCACGAAGAAATTCCCCAAGGGAACCAAAATCGAAGCCCTCGCCCACTTCGACAACAGCCCCTTCAACCCGTTCAACCCCGATGCGACCGTCACCGTCCGCCACGGCCCCCAGACCGTGCAAGAGATGATGTTCGGGTTCTTCTTCTATACGGACGACGATGAGGATTTGAATCTGAAGGTGGATCCGACGACGGGGAAGGTGGAGAAGGCGAAGTAGAAACGCCAGGAAGGGCCGTTTTGGGAAAAATTGCTTTCAACCCCCCGCAAAAGCCCGTACACTAAATATTGGTCGCACGAGGGTGCGATTTCCCGCCTGGTTTTTCCCACCGCCTTGAGGTTCTCCGCCATGCCGAGAATGGCTTCTCTCACCTTGGCTCTCTGCGCGACGATGGTGTCGTCGGCGCTGGGCCAGAGCTCTCTGCACGACCAGATTGATGCGCTGATCGAAGCTAAGGCGGCTGGTCCGCTGGCCGCGCAAACCAGTGACGCCGAGTTCCTCCGCCGCGTTTATCTCGACTTTGCCGGCCGCATTCCATCCCTGGAAGAATCCCCCGCCTTTCTCGCGGATGCCGATGCCGCGAAGCGAGAGAAGCTCGTGGACAAACTCCTCGCCAGCGACGAATACGCCAAACGGATGAGCCAGGTCTTTCACGTCATGCTCCTGGAGCGGCTGGGGGATCACAAGGAATGGCAAAAATACCTGCAAGATTCTTTTGCCGCCAACAAGCCTTGGGATGTGATGGCGCGGGAAATGCTAAATCCGAGCGCTGAGAATGAGGCGACCCGAGGGGCGGCGCTGTTTTTCTCCAAGCGGTTGGAAAACTATGGCCAGAACCCGGTCGACGTGCCGGGGATGGTGCGGGACGTTGGTCGGCTCTTCATGGGAATCGACGTGCAATGCTGCCAGTGCCATGACCATCTATTCGTGGACGACTACAAGCAGGAATATTATCAGGGGCTGTTCGCCTTCGTCGGCCAGGCGACGCTGCGGCAAGAGAGCTTCCCCGCCATCGCCGAGAAGCCGCTAGCGAAGAAAGTGGAATTCATGTCGGTCTTCGTCAAGGAGCCGAAAAAAGTTGGGCCTTATCTGCCGGGCCTGAAGGAGATTGAAATCCCTGTCTATGCCAATGGCGAAGAGTGGGAGATCAAGCCCGATCCGAAAACCAAGAACCCTGGCAAGCTCAAATTCAGCACTTTGAAAATCCTCTCCGAACAATTGCCTTCGCCGGACAACCAACTCTTCAAAAAGAACATCGCCAACCGCCTCTGGTGGTTGCTGCTGGGCCGCGGCCTCGTCCAGCCGCTCGACATGCAGCACGCGGGAAACGCCCCTTCGCACCCGGAGCTTTTGGAGTTGCTCGCGAATGAGTTTGCCGCCCACAAGTTCGACATGAAATGGCTGCTGCGAGAGATCGCACTTTCGAAAACTTACCAGCGAGGCAGCCAGGCAGCCGATGACGCCGCTGCCGAAGCTCCCCGCGAGAGCTACCGTGTGGCTCTGGAAAAGCCACTCTCTTCGGAGCAACTCCTGGCCAGCATGATTGCCGCCACCGGCGAGTCAGCCCGCGCCAAGCCCGATGAATTGCAGGAACGGTTCGCCAAAGCCTTCGCCAATCCCCCCCGCGAACCGGAAGTCGAATTCAGCCCGACTGTGAAAGCGGCCTTGTTCTACCTCAACGACAGCGTCGTCCTGGGCTGGCTCAAGCCGGCTCCCGGCAACCTCGCCGCACGGCTTTTCGAGACGAAGGAGAACGGCAAACTTGCGGAAGAGATGTACCTCTCCATCCTCACCCGGCTGCCGGGCGAAGATGAAAAGAAAGACGTTGTTGATTACCTGGCGAAGCACGCCGCCAACCGTGAGACGGCGATTCGCAATTTGCTCTGGTCGCTGCTGGCGTCGAACGAGTTTTGCATGAACCATTGACATCAACTTGATCTCATCAAGCGAGAGAAGGACATGAGATTGTATCAGCCTTTCGTCTGCATGGCGGTTGCTCTGGCCTTTATGGTTGTTGCCGGCTGTTCGCAGCCCGCAAAAACTGTGACGCCTAAGAAGGACGACCCCGGCAAATCCGCGGAGCCGGTTGTTGCGTCCAAGCTCGTCGGAGTAACTCTCAAGCCAACCGATCTGAGCGTGATCGAAACTCTGGGAGACCGTCTGCCGCTGCTCATTGACGCGCCCGAATCGTCGGAAGTGAAGTCGGGCACCGGATATATCGAAGTTGTCCAGGGGAATGTGTATCAGTTGTTCGTGCAGAATACACCCATCAACATTGCGGAGATGAAGGAATATGAAACCAATGGGAGCAAAGTTCACGAGGTTGTCGCCGACGAACCCGAGAGATATATCGCCAAGATTTCCTCCGGTGATCGAGATCCGAAATATGTCATCATCCTGAATAGGAAAATTGGCGAAACCGTCTACGGAGTCAACAATCGCATCGCCGCGTGGAAGCCGGAGACCAAGGAAGATCTGGAGGTGGTGCTGAAATCGATTGAATCTCTGCGTGAAAAACCGGGAAGTGGCAAGAAAACAAAAACCGAAGACAAGGGAAGCGAGCCTGCCGAAAGTACAAAATAGTCAGCGACGCTCAAGGAATCAGTAAGCATGAATCCTCTCTGCAAACCCTGGGAACACGCACTCTCCCGCCGCCAACTCCTCGGCGCTGCGGCTGGGGTCGGTGCTTCGCTCGGCCTTTCCAACCTGCTGCATCCCGTCGCGGCCGAAGAGATGAAGAAGAAGGCGAAACAGGTTCTCTTCATCTGGATCGACGGCGGCATGAGCCAGCTCGAAAGCTGGGATCCCAAGCCGAACACTCTGTTCGGCGGCCCCTTCCGAGCGATTCCGACGAGCGTTCCCGGCATCCACGTTAGCGAGCTGGTGCCGCGATCCGCCAAGATCATGCAGCACCTGGCGATTGTCCGCAGCCTCTGCACCCAGGACAACTCGCACTCTGCCGGTGTCGCCCGCATCCAGCGCGGCGATCCCAAGAATCGTGGCGTGACTTACCCCTACTTCGGCTCGGCAGTGGCCAAACTCCTTGGCGCGGGGAGCAGCGGCTTACCCCCGTACGTCTGGGTCAAACCCGGCAGCAGCGGCTTTATCCACCAGGACGCGGGTTTCCTCGGCCCCAAGTTCGGCGCGGTCGCCTTCGGCGACGGCAAGCCGCCGGACAACCTGGTGCTGCACGAATCGGTCACTCCGGCCGACGACGACGAACGGAACGCCCTCCGCGCCGTTGCGAACGCCCGCTACGCCAAGAACCGCCGCAAGCAAGTCGGCGAAGCGACCAGCTATGTCTACGATGTCGCCCGCACCCTGATGAAGCGGCAGGACCTCTTTGACACGACGAAGTTCGACCCCAAGGACGTGGAGCGTTATGGCACGCACGAGTTCGGCCGCCACATGCTGCAAGCCCGCAAGATGCTCGAAGCGGGCGTCACCTTCGTCAAGGTCAACAGCTACGGCTGGGACACGCACGGGGACAACTTCAATGGCCACCTCAGCCTGATGCCCAAATTTGACCAGGCGTTCGCGGCGATGGTGCAAGATCTGGCCGACCGCTCCATGCTCGACAACGTGCTGGTCATCGCCATGAGCGAATTCGGCCGCACCCCCCGCATCAACGGCCACATCGGCCGCGACCACTGGCCCGAGGCCTGGTCCCTCGTCATGACCGGCTGCGGCATCAAGCGGGGCCTTGCCGTCGGCGAAACGAACGCGGAAGGGACCTGGGTCACCAGCAAGGAATTCGACATCGGCCACATGTTCCACACCTGGTTCAATGCCCTCAGCATCGATCCGAAAAAAACCGAATACGACAACGGCGGCCAGCCGCTGCCGATTGCCCATGATGATTGCCATGCGGTGAAGGAACTATTAGTGGGGTAGGCTTCCAGCCTGCCCGGCTCAATCTGACGAGAACAACTACGACGATGGACACAGCCCAACTGCTAAAGACCTACGAGCTTAAGACTCCCAAAGTCCTCACCGCCGAGCCGCAGGTGAGCCTGGCCCGGTTCAGCCCCTGCGGCAAGCTGCTTGTCGGCGGCGGATACGATGCCCGCGTGCGGCGGTGGAATGTTGCAGCCGAGGGGATGCCGGAACTGCCGGCTCTCGAAGGGCATCACGGCTGGGTGGAAGGGCTCGCGTTTCGGGCAGAAGGCGAATTGCTTTTCACCGCCGATTCCTGGGGCCAAATCTGCTGCTGGAGCGCCTACATCGGCGACAAGCCGGCGGTAAAGTGGAAGCTGGATCAGGCGCATGACGGCTGGGTGCGTACGCTGGCCGTCAGTCCCGACGGCAAGTCGCTGGCAAGCTGCGCGAGCGACCGGTTCATCCGCATTTGGTCCGCGGAGGACGGCGCGAAGAAGTTTGAGTTTCCGCAAAGCGAGTTCGGCAATCTCTGTTTCAAGTACGCGCCCGATGGAACGCTGCTGACCGGCGACGAACGGGGAATCGTTCGTCACTGGAAGGCCGATGGCACTCTCATTCGCCAATTCGATGCCTCCAGCCTCTATCTACTCTCGCGACTGCAAGACGTTGGCGGCGTGTTCTCTCTGGCTCTCGACAAGGAAGCAAGAACTCTCGCGGTTGGCGGCACCAAGCCTGTCAACGGCGGCACGGTGGTCGGCGTCCCGACGATCCTGCTTTTTGACTTGGCGACCGGCGAACAGAAGCAGAAGTACGACCTCGGAACGCAGAACGACTGCTACGTCGCTGATCTCCAGTTCCACGACGACGGGTTCCTCTCCGCTGTCACCTACGGCACGCCGGGCCAAGGGCAGCTCATTTACCTGAAGCCGGGCGAGCCAGCCCCGCTGCTCACCTATAAGCAAATGCAAAACTGCCACAGCCTCTCCTGGCACCCGGACGGAAAGCGGCTCGCCGTGGCCGCCACCAACGGCGGCAGCAACGGCAACGGCCGACCGGTGGACAAGGATGGCAAGTACAAGGGGAACAACTCGCCGATCCACGTGTTTACGTTCCCGGCGTGAAAGAGTGTCGGATGGATGAGGAAAACCCGTACCAGTCGCCTGTCTTTCCGACGATTGCCGTTGGCGACGTTCGCCGCCGCAAGAAAAGCTGGCAATCCGGAGTAGCCTGGATCATTCCTTTGGTATGGATTGTGGCTGGTTGCGCGCCCTCATTCCTCCTAGGTGGACCGCTGGTATTTGCCCTAGGGAGTTTTCTGGTTGCATTTGTGGGCTGGTGGTTTACATTTGCGGCTTTCACTCGCTACGCCGCCGAGGGACGTGGGTTAGGCGAACTCCTCGCGGGAATTGGTCTGAATCTCTTGCTCAGTTTGTATCTTGCATTGGGTATTTGGAGCATCTTCATTACCATTCGCAAGTTTGAGAGTCAAACTGCTCCTATCGAGTCGATCGGCACTGAACCGATGGACGAATGACATGCTTCAGGAAATGAACCAAGCCGATTATGGTTCTGTCATGGCCCTCTGGCACTCCACACCCGGCGTCCGGGCCACGGAAGCCCCGGAAGAGTTCTCCCGAATCCTCGCCCGCAATCCGGGCCTCTCTTGCGTGGTCCGAGACGGTGACCAGCTTGTGGCCGCCATCCTCTGTTGCCACGATGGCCGCCGCGGTTACCTCTACCATCTGGCGGTAAAGGAAAGCCATCGCCGCCAGGGAATCGCCCGCGCGATGGTCGACCGTTGCCTCGGGCTCCTGACCGAACTTGGCATCGCCCGCTGCACGCTGTTCGTCGTCGCCGACAATGAAGACGGCACCGCCTACTGGAAGCACACCGGCTGGCGGGAGCGAGTGGATCTCAAGACGATGGCCAAAGATCTGATTTGAAATCGCCTACGTCAGGATTTCCCTGATCACATTACCATGATCCATCTCCAGCCGTTTGCGGCCGGGGATTTCCAGGCGGCGGCCGTCGATGCCCAGTAGATGCAGCACGGTGGCGTGGATGTCGGTGACGTAGTGCGGGCTATCGACCGCATGGAAGCCAAGTTCGTCGGTCGCGCCGTGGATGCAGCCCCGCTTGACTCCCGCTCCGGCGAAGAAGACGGAGAAGCCGTGCGGGTGATGGTCGCGGCCGGTGGCGGGGGCGTTGAACTGGCCTCCGCCTTCCACCGCGGGCGTGCGGCCGAACTCGGTGCAGAAGACGACGAGCGTGTCGTCGAACTGGCCGGTTCGCTTGAGATCCTTGATGAGGCCGGCGATCGGCTTGTCGATCCGCTCGCAGGAACGGCTGTGGTTTTTCTTCAGTTCCTGGTGCGAATCCCACTCGCCGTAGTCGCTGAGATAGACGAGCGTGTATCGCACCCCTCGTTCCGCCAGCCGGCGAGCAGCAAGTAAGCGGCGGCCGTAGACGGCTGTCGTCGGATTGTCGATGCCGTAGAGCTTCTGGGTGTCCGCCGTCTCCTTGGCGAGGTCGAGCGCTTCCGGCACCGAGAGCTGCATCCGGAAAGCCAGTTCATACGACTGGATGCGAGCCTTGAGTTGCTCGTCTTCTGGATGGTCCTTGGCCGTGAGCTGGTTCAACTCGTTGATGAAGGCAAACTCGCTCCGCTGCTGCTCCAGCGTGATGTCCTTGGCCCGGGCCGCGAACGGCAATGGATTGGCGGGATCGAGCGAGAGTTGAACACCGCCGTGAGCCGGGCCGAGATAGTCGGGAGCAAAGTCCTTCCGGACCCGGTTGTCCTTGAACTCGCCCAGGAACACGAACTGCGGCAGGTTCTCATTAAGTGAGCCCAGGCCGTAGTGAATCCACGAGCCAATCACGGGCTGCTGCTCGTCGAGAGCGTGGCGGCCAGTGTGCATCTGAAACTCGGCGGCATGGTCGTTGTCGGTCGTCCACATCGAACGGACCACCGACAAATCGTCCGCACACGTCGCCAGATTGGGGAGCCAGTCGCTCACTTCCAGGCCGACATCCCCGTACTTCTTGTAGCCGACCTGCAATGGGAAAATCTTGGTAAAGAGCTGCCGGTCGTCCCCCACCACGCTTCTGCTGCGGGCGAGGAACAAGGGCGACTTCTGCGGATTAGCGAGCCCCGACTCGTCGTACGTTTTCCCCTCGTACTTATTGAGTGCCGGCTTAGGATCGAACGTCTCGAGCTGGCTCACGCCACCGGAAAGAAAAATCCAGATGACGTTCTTGGCCTTCGGCGTATGATGCGGCTGGCCATCCGGCGGGGACCACTTTTCTGGGTCGTTCGCTCTCACGACGCCGTCTTGGAGCAGCAGCGAGCCGAGCGCGAGACCGCCGCAGCCGAGGCCGAGATTGCTCAAAAAAATGCGTCGGCTCAGGTGGGAAGAAGAAGGTCTCACACAGAGGCACGGAGGCACAGAGGGGGAAGCGGGGGCGGAATTCTTGGATGACTGATGATGCATCGATCGACTCTCCTGCCTTCTCCGTGCCTTCGTGCCTTTGTGTGAGATTCTCTTATCTTACTGTTACAAAATCATTATGGTTCAAAAGCGCATGCACCAGACTCTCGCGACTCTTGTTTCCCGCATCGCTTGATGCCTTGGCTAATTCTCGTTGGGTGGCGAGGAAGCGAGTCGACGCAGCAGTTTCCAGTTCAGTCGGCGGGCGTGAAAGAACTTGCTCGAAGGCCGCGGCGATGAACTTCGGCTCTCGCTCCGTATCCGCTGCTTCGCCGACTTCCTTCCACAATCGAGCCGCCATCAGTCGACTCTGTGAGAGTGTCAACTCGCTATTGGATAACGCGAGCGCTTGCTGCGGGCGGATGCTGCTGGTGCGCTGGTAGCAGTCGGTGGGGACGGCGACGTCAAACAGGTCGAGGAACTCCATCCGGGCTTCGCCGTGGTGGGACAAATAGATGCTGCGGCGGTGCGAGGCGAGGGCTTCCGTTTGCTCAATTTCTTTGCCGCCGATTTTGGTGTCGAGTTCGCCGGCTAAATAAAAGACGCTGTCGCGGACTTCTTCCGCTTCCATGCGGGCGGGAGTGAACCGCCAGACATGGATGTTTTCGGGATCTTTGGCGGCGTTTTCTGCATACCCGCTCGCCGACGAGGCACGGCGATAGGCGTCGCTCGTCACCATCCGCCGGTGCAGTCGCTTCATGTTCCAGCCGCCGTCCATCAGTTCGACCGCCAGCGAATCGATGAGCGGTTGATTGGTCGGTAGCTTGCCGTTACGGCCGAAGTTGGCTGGCGTTTCGACGATGCCGCGGCCAAAGTGTCGTTGCCAGATGTGATTGACAGCAACGCGGGCGGTCAGCGGGTTGTCGCGGCTGGTGATCCAGTTAGCCAGGGCAGTGCGGCGGCCGGTACTCTGCTTGGGAAAGACAGCCGATAGCGGGGTGTAAGTGCCGTCGGCCTTCTGGGCTTCCGCATCGGCCGTTCCGACAGCCGTCGCAGCCGCGGTCAGCTTTGTCTGGGCCGCTTGCACTTCCGTAGCCCGCTTCATGTCAGTCATCGGCTTGGCGCTGGCCTGAGCGACGGCCAATTCCGCGGCTGTTTGGTTTGATAGTGCCAGCAAGAGCTTCGCCTGCCGCTCCGCCTTTGCAGCAACTACTGCCAATTCGTCTCCATTTCCCGTTTCCATTCCATGCCGCACTCGGTCTGCCTTGATCCGCGCCTCCACCGACACCACTTCCGCCTGAGCCGCCGCCAACTTTTTCTCCGCCAGCGTTAGCGGCAACTCGGCTGCAGCCTTTGCCTGCTTTGCCGCAGCCAACTCCAACTCCTTGGCTTTCACCTCCGGCGATTCACTCGCCGGCACTCCGACCAGTGATGTCGCCGGCGCGGCGCACGAACCATTCGCAACCCAGCCGGCGGTCCCCGCGATGTCCTTTCCTTCGACACAATTCGGCGGTTCAAAGTCCATGCGAAGTTGAACACCGTCCCCCTTACGGAACACAAACTCGTCATACATGGCTGCCGTCCCCGGGCGAGCATCCAGAAAAATCCCTTGCTGGGCGTTCCGCGGGCCGTTCCAACCCTTGAGCGTGACTGGGACGTGATCGACAAGAAGTGATTCACTTCCAACCTGCGATACAGTCAGCTTTATTTGCTCCGTGGCCGGCATTAGTTCCAGCGTGACACGGAAACGGTTTTGACTTTGGGTCAAGTCGTATTTCGCCAGCTCAATCTGCTCGAATCCCCCCGGCTTGTACGACACAATCTTGCCATTCTCAAAACCGACCCACCCCGCCGTCGCTCCCTTGCTGACATCCAGGGCAAGCTGAAAATTCGTGTGTCCGTCTTGCAGAATCTGCACCAGGAACGTGACGACCGATTTGTCATCCACATCTTTGAATTCCGACACTGGATGCGACAGCGCCCGCCGACCCTGCACGGCATTCAAAACCAGCGACTGCTTCCCTTCCAGCGCCGCAATCGCCGCAACACCGCTGCTCTTCGCCTTCACTTCCGCCAGCGCCGCTTCCGCCTTCGTCACCGCCTCTGCCAACATCGGCAACGTCGAAGGCATTGCTTTTCGAGCCGCCTCTAACTCCACCGTCGCCGCCCCAACTGCCGCTTGAGCCTTCGCAACCTCTTCGCGCTGCACAAACGGCCTCAGCCCCGGATAATACGCCTCCGCCGGCAACTCCACCGGTTTCACGTCATATCCGCTCGTCCCCAAAATCGACAAAATCCCCGGCGGAACCGGCGGCTTGTCCTTAAAGAGATTGCGCTGGTCGCCGCCGCGGTACATCGCTGTTTTGGCGTCGAGCTTCTCGTCGAAGATCCGAATCCGCCCGCTCCCAATCGGCCCATACGATTGGGCGTAGATGTATTTCTTAAAATTGCCGGGGTCCACGTCACCGGCCACTCGGTCGTGCCGCAGTTCCAGCGGCTCAAAGTGGGCTCGGAAGCGAAAATATTCTTCCTGCGAGATCGGGTCGTATTTGTGGTCGTGGCAGAGGGCACAGTTGAGCGTCAGGCCGAGCAGCGCCTTGGCGGTGTGCTCGGTCTGGTCCCGCATCCACTGGTCGTAGTTCCATTTGAACCAGTTCCGCACGACGAAGCCGGTCGCCGCCAGATTCTCCTCCTCGCCGGGGCAAACCTCGTCCGCGGCCAGCATCTGGGTCACCATCCGGTCATATCCCTTGTCCTCGTTGAGCGAACGGACAATCCAGTCCCGCCACCGCCAGATTTGCGGATAGCTGTTCATCACGTCCGGCACACTCCGCCGGCCGTACCAATCACTGTACCGCCAGACATCCATCCAATGCCGCCCCCACCGCTCCCCATAGCTCGGGCTCGCCAACAGCCGGTCGACGACCCGCTCGTAGGCGTCCGGCGAACCATCCGGCAGAAACGCGTGCAGCTCCTCGCGCGTCGGCGGCAGTCCGGTCAGGTCGAGCGTCGCCAGGCGGAGGATGATGTGCTTTTCCGCGGGGCCGAGCGGCGTGAGGCCGTGCTTTTGATGCTGCTCGGAAATGAGAACGTCGAGCGCGCTGCCGGAAGTGCTCCCCGGCGGAATCACGAGCGGAGTCTTAGCCGGCTTCTTGAAGGCCCAATGTTCCCGCGGGTCCGCTTCAGGCTGTTCGTTCGGAATTCCGTGAGCCCCTTGCTCAATCCAAGCCTTGATCGCGGCGATCTGCTCCGCTTTCAGCGGCGGCTCACCCTCCGGCGGCATCCGCTCGGCCGCATCGGAATGAGTAATGCGGCTGACGATGAGGCTCCCCGCCGTGTCCCCCGCTTTGATGACCGGGCCGCTCTCGCCCCCTTTTTGCATCGCCGCCACCGTATCCAGCCGCAGCATGGCCTCCTGCTTGAGCGCCCCGTGGCACGCAAAACAGCGGCTCTTCAGCACCCCCTTCACATCCTTCCCATAATCCACCGGCTCTGCGCCATCCGCCGCCCACGCCAGGCTCAAGCCGAGCCAGGCCGGCAGCAAAATCAGGATATGGAAGTGCCATCTGCGCATGGTCGTTCCCAAAATACGACAACCAATCGGTAACCCTTGATGTTAGCAGATGGAGGCGGGAATTGCAGCGATTATCTCAATCCTCTGTCTCCCCTCTCCCCGCAGCGGGGAGAGGGGAGCGGGACGGTTCGGGCATTACCCAAAATCTCGCACCACTTTCCCTTCGCTTAGCTTCCGCGGCAGGTTTTGGAACTCGTCGGGCCAGGTTTGCTGCGGGTCGATGCCGAGGTGGTGGAGGATGGTGGCGGAGAGGTCGGCGGGGGAGACGGGCTTTTCTTTGACGTAGCCGCCGTTCTCGTTGGTGCTGCCGTAGACCTGGCCGCCACGGACGCCGCCGCCGGCGAGGAGGGCGGTGAAGGCGTGGGGCCAGTGGTCGCGGCCCGTCTTGCGGGTGTTGCTGCTCTGCTCGAACTGCCCCAGCCGCGGCGTGCGGCCGAATTCGCCGACCGCCACGACGAGGGTCGTCTCCAGAAGGCCCCGCTGATGCAGGTCTTCGAGGAAGGCGGAGAAGGCTTTGTCGAAGAGGGGGCAGAGGAGGGTCTTGAGCTTGGGAAAGTTTTCCTGGTGCGTGTCCCAGCAGGTGTTGACGCCGTCGATGTGCGTTTCGTCCTGCCAGTTGACCGTGACGAGCGAGACGCCGGCTTCCACCAGGCGGCGGGCCATGAGCAGGGACTGCCCCACCGTGGTCTGGCCGTATTTCTCCCGCGTCTCTGGTTTTTCACGTTTGAGATCGAGGACTTCCCCCGCCCGATGCTCGAGCAGCGACCAGGCCCGGCGGCGGTTTTCGTCGAGCATCGTCAGGCCGTTGCCGAAGTTTGATTCTGGCGAAGAAGTGCTCTCTTGAATGGTCGAAAGGAGGTCGCGGCGACTGACTGTCCGCTCCCACGGCACATCCTTCGGAAGTTGCAGGCCGGCGAGCTCGAAGTCGGCTCGGCCGAGGTCACCCTGCACGAGCATGGCGCTGTGGCTGTCCCCCATTCGCCCCGCCGTTTGGCCGGCGATCCGTTTGGCCTGGCCCGTGAACTGCAAGTACCACGGCAGGACCACGGACGGCGGCAGCCCTTGTTTCGATTTGCCGAACCGGGTAGTGAGGGAGCTGAGGGAGGGCCAGTCTTCGCGGGTCGCCTGATCGGTCGTCGGCGGGCCAAAATACGGCCGGCCGGTGAAAATCTCGCTGCAGGCCGGGCCATGCACGTTCATCCGGTGGCTCATCGAGCGGAGCAGGCAGAGCTTGTCCATCTGCTTCGCCAAAAGCGGCAGATGCTCGCAGATCTGAATCCCCGGGACATTCGTCGCCGCCGGATTGAACTCTCCCCGTATCTCTGGCCCCGCCAGCGGCTTCATGTCCCAGAGGTCAATCTGGCTGGGGCCACCGAACAGGAACAGGAAGATGCAGGATTTGGCCCGCGGCGGCTTGGCGGTCGCGTTTTCAGCTTGGAGTTTGGCGAGTTGCCCCGCCGACAATCCGAGCAGCGACAAGCCTCCAATCCGCAACAGTTCCCTTCTCGCCAGAGGCGAGTTGCCAATCAGTGGAGGCGTGAAGAGGGAGAGCATGGCAAGACTCAATATAGCCGAAGCGAGAGCCGGCAGCCAATCAAGCATGTTCTCGTGAGCGCGGGCTAAGCTCAGGTGTTTACGCACAGTGCCGCGATTTCCAGCGGGTGACGAAGGCGGCGTAGTCGGCTGGGGTGTCGATGCCGATAGTCGGCTCGTCGATGACGCCGACGAGGATGGTGTGGCCGGCGTGCAGGACCCGGAGTTGCTCCAGGTTTTCGACCTGCTCCAGGGGAGACCGAGGGAGCGTGGCGAGTTTCAGCAGAAAGTCGCGACGGTAGGCATAGAGGCCGATGTGCTGATGGAAGAGAGGCGGCTCGACGACTAGCATCGCGGCGTCCCAGTTTCGCGGGAAGGGAATCGGGGCCCTGCTGAAATAGATCGCTCTTCTGGCGTGGTCAAATACAACTTTCACACAGGAGGGATCGAAGAGTTGTTCCTTAGTCCGCAGCGGCGTGGCCAGCGTGCTCATCACTGCATCGGGATGCGACTCCAAAAGTTGCACCGCGAGGTCGATGGCAGCGGCGGAGATTTCCGGTTCGTCCCCTTGCACATTGACCAGCACATCCACATCCGTCAGCCCGCGAGCGATCTCCGCGACACGATCGGTGCCACTGGCGCAAGCGGGATCAGTCAGTTGGACGTTGCCGCCGAAGGCGCGGACCTCGGCGGCAATCTCCTCGCAGTCCGCCGCCACGCAAATGCCGCTCGGCCGGCGAGCCTTGGCAGCGGACTCATAAGTATGTTGCAGCACGCTCTTCCCGGTGTCGCGCAGCAAGAGCTTCCGCGGCAGCCGGGTGGAGGCCAGGCGGGCGGGGATAACGATGGTGCTGCGGAGGGAAAGGGTTTGATTCATCCGATTGACTTCTCGCTCACAGGAAAGGGAAACCGAACAACTGCCGCCCGAATTGCCGGAAAAGTGTCCTTTTGGCCGACCTTCCGCAAGCCCAATATCAGCCTTAAACCCCTCTTTTCGGACTTTGTGGACCTTGCCGTTCTGCTTCGCGCTGTCACCGCAACCGTTTGCTATTTCACAACTTACATACTGCGATATACACTGCGTCTCCGCCCCTTACACAACTATTACACTCGACACACATCCGGGAAACAGGGGGGCGGACGATACCCCTTACAATTCGTGCGTCAAGTTCGATGCCCGGCATCGGATGAAAAGACGGATCACCGAATTGGGCCGACGAGGGCCACTTTTAGTCGAAAGCACGAAACCATGTCCTCCATTCCTAATAGTGCCCTGAACCTCATTCCCTTCGCCACGGCGGAAGCCCCGCCGAAGGCCCGCGAGATTTCCAAGCCTCGCCAGGAGAAGAAACTCGAGCGTTTGCTGGCGGGGGAAGCTCCCGAGCCAAAAGAGAGCAAGCCCAAGCGAAATCGCGATACCAAGCCGGAGCCCAAACAGGTGCTTAACTGGGCGGCGATTATTTGGCTGGGGCTGCTGCATGTCGGCTGCCTGTTCGCCCCGTTCTTCTTTTCCTGGCAAGCGCTGGTGCTGGTCTTTGCCCTGCACTGGTTGACCGGCGGCATCGGCATCTGCATGGGATTCCATCGCTACCTGACTCATTCCAGCTTTGCGACCTATAAGTGGGTCCGCTATTCGCTCGCGGTGCTCGGCGGACTCGCGGGGGAAGGCTCCGTTATCGACTGGGTCGCCAACCATCGCAAGCATCACGCTCACAGCGACGAAGAAGGTGACCCCCACTCGCCGCGTGAAGGGGGTGCCTGGTGGAGCCACCTTTGGTGGATGGCCTGGCAGCTTCCCACGTATTCCCAGGTTGCTCACCTCCGCCGCTGGGCCCCGGACTTGGTGAAGGACAAAGGAATGCGGTGGATTGCCCGCGCCTTTTTGCCGTCGCAGTTCGTGCTGGCCGCGGTGTTGTTCGGCCTGGGATATCTGGTCGACGGCGCTTACATGGGCTGCTCGTTCGTGGTCTATGGCAGCTTTGTCCGCCTGGTCTTCGTGCTCCACTCCACCTGGTTCGTGAACTCCGCCAGCCATATTTGGGGCTACAAGAACTACGCGATCGACGACGACAGCCGCAACAACTGGTGGGTCGCCATTCTCGCCTATGGCGAAGGTTGGCATAACAACCACCACGCTTACCCCCGCATGGCCCCCCACGGGCACAAGTGGTGGGAATACGACATGACCTACATGGCCATCCGCACGCTGAAGGCCGTCGGCTTGGCCTGGGATGTGGTGGACTACAAGAAGAAGTCCGACATCGAAGCTTAGCCACCGCCCCCAGGCGATGGTTTTCCGCAGGGGCGTTCACGGCTCTTTTTCTCTTAGCCCCGCCGTTCAGGCGGGTTCGGCGATCTATCTTTCTGCCTCCATTTTCCTGCCAGCCGCTAAAAGAATCTGGCAGAAAGATGGAGGCAGAAAGATAAGAGAAGCAGGCTCGCAGATAGGTATTCTATGTCCTGCGGGCTCCCTGAGTTTCTTGTCTTGGTTGGTCTGACTAATCCGTTCAGTTGTGAACCACAAGAGTCTTTTGGAAGACCAATCAGGCTCAGGGAGTTTTGGCTTGACGGACTCCTTGGCACATGGCTACTATGCGGACATGTTCTGAGTAAACAATGGTTAGGCGACTGGATCATGCCGAATTGCGATTTCTACGCCGTTCCGCCGGACCACGAGCAGTTGCTCGACTGGTTGCTGCGCGAAGGAACTTGTCGGATCTTCGAGCTTTCATCGAAACTTGAGGAGCCATTGCGGGAGTTTTGCACCGTTGCGGATGTTCTGTCCGAATTTTCGAGCACGTACTCGAATGGCGATAAATACAATACGGTTCATTTACAGCTTTACGTCTTGAATGCGGGACCTCCGTTTATCCCGCGTCGTGTCTCATTGGACCCGCAAGAGTGCGATGGAGCTACATTCCGATTTGTTGCGGAAGGTTGGGGTTTGGTACAGCTCTATCTTGGGTCTCTTGGAAAGCGCGGACTACACGACTCACATACGAATCACAACAGCATGAAGCGGGCCGAAGCGTGGGCGCCGGTAAAACCAGAGATGCGATCTTTTGAATCGTGGGACTTCAAGAAGATTACTGCTTTCTCGTCGAGACTGAATAGGCAAATCAGGAAGATGGGGATCGCAAAGATTGCAAGCCGTGCGGTGCTTCCTGGAGCACTACGACTTTGGGAAGAGGGCGTTCCTCTACTCCCTTTTCACCACGACGGTCCAGTTTCACTTCTACGAAAAGAGGCCTAACAAGGCGGTCAACCCGAGCGGCGGTTCGGGTCGACTCTCAAATCAAAGTTTCTCGGCCGCCGCCAGGTTACCTTTGTCATTCGGCGGCTCGGAGACGGAACTATTGAATACAACCGGAAGAATGCCATGACCGTGAAACCCACTATCAAGAAATCCGCCCCGGAGGACCAACTCCGCGCATGTATCGAGAAGCTTGATCCGAAGACTCAGAAGCTCTTTCGATCGGTCCGCTCTGCCGTGCGTAAGCGGTTCCCGACCGCCAACGAGCTTGTCTACGACTACAGTTTCGCCCTCGTCATCGGCTTTGCGCCGGCGGAACAAGGAATCGATTCCATCGTGGCGATCCGGGCCTCTGCCACCGGTGTCTCTCTGTACTTCAGCCAGGGACCCAAGCTCCCCGACCCGAAGCGGCTGCTGCGGGGATCGGGAAAGCAGACTCGCTTCATCCAGTTGGATTCGGCCAGCCAGTTGTCACATCCCGACGTGCAAGCGCTGATCGCTGCGGCGATTGACCAGGCAAGAGTTCCCCTGCCCTCCAAGGGGAAGGGGAGTCTCATCATCAAGTCAGAGGGTGCGAAGAAGCCGCCACGCCGGAAGCCGGCGAAATGATGGTGGGATTGATGAATCGACCCCTGGTGGTTCCGAGAATCCAGTTCCCCTATAAATTGTGTTTGTGAACTATTGACCAGTATCGTGAGTGCGGGTATGATAGATGAGTTAAGCAGCAACTCCGCTGCGCGCGGCGGATGGATCGAGCGGCAAGCGGGGCTGCTGCCATTTGTTCCTTGACAATCGGGTTGTGTTATATTGGAAGAGAGAGCCCGTGCGTCCGCGCGGATTTCAGCCCCGCAGGGGCGGAGATACGATAGCCCAGGCCGGAGGCCTGGGAACACGAGCAACAGGGATCCAAAGTCCCGCAGGGGCGCTGTAATCGACCTTTGTGACTGGCAACACAATTTCCACACCGAATTACGGCGCCCCTTCAGGGCTTTCCAAAAATCTATCCGCAAATTCCCAGGCCTCCGGCCTGGGCTATCGTATGGTCGGCCCTGCGGGCCTGCGAATTGCCGGCTCCATTTTCCAGCCACTAGCGCAACATCAAAACTTGCGTTTCGGGTTAGTGTCGGATGGCCTCCCCGAACGAGCGGATTTTTGCTCGGTCGGACGGCCGGTGGAAGCAGGGGGGGGGGGTTGCGAAACCCGGGGGGTAGAGAAATCGCAAGTGACTATTGGTTAGGAAGTTGTGATAAGTAGACACTTATATTTGACAACACATTTAATAATATGATGCGAAATGTACGAAAACGGAGTGTCCCCTGTTGGGGTGGCACCGCTGAAGATTCGCTGGACCCCAACGGGGTCGCCCAGCACAGCTCCGGGCCCTCGAGGCGTTGGCGAGCGCACCCGGGGAAGCGGCGCAAACGAGTTTCCCTGGACCCCGTAGGGGTCGCCTAATCGGAATCGCCCTCATCGAAATTCGGTGACCCCTTTGGGGTCCAGATATTCTTTCGGCCGATTTCCCTGGGTGGGCACGAAGCGTGCGACCCAGGGCTGTGATAGGCCACCCCTTCGGGGTCACGCTGGCGAATGGCACGGGTTCCAGTAGTTGCAGCCCCTCGCGTGCGCGTCGAGTTAGAGCCATAATGAATCCACAGTGCCCCCTGGAGCGAGCCGGCAAGATGGCGGCGGATTCCTCGGCGGAGTTAGTTCTTTCAAAACAGAGCGAAGCTGACTGAGCCAGCGGATTGAAGCCGCTGCCGGTTGAAATATCGCTCCCTCAACAAAGCTTTCGCTCTCATGAGCGCCTCTTCTGGTTTCCCCGCGTCTGCGGCCCCTGTTGCGCTGCCGATGTTTACTTCCAGCCCTGGATTGTTGGGCAATTTGTTGACGACTTTGCCGTTGCGGGAAAGTTCTGGGCAGGCTGGAAGCCTACCCCACGTTCAACCCCTGCCCATGTCCATGCAGGAGGCCAAGGCTCGCGGCTGGGACGAGCTGGACATTGTCTTCATCACCGGCGATGCCTACATCGATCATCCCAGCTTTGCGATGGCCATCCTTGGACGTGTGCTGGAGGCGGCGGGCTTTCGGGTCGGCATTGTTTCGCAGCCGGACTGGCGGAGGGTGGATGACTGGCGGCGGTTCGGCCGGCCGCGGCTGTTCTTTGGGATCAGCGCGGGGAACATGGACTCGATGATCAACCATTACACGGCCAACAAGAAGGTCCGCAATGCCGACGCCTATTCCCCCGGCGGACGGATCGGCCTCCGCCCCGACCGGGCGACCCTCGGCTATTGCCAGCGGGCTCGCGAAGCCTATCCCGGCGTCCCCGTCATCGCCGGCGGCGTCGAAGCTTCGCTCCGCCGCCTCGCCCACTACGACTACTGGAGCGACAAGGTCCGCCGCTCCGTCCTGCTCGACTGCAAAGCCGACTTGCTCGCTTACGGCATGGGAGAAGAGACGATTTTGGAAATCGCCCGCCGATTGGACCGGGGCGAAAGCGTCAAAGATCTGCGAGATATGCGGGGCGTGACTTACGCTCTCGGCGCCAGTGAGAAGCCGCCGGAAGATTCACTCGTACTGCCGACCTTCGAGCAGGTTGTCGCCGATAAGCCGACGTTCGCCGAAGCGACCCGCATGATCCATAACGAGACCAACCCCTACAACGCCAAGCGGCTGGTGCAGTGGCACGACCGGCAGGCGATTGTCTGCAATCCGCCGCCGTTTCCGCTGTCGCAGGCCAGCATGGACGTCATCTACGGCCTCTCGTACACCCGCCGCCCGCATCCGACTTACACCGAGCCGATTCCCGCCTTCAGCATGATCAAGGACAGCGTCACCATCATGCGCGGCTGCTTTGGCGGCTGCACGTTTTGCAGCATCACCACGCATCAGGGGCGGATCATCCAGTCCCGCAGCAAGGACTCGGTCCTCGGCGAAATCCGCGAGATGACTGCTGACCCGAAGTTCAAAGGGACCATCAGCGACATCGGCGGCCCCACCGCCAACCTGTACGAGATGAAGTGCAGCAAGCCCGAGGTCGAAGCCGTCTGCCGCCGCCAGTCGTGCGTCCATCCGACGATCTGCAAGCTGCTCGGCACCGATCACGCCCCGCTGATCGATCTAATGAAAGAGGCTCGCGAGACCCCCGGCATCAAAAAGGTCCTCGTCGCCAGCGGCATCCGCATGGACCTCGCCCGCCGCAGCAAGGAGTACATGCAAGAGCTGGTTCGGCATCACGTCGGCGGCCATCTCAAAGTCGCCCCCGAGCACACCGACCCCGACGTGCTGATGAAGATGCGCAAGCCAAGCAACGATGACTTCGAGAAGTTCGCCGAGGTCTTCGACCGCGAATCCAAAAAAGCGGGGAAGAAGCAGTACATCGTCCCGTATTTCATCGCCAGCCATCCGGCCAGCGGCCTGGACGCGATGATCAACCTGGCGGTCTTCCTCAAGCAGAGCGGCTATCGGCCGGACCAGGTGCAGGACTTCATTCCCGCCCCGTTCGACGTCGCTACCGCGATGTACTACACCGGCATCGACCCCTTCACCAAAAAGCCGGTCTACATCGCCCGCCAACTCCGCGACCGCAAGCTGCAGCGGGCCCTGCTGCAATTCTTCAAGCCGGAGAACTACTTCGAGGTCCGCGAGGCGCTGCAGCAAGCCAAGCGCACCGACCTCATCGGCGACGGCTGCGACTCGTTAATTCCATCAAAGCCCCCCAAAGAAGCCTTGCTCCGCCGCCGGCAAGACGCCAAGGACCGCTTCCCCGGCAACTACGTCCACACGATTCCCGGCACGGGAGCGGGACAAAGGCCGAGCATCGACAAGAAAAGGTCGAAGCACAAAGAGTCCCGCCGCCAGCCGGGGAAAGGATATCGGCCTGGAAAATAGTCCAAGCGCTCTTCCATCCACAGATTTCGCAGATGTCACAGATTAAGTTCTCGATTGTTCCAAACTCTTCGTCATCCGCGAAATCTGTGGATCTACATCGCACTTATGAAGCCCCTGCTCTCCAGAATCTCTGTCATCTTGTGCATCGCATTGCTCCTGGGCATCGCCGGCTCGGCGATTGCCGCGACGGTGGAGATTGAAACGATTGTGGCCACCGGGCCGATCTTCAGCGTCGTCGGTTTGCTGGTTGCCGTGGGGTGCGTGGTGTCGCGGTCGCCGGCCAACTTGTTTTTCGGGCTCTCCACGCCGGCTTTCAGCTTCTACATTTTCTTCTGGATCTTCACGAATAGTTGGAGCCCGCAGCAGGCTGCCGTTCCGGTGTCGTCGACCATCCTGGGGTACGAACTGCTCATGGTGCCACTGGGTCTCTACGCTCTCTACTACACCGCGGCGCCGGCAGCGAAGCCGCTCTCTCAGCGTCCATGGCAGTTCAATCTTCGCTCCCTGTTCATTTTGATCTTCATCGCCTCACTCACCCTCGGAGCAGCCCGCCCCTTCCTCCACGTGTTCGGTACCAGCCTCCGGCAATACATCGCCATCCTCTTTTGCGTGCTCACTCTCTTTGGCACCGGCGTTACTCTCTGGCTTGCTCTGCGACTGCACTTTTTGCCCGGACCGCACCAGAAGCAGGGCCTGGAAAGTTCCAAAACGGCAGCGAACGTCATTGCATCCAAGGCCGCACCTTAGGTATTCCGCCACCTCACGCCGCAGAGCCGGAAAAACCGCTACCACCCTATCTGCGAGCGGTAGTCTAACGGGAACAATCGCTATCACTCGATTTATGGGTACGGGAAGACCCTGCGCCATAAACCGTTTTGCAATGAAATCCGTTCCCATGGTTACACACGCTACTTTTGGAATCTCGCGCGCAATCCTGCGCGGTGTCGCGGTTGCCGTGCTAGCACTTTGCTGCAGCGGCTGCGCCGCCGTAAACCAGCATTTGAACGGAATGCTCGATCTCATTTCGATCCGGGCCAGGCAGCATCGCGAGCTGTCGACCATTCGTCAGGACACCCGTGAAAAACTCGCCGCCCAGCAGCAAGAGGTGCTGAGGACCGAATCGCAACGAGAGATCGAAGAAGCCCGCATCGACGCACAAAGGCGGCAGCTGGAAGCGGAATTCTGCATCGCCAATCAAGAGCAGCAACAGCAGCTAGTGAAGGAAAAACTGCGACAGACCATCGAGTCCAAAGTCGCCTTTAACGTGGAGCAAGGTCTGGAAGTTGGGGAACTTGAAGTCGACACCGAAGCACTCAAAGTACTACTCGAAAAGCGGGAAGAAGAGCAGAATCAGCCCCCCTCACAGAATCAAGAAATCCCACCGAAACAACCCTGCGCTTGCTGCGACCAGCCCTGCGGCTGCCGGCCGGGACTGCTGCGCAGACTCTGCCCGCACTGCAGCAACAAGCCCTGCGAAGCAGAGAAGAAATGCGGCGGCCCGGAGACGTTTGCCCAGATGCAACAACAGCCGCAGAAGCAACCGCTCAGGCCCGCGGAGATTCCCATGAAGCTCCCCGTGAAACTAACCTTTGGGTTCCAACAGCCGCAGATGGAACAAGCCCAAGTTCGCCGCCGTCCTCCGTCGCAACCCCAACACGGCGGACCCTGTTCACGTTGCGGCATGCAGGGAGAGCAGTGCCAATGTCCGGACTCGTGCGTCGACCCGGTGAATGCTCCCGCCGGCAATGCGCCAGCCAGCGGATCCAAGGAAAAACCTCCGTCCCCGCCCAAACCAGAGCCCGACGCTGAAGCTTCCCACCTTCAGAACAACTTCCTGGGGAACCTGTTTCCTGCATCAACCCCGATTGTGAAGAAACGGGCGATCAAGAGCCCAGCATCGAATCCTTCAGAAGGATAGTGGGAGGTTGAGATCGCCGATTCATTTTCCTAACGTGGCAAAGCCGCACTGCCGCGTTAAGAACAGAAGTTATTGAACAGAAGAAAACGGAGGAAACGAAGGGGGGCGAAGAAGGGATTAAAAAAACGACAATTCCCGACTTGCTTCTTCGTTACCTTTGTTTCCTTCTGTTCAATTAGATTCTTACTCTGTGACATGCGCGCACGAAACGCGCATGTCACAGAGTAAGTTTCTAACTCAAGCAGGTCTCCACCCCTTAAAGATTGCCGCCCCAAGATCCGTGCTTTTTGGTGTCGGACCTTGCGGCTGCGTGACGCCCACCAATTGGGAGTTCATGACCTGCGATCCGTCTTGAACCACATCTTCGTGCACCACACCCAGGGCATGGCCAAACTCGTGCGCCACGTTGGACTCAAATTCGTCACTGGTGAACTTTTTGGCGGTATTGAAGACCATTCGCAGTTGCCGTCCTTTGGGAGGGCCAATCTCTGTGCGGGCCAGCACGGTGGTATTCTGACCCATGTCTGAGCCGCTGACGATCAAGTTTGCCTCTTCTTGCTTGGTTACCATATTCGCAACCAGACTCAGCTTGACCGCCCAATTCTGAAAGCCGGTCTGCAATACGCCGAGTGCCAGCATGGTGCTGCCATCAACCTCGGGCAGCTTGGGAAATCCTTGCTCGTCTTCTTCGACAAAGTACAGGATGACATCCTGGCCATGGCCATCCGGTTTTACGGCCAACCCTCGCACCACGGATGATTTCTTATCAACTCCACAGGCTTCAATCCGGCTCCTGAGAATCTTGATGGCTGCCTTGCTGGCAATGGCCAGGCCTGGACTTCCCGCGCTCGCGAGAATACTGGTCAATACGTCGGTTGCAGTCTTGGCGAACTCCTTTTTGAAGTCCCCTTCCTTGATCGCCTCCAAGGGAAGATCGAGCTTGTTGAGCGAAAACAGGTCATGCAAGATCGATGTCAGATCCGGTTTCGTGCTGGCGTCTCCCTTGTCGATCAAGACATCGACAATTTTCGGGAGCAAGCCTCCAGGCTCGGCCTTGGCTCGGGCGTTCCTGGCTCTGCCCAGGAAGTCTCCCAATTTGTCGAGCAGAGGTGACGTATGATCCATTTCGATGTGTCCTCAATGGTGCAAAAATCAGCCGGAGCCCGCTCACCGCCTGGCTCGGATTCGTTCCACTTTGTTCATCCGCCGGTCGTGATGGTTGTAAATGTGGTTCATGAGCCGTTCATGAAGCGGAAAGTAGCCGCTGCTGCCCGTCGACCCCGTCCCCATGCCGAGCGAATCATTGCTGGATGCACCAGGACCAGACTTGGCGTCTTCCTTCTGGGTATCCACACGTCCGACAAGTGCGCTAATGAGTTCGTAAGGTGCCTCTTGAAGTCCCTTTCGGAGGCCCCCTTTGTCTTGCGCCGCCTTAATCCACTCCAGCAAGAATTGACGCCAAACCTGTTCCTCTCTGACCTGCAAGATGGGAGTTGGATTTTGAGCCGTTGGCTTCGCCGTCATGGCCTTTAAAAGTTCGTCCTGCCTGGTCAGCCACTTATTTTGAAGATTGCCATCATCAGTTTCCGCCTTTTCAACATCTCGCATTGCCGTGGCGAGAATCATGGCCGGAACCAGAGGTCCGGCATTTCCCATGGACTCAACCGACAGCGACCCGCCTCCCGTTAGAGGATACTTTTTCACGGCGTTCTTTTTGAAAAAATCGAGGCCAAGCAATTCAGCGGGCTTGTTACTTGGATTCGCCACAAACGCTCGTGCCGCCAAGTCGGCCCTGTCCTTGCTCGCCTTGATCGTCTTGAGATTTGTTGTGACGTAATCTTCAACTTTGAAATTCAAATCTTGTGCGCGCAGCACCGCAGCGCCGGTTAACCCAACAAGGCACAAGGCAATCAGTAGGAAAAAACGCTTAGGAACCATTCCATTCCTCCCGTTGAGGTTGCGCCGTCCAGCGAAATCGGGCGATGAGAGTGCCCCAATTGCGGAGCAGGCGCACATAAATTTCTCTGGGAAGGTAGTCTACTTCGCAACTAGCAATTGTCAACGAGTTTGGTCCCTGGATAACCCTTGCATTCGCTGAATCCATCCCAATTGTCTTGGCTTGCAAGATTCTGCTGCGGCTTCGCTGGTTGGCAGCGGTCGGGCATAATGGGGCATACCATAAAAGCAGCAATTTTTTTCCATGCTCAGCCGCAAGTTTCTCCCCTACGTTTGGATGCTGCTGGGGACCTTCGCGTTTGCGGTGATGGCGGTGCTGATTAATGAACTGAAGGAAGAGGTGCCGTGGCAGTGGATTGCACTGGCCCGGAGTTCTTTGGCGATGGTGTTTGGAGCGGCGCTGGTGCTGGCGGCTGGTGCCCGGTTTGCATTCATTCGGCCGCGGATTTTGTGGATGCGGAGCCTGGCGGGGAGCGTCAGCCTGCTGTGCGGCTTCTACGCGATGACGCACTACGACGTGTCGGTGGTGCTCACTCTCACCAACATGTATCCGCTTTGGGTGGCACTCCTGTCGTGGCCACTGATGAGGGAGGTGCCGAGCACGGACACGTGGATTGCCGCGGTCATTGGTGTAATTGGGGTCGCTGTCTTGAGCTTCGGCAGCTCGCCGTCGAGTCCGCCCATCGACATTTCCGCCGCCACGGTTACTGGCACATCCAATTTCTCCGCCACTCTCGCCATCATCGCTTCCATCATCAGCTCCATGATGAGCGCCGTCGCTCTGATTGGTTTGCATAAGCTGCACGCCGTCGATTCGCGGGCGGTGGTGACGCACTTCTCATTCGTATCGACGATCGGCTGCCTGGGAGCGATCGGCGTCATGGCTCTGACTCAATCCGACAGCTCGCCGCTCGGTCTTCCTCCATCGGCTGCTCCGGCCACGCTCCTGATGCTGCTTTGCGTCGGGATCGCCGCCACTGTGGGGCAATTGTTTTTGACGCGGGCCTTCACCACCGGTTCTCCGTCGCGGATTTCCGTCATCGGACTGGCCCAGACCGCGTTCACCATGCTGTTTCAACTGGCCATCCACAACCAGCGGTTCTCCGCCATCACGCTCGCCGGTATGGTCCTCATCGTCGCCCCCACTGCCTGGGTGCTGCTCCGCGGCCGGGCCGTGGCCGATGAGCCCGATCCGCCGACATAAGTCTGTACCACTCGCCGCGCCGCACGGGATACAATCAATCCCATGAACCGAAAACCAAAAAACCGTTGGTTCCAGTTCGATCCGCGAACGATTCTGGCGGCCATTTCCATTTTGAGTCCGTTTCTATTGGCTGGGACACCGCCAGCCCTGGCGGACGAGGCTCTGGTCAAAGTTCTCAAGGAGTTGGATACCCGCGTCTACCGTGAAAGGGACGAACAAAAGGCAATGCAGGCAATGCTCGGCGAGTACATTCGCAAGCGCCGCAAGGAGGCCAACGAGCGGGAGTCAGCCGAGTGGGCAAAGGTGAAGTCGAAGGAGGACTGGGAGCGGTTCCGCGACGAGCGGCTGCATCGCCTGCGGAAAACGCTGGCCCTTGGACCGTCGGCCAACCTCTTCGAACATGTTACCGGCACATTCCGCGGCGAGGGCTACGAGATTGAGAACCTCGTCTTTGCGAACCGCGGGCTGTTCGTCACGGCCAATCTCTATAGGCCCGCCGAGCCGCGGGATTCGATGCCCGGCATTTTGCTCTGCCACAGCCACCACGCGCCAAAGACGCAGGGAGAATTGCAGGACATGGGGATCGCCTGGGCCAAGCAGGGTTGCCTGGTGCTCGTCATGGATCAACTGGGGCATGGCGAGCGGCGGCAGCACGCTTTCAAAACCGCCGCGGACTATCCCGGTGAATTCCGCCCCAGCCGGCAGGACTATTACTTCCGTTACAACACCGGCATGCAACTTCACGTGCTAGGAGAGAGCTTAGTCGGCTGGATGGCGAGTGACCTTTCGCGCGGCGTAGACCTGCTGCTGGCCCGCAAGGGAGTAGATCCGCAGCGGATCATTCTGCTCGGGGCAGTGGCTGGCGGCGGAGATCCAGCGGCGGTGACGGCGGCTTTGGACGAGCGGATTACCGCGGTCGTCCCTTTCAACTTCGGCGGCCCGCAGCCGGAAACGACCTATCCACTCCCCGCCAATGCCGAGCAGACCTTCAATTACTTCGGCGGCGGAAGCTGGGAATCGACCCGCAACATCAGCGGCAGCGTGGCTCACGGTTATGCCCCATGGGTCATCGTCGGCTCGGTTGCTCCGCGGCGTCTCGTCTACGCCCACGAGTTCGCCTGGGACCAGGAGCACGACCCCGTGTGGCAGCGCCTACAGACGATCTACGGTTTCTACGACGCCAAGGACAATCTCGCCTCCACGCACGGCGAGGGGAGCGTCCGGGGCAGCGGGGCCGGCAACACCCACTGCACCAACATCGGCCCGATTCACCGCGTGGCCATCGACGACGCCTTCCAGAAGTGGTTCAAGATCGAGAAGCCCTCGCACGACGACATGCCGCACCGCAAGGCGGAAGAGTTGGCCTGCCTGACTGGGGACATTAAGTCCCCCACTCTGCGAGAAGTGGCGGCGCTGCATATCCAGAATCAGGTCGCGAAGGCCGGGCAATCCGGCTTCATCGGGGACTTGTGGAAGGAACCGCTCTTTGGCGATCGTGTATTCCGCGAGCTAGACCCTTTTGCCATGCTGACAGGAACGGCTCCGCGGCGGCCGACGGTTAAGAAGTCGCTCCCGGTGGAGATGGCAGCAAAGATTTCTGTGGAGCGGATCTCTCTGGAAGTCGAATCCGGCATCCTGGTGCCCATCGTCTTGCTCAAACCCGCAGAGAAAAAGCACCCATCGTTGGTTGTTGCCGTCAGCCAGCACGGTAAGGAAATATTCTTGCGGGAGCGAACCTCGCAAATCGCCGAACTGCTCGAAAGTGGAATCGCCGTCTGCCTGGTAGACGTTCGAGGAACGGGAGAGACTAGCCCCGATGACGGTCGCGGCCGCAACAGCACGATGACAGATTATTCCTCGTCGGAGCTGATGCTAGGGGAAACGCTGGTAGGTGCCTGCGTATGGGATCTCTCCTCCGTCCTGCGGTACTGCCGGGACCGCGCCGATATGGGACCAATCGCTCTCTGGGGAGATTCTTTCGCGCCGGTGAACGCCGCGGACAAGAATCTCGCAGTTCCGCTCGATGCCGCCAATCTTCCCCCATCTTCGGAGCCGCTGGGAGGGTTGGTGGTCTTGTTCACGGCATATTACGATTTCTCCGAGGTCCCCCAAGGTGAAAAAAACATTCGTGCTGTTTACGCCCGCGGCACTCTCGTCAGCTATCAATCACTGCTCGAAAGCCCGTACGTTTATGTGCCGCACGACGTCATCATCCCTGGTGCAATCACGGCAGGCGATTTGCCCATGTACGTGAAATCGCTAGCTCCTCGCAAAATACTTCTCACCCGCCAGGTCGACGGCCTGAACCGGCTCGTGAAGCCGGAGGAACCCAACGAACCGTCCCCTGCGGCGTGGCTGAAGGAGGCGTTAAAGTAGTCCGCTCCCTCCGGGAGCGGACATTTCCTGCACACCGAGTTTGCAGGCTACGTCATTGTGACCTCCTGCGCCAGCTTCTCCAC
>SXOA01000072.1 GCA_005778405.1 Planctomycetaceae bacterium
CCCTTTGGGAGAGGGCCGGGGTGAGAGTATAACGCCTTTCGAAGACGGCGAAATCAGTCAGGAGAACCAAGACCCTCACCCTCACCCTCTCCCAAGGGGCGAGGGGATAATCATCATCACCGGCGGTGAGCTCTTTCACCGCGGTGAGCTCCGCCGATTGCCGCGTCGACGGCTGGGGAAAGCGATCGACAGCTTTCTCGATTTGCGCGAAGGGGATCTGGTCGTACATCTCGCCCACGGCATTGGCCGGTATCGCGGACTGCGGCTGATTGAGAAGCAGGGGCAGGCGGAAGAGCATTTGGAGATCGAGTTCGATGGCGGGACCAAGATTTTTGTCCCGGCAGTGAAGATCGACCTTGTGCAGAAGTACATCGGTGGCTCCAAAACCCGCCCGTCCCTCGCCAAAATCGGCGGCAAATCGTGGCTCAAGCAAAAGCAAGCCGCCGAATCGGCTGTCCGCGACCTGGCGGTGGAGATGCTCGACATGCAGGCCATCCGTGCCTCCCGCCCCGGCATCACTTTTGGCCCCGATACCGATTGGCAGCGCGAATTCGACCGCAGTTTTCCCTATACGGAAACCCCCGATCAGCTCACGGCGATTTCCTCCATCAAAGGGGACATGCACCGGCCCCGGCCGATGGATCGCTTGCTCTGCGGCGACGTCGGCTGTGGCAAGACGGAAGTTGCCATGCGGGCGGCTTTCAAAGCGGTCGATAACGGCCACCAGGTCGCCGTCCTCGTGCCGACAACCATCCTGGCCGAGCAGCATTTTCACAGCTTCCGCGAGCGAATGGCGGAATTTCCCGTCGATATCTCCAAACTCAGTCGCTTCTGTGAGCCGCACGAAGAGCGGGCGACGATTGCAGGACTCCAATCGGGGCGAATCGACATTGTCATCGGCACCCACCGCCTCGCCTCGAAAGATGTGCAGTTCGCCAACCTGGGTCTCGTCGTCATCGACGAAGAGCAGCGGTTCGGCGTGGACGTGAAGGAGCGGCTCAAGATGCTGCGGGCCACGGTGGACGTGCTCACGCTTTCGGCCACGCCCATTCCCCGCACGCTGCACATGTCTCTCGTCGGCGTGCGGGACATCTCGAATCTGGAAACGCCCCCCGAGGACCGCCTCTCCGTCGAAACGAAAGTGACCCGCTGGAACAACGACCTGGTGCGGCACAGCATTCTCCGCGAGCTCAGCCGCGGCGGGCAGATTTATTTCGTCCATAACCGAGTCAATGACATCGAGCTGCTGGCGAACAAGTTGCGGATGATCGTGCCGGAAGCCCGTATCCGCGTCGGCCACGCCCAGATGGCCGATGATGAGCTGGAGCAGGTGATGATCGACTTTGTCGAGCACAAGTTCGATCTGTTGCTGGCGACGACGATTATCGAAAGCGGCCTGGACATTCCCAACGCCAACACCATCTTCATCGACGAAGCGGATCGCTATGGCCTGGCCGATTTGCACCAGCTTCGGGGGCGGGTCGGCAGGTACAAGAATCGGGCCTACTGCTACCTGCTGATTGATCCGCACAAGCACATCACTCCCAATGCAGCCCGCCGCCTCAAGGCCATCGAAGAATTCAGCGAGATGGGCAGCGGCTTTGCCATCTCGATGCGGGATCTGGAAATCCGCGGCGCGGGAAACTTGCTCGGCACGCAGCAGAGCGGCCACATCGCCACGGTCGGTTACGAGCTCTATTGCCAGCTTTTGGAGAACGCCGTTCGTACGCTGCAAAAAATGGCCCCGCGCCTCTCGCTGGATGTGGACATCAATCTTCCCGGCGATGCCTTCCTGCCGGCCGACTACGTCGACGACATGCGGCTGAAGATTGATCTTTACCGCCGGCTCACGCGGGTCAGCACGTTCGACGAGCTGGCCGATTTTCGCAGCGAGCTCGTCGACCGCTTCGGCGAGCCGCCGCTCCCCACTGTCCGCCTCTTGGAGCTGGCCGAGCTGAAAATGGAGGCCGTCGCCTGGTCCATCACGGCTGTTTTCATCGAGCAGCAGTACGTCGTCTTTCGTTACAGCGACCGCCGCCGGATCGAACAACTTGCCCGCCAGCACCAGGGAAACCTGCGAGTCGTCGACGACAAAAGCGCCTATCTGCCGATTCCCAAAGGACTTACGAAACCTGCGGAAATCCTGCGACTGGTCAAATCGGTCTTGCGGCTGGCGAAATAGGCTGGCTACAATCCGCCCGCTGTCGTTCTGCCGAAAAGGGGTCGGGAGTCATTGGCGTCCAAGACTTCGTAGTACAGAAAAATCATCGACGCCAAAGACTCCCGACCCCCTTGTTCGAGCGTGGGAACGAGGTACTAGCCACCGAGGGATTTCGTGCCGCACCGCTCATTGAAACTGGCCAAGCTACGTCTTCGCGCGACCTTTCTGAGTGCAGTGCTTGGCGGCTCGGTAGCATTCGCCCAAGACCAGCCTCCCCCCGGCCCCTTCAGCGGCGGACGAGCCGATCCGTACTTTCCCAGGGCGACAGAGGCCCAGCGTTTTCCCATCGTCAATCAGCCGGCGCCTCCTCCCAAGCTCGGCAATTTTTCCGAAGAGCCCGAGGAAGCACCGCTGCCAGGGTTTCGCGAGCCGGTCCTTCGCCAGGCGGCAGCCGGCGAAGACCAGGCGAACGCGGCGCGCAGGGACGCACTTAACGAACTGGGGGACCGCTTTGAGCCGGGAAAAATCGTGGCCCGCGTGGGGGACCAGGTGGTGCTCTATGGGGATGTGGCGTCGCTGGTCGACCAAGACCTAGTCGGCAGCCGCGACAAAATCACCAACAAGTATCAACTCGCCGAACTGAACACCTACCGCGAGCAGCGGATCCGCGCGATCACGTTGCAATTGGCGGAGAAGAAATTGCAGTACGTGGAATTCCGCCGCACGCTCGCTGAGAAGGCCGGAGAAAGAGCGGTCGAGGCCGAGAAGGACATCAACAAGAATGTGAAAAATGCCTTCGACAAAGGGCTCGAGGAGATGCGGGTGAAGATGGACAAGGCCACCACCCGCCAAGAAATCGGCGATCTCATGGCCACCGACATCGTCCTCCCTCGGCTGGCGCTGCTGATGAAGGAGAACAAGCTGGAGACGCCGGCCCAGCTTGACGAACACCTGCGGACCTTTGGCTCATCGCTGGCGAAACAGATGGCCATGTTCAAGGAGCACAACCTGGGGCAGTCGGCCGTCATCGAGAAGATCAAGAAGCAGCCCGAGGTAACGCACGCGGACATGCTGGAATATTATCGCCAGAACGCCGACAAGTTCGCCGTTCCCGCCAAGGCCCGCTTTGAATTGCTCTCCGTCTACTTCAGCCGCTCCGAGGGTCGCACCGAGGCCCAGAAAAAGGCCGCCGCCAACAACCAGATCCGCTCGATGGGAAATGCCGTCTTCTTCGGCACTCCGTTCGCCGAAGTGGCCAAGAAATTTTCCCACGAGGCCAACGCCCCCTTCGGCGGGCAATACGACTGGATCAGCAAGGGAAGCCTGGCCTCGGAGAAGATCGACGCCGCTGCCTTCTCTTTGCCGCTCAAACGGCTCAGCGAAGTCCTGGAAGACGAACGGGGCTATCACATCGTGCAGGTGCTGGAGCGGTCGGACGCCCGGCAGATTCCCTTCGAAGAGGCCCAGAAGGAAATCAAGGAGAAGATCAAGAAAGAACGCCGCGACGCAAAAATCAAGGAAGTGTTGGAATCGCTGAAAGAGGCCACTCCCATCTGGACCATCTACGACGAAGAGGCCGAGCAAGAAGCGGCCAGGCAAGCCGCTAAGCCCACGACGACCCGATAGTCGTCATTCACTTCGGCAGCGGCCACAGCCGAACCGAGTGGTCCCAGCTGCCGGAGACGGCGTATTTGCCATTCTTGGACATGGCGACTTTGCCGATGCTGCCGGTGTGCCCGTCGTAGGTTTGCAGAAGTTCCCCCGTTTCCACGTTCCAGAGGCGGACCTTCTTGTCGAGCGAGCCGGTGAGGGCCCGCTTGCCGTCTGCCGAGATGGCGACTCCTTCCACGCGCCCGCCGTGGCCTGGTAGCACCTTGGCCGGCATCCCTTTTTCCAGGTCCCAAACAATGGCCGAGTTGTCCCAGCCGCCGGAGAGCAGGCGGTCCCCCTTCGCGGAAAAGGCGAGCGCGACGGCTGCTTGCGAGTGACCCTGGAGCTCCTTTTTTACGGTCAGCTTCTCCAGATCCCACAGGCGAATATGGGGATGGTCGCCCGCCACCGCGGCTGTTTTTCCGTCGGGAGAGAGGGCGACGCTCCAAATACGGCCGTAGTGCGGCGGGTCGAGCTGCTTCACCGCTTTACCGGTTTTGGCGTCGTACAAAATGCAGGTCTTGTCCCAACTACCGGTGATGATCAGCGAGCCATCCTCTGAGACCGCCACGCCCGATACCCGGTCGCTGTGCCCCAGGAGCGTCGCCGTTTCTGTTCCCGCTGCCACGTCCCAAATCTTGGCCGTGTTGTCGCTGCTCGAAGAGACTAGGCGGCTCGAGTCGGCGAACCAGGCGATGGAGGTGACGGCGTTTTTATGGCCATCGAGCTTTTTGTGGAGCGAGCCGTCCTTCATGTTCCAGATGCGGAGGGAAAAGTCCGCCCCCTCGGTCCAATTGCCGTTGAGCTCCTGTCCGCCCCCGCCACTGGCCAGGAAGCGTCCGTCTGGCGAGAAGGCGACTGCCCACACGATGTCCCGATGCTCCTCCCAGATGCGAATGGGGCTGTACTTCTTCTTTTCCAATGTCTTCAGTAGTTCGCTTGCCCGGTAGCGAAGCTCCAGATCGCTGGCCGATTGAGAAGCCTCGAACACACGCTCCCAGGCCGCCTCGCCGATGTTCACCAGCCGCCGCCCGGCCGCCTCGCGGGCGTCATAGGACTCACCGCTCAGGTCGTCCACCAGCCGCTCGACTTCCGCCAGCACTTCCGGCGACGAAGGCTGATTGGGGTCTTCGAGTTCCTGCCCGCGCAGGGGCGAAAAAGTCAGCAGGAACAAGATCAGAAGCAGACGGTAGTTGGACACGGAAAACACGGGGAACATGGATGGGTGTGAGAGTGAGGATGCTCCTTCATGATAGTCCGCCAGAGTGACGCCCGGCAATTCGTCGGCTAAACTTGCAGCCAGTGAGCCCATACCCCTCTCTCGGAGCCGCCGCCATGCGCCGCACACTCGTTTTGAGCCTGCTGTTTGTAACTTTTCTTGCCCTGACTCGCACCGCTTCCGCCGCGGACGAGCTGCCGGCTGCGGACAAGGCCAAGACGGTGGAATTGTTCCGCGTCCCCGCCTATTGCGAAGGAGTGGTTTTCGATCACGTGGGGAATGGCTATGTCTCGTGGGGAAAGACCATCACGAAGTTTTCGCTGGACGGAAAGAACTCCGTTTGGGCGGAAACCGGCGCACCCAACGGCCACAAAATCCTGGCGGACGGCACGCACCTGGTCTGTGACGCCAGCCACCATGCCGTGCTGCATCTTTCCGCTTATGGCAAAATGCTCGAACATGCCGCCAAGGAATTCGACGGCAAGCCGTTGCTCGGTCCCAACGACTTGACTCTGGACACGGCGAGCGGCGGTTTCTATTTCAGCGATCCAGGCGACAGCGGCCGGGATAAGCTGATCGGCCGTGCCCACTTTGTGGACAAGGCCGGCAAGGTGCATCTCATCGACAAAGGGCTGGCCTATCCCAACGGCATCGTCCTCACGCCGGACGGGAAGAAGCTCTACCTGGCCGAAAGCCAGCTCAACCGTGTGCTTGTCTACGAAGTGAAAGGCCCCGGCAGGGTTGGCGAGCGCAAGCTCTTTGCCGATCTCCCCAAGCACGAGAGCGGCGACTACATGCAGGCCCAGCCCGACGGAATGTGCCTAGACGCAGCCGGCAATCTTTACGTTGCCCACTACGGCATGAAAAAAGTCGAAGTCCTCTCGCCCGACGGCAAGCTCATCCGCCAGTACGACGGCGGAAATGTCACCACCAGCAACGTCGCCTTCGGCGGCCCGAAGCACGACCAGCTCTTCATCACTGGCGGCATCGGGAAGGAAGCTGGGGAAGGCGGGGTGTTTCGGATTGATTTGGGGGCGAAGGGGCTGGTGATTTTGCCGGCGATGAAAAAGTAGAGACCAAGGATTGTCGCTGTGAGCGGCCCGAACATTGTTGTCGATACCAATGTCCTCATTGCGGCTCTGCGCTCTGACCGCGGCTCCTCCAACGAGTTGCTGGCCCAAGCCGGCGACGGAAAGTTCAAAATCTGCCTGTCGGTTGCTTTGATGCTCGAATACGAAGATGTATGCAAGCGACTGGCGGGCCAACTATCATTGACGTTAGCGGACGTTGACGACATTCTGGACTATATCTACAGCGTGTCCGAACTGACGACAGTTCATTTCCATTGGCGGCCGAGTTTGCCCGATCCCAGCGATGACATGGTTTTGGAACTTGCCGTGGCGAGCCAGAGTCCCTTTATCGTCACTTTTAACGCGAGCGACTTCACAGGCACGGAGGCATTTGGAGTCACGGCTTGTTCACCCCGAGAGTTTTTGGACAGCCAGGAACTGCCATCATGACCACAATTCAGCTTCATCTGCCTGAAGAAAGCCTGCAAAGGTTGCGGGACTTTGCGACGAAGCAAAATATCTCAGTTGACCAATTTGCCACTTCGGCCGTCGCGGAAAAGCTGGAGGCACTCTCTGGCGAGGAGTACTTCCGCATGCGGGCGGCAAGAGGGAGTCGCGAAAAATTCCTGGCCGCGATGGCCAAAGTACCGAGTGTTCCCCCAATTCCACCCGATGAGCCACGGAAGAACCCCTAGGCAAATGCGTCTTTCAAAGGGAGTTGATTAGTGCCCTGGATTTCGTATACCGCGCCCAGTATCCCTCGCTCCAAAGTCGAAGACCTGCTGCGGCAGTCTCTCCAACAGGCGGCGCAGCAAATTTGCCTCAATCCCAGGCGCGTCCTGCTCCTCCCGCCGGATATCACGCGGATGCACTCCGGGGCGGGGTGGATTACGGAGTATCTGTATCACTTGCTCAAGGACTCCTGCGACGTCCATATCATCCCCACGCTGGGCCAGCATGAGCCGCACACGCCGGAGCAGAATCGGCTGATGTTTGGCTCGATTCCCAATGAGCGGATTCATGCTCATGACTGGCGGGGCGGGTGTGTGAAGGTCGGCGAGCTTTCTGGCGACACCATTAAGCAAGTCACCAGCGGCGTGGCGGACTGGCCGTTTCCCATCGTGCTCAACCGGATGCTGATGGAGGAGAAATGGGACCTGGTCATCAACGTCGGCCATGTCGTCCCGCACGAAGTGCTCGGATTCGCGAACCACAACAAAAACTACTTCATCGGTCTCGGCGGCAAGGACCTGATTTGTGCCGCCCACATGGCCGCGGCCTGCTGCGGGATTGAGAACAACCTGGGCAACCTGCTCACGCCCGTGCGGCAGGCATTCAATCAGGCGGAGGAGCAGTTCCTCGGCCGGCTGCCGGACTTTTACATCCAAGTGGTGCTGGCCCGCGACAAAACGGGCCAGCTCGTCCACACGGGTTTTCACGCGGGCGACGACCTCGATACTTACCTCGCAGCCGCCCGCCAGGCCCGCGAGCAGAACATCACCATCCTCGATGAGCCGCTGCGGAAAGTGGTCTGCGTGATGCAGGGGGATGAGTTCTTCAGCACGTGGGTCGCCAACAAAGCGATCTACCGCACCCGCATGGCTCTGGCCGATGGCGGCGAACTGGTCATCATCGCCCCCGGCCTCAAACGGTTCGGCGAGCAGCCCGAAGTCGATGCCTTTATCCGCAAGTACGGCTATTGCGGCACGCCGAAGGTCATGGAGCTTTACAAACAGAACGCCGACATGCAGGACCTGGCCCACGCCACCGCCCACCTCCTTCACGGCTCGTCCGAGGGGCGTTTCAAAATCACCTACGCCCCAGGCCACCTGACGCAGGCGGACATCGAGCAGGTGAACTTTCAATTCGCCGATTTGAAAGAAGCGCTGCGCTATTATCCCATCGACAAGCTCCAGGAGGGCTTTAACCAGCTCGGCCGCGAACGGATCTATTTCATTCCGACGCCGTCCGCCGGCCTGTGGGCGACGAAGGAAAAACTGCTGGGGAGAAAGACGGGGTTCGGAAAGGAGTAGGCCGTCACTCCGAGACGTGCCAGGAGTGAGTAGCCCGATCTGCTATTTGACGCTGTTAGCGACTGCCCCGCGCGATGGCGCGACATCCTGACTTGTCTTGATACACCTCTGCGCTTTCGGCGGTAAATACATTCGAGAAGCGGGGGGCGGCGGGGGCGGGGGCCATTGGTATAGACCATCGTCCATGATCCATTGCTGAGTGCGAAGAGTGGTCGTTATTTATCTTGCTGCTTCTTGCCTCCGCCGGTGACCCGGATTTCGGTGACCTTGTCGCCTTCGGTGACGATTCTGGCGAAGACGCCGAGGCCGAAACCTTTCTTGCCTTCTTCGATGTACTTCTTGACTCGCTCGGCGGTTTCCTTGACCTGCTTGGCCAGGGCGTCTTTACCGCCTTCAAAGGCTTCGCCGGCCTCGATCTTCATCGTGTCCTGGTTGACCTTGCCTCTGACGATCTTGACGTTGTCGGCGACCTTCAGGGTGACTTCTTCGGGCGGCTCGGTACCCTTGGACCTCTTGACGGTCATCTTGCCGTCTTCGAATTTGGTGATGAACCCCACAAACTCATCGGCAGCCGCGACGGCATTCGCGGTCACGAGGACGAGGCTCGCAGCGACGAACTTCAGCATGGATGCTCCTCCTTGGGAGAAATGGTTAGAAAACACAGATCATCGAACCGCCGGGTTTATCCCGGCGGTGCCATCGGCGCGGTTTGCCGCTAACGAACCCGTTCACCGGGCCGCGGCGAACGACAATGTTTTCAGAAACCGCGCGGCCCGCGGCTCCGGTGGAACGGATGGTTAGCGATCTTGAACCGACAAAACTTCATCGAGATTCACTTCGATTGTGGTGCCTTTTGAAAGCGCAAATGCGGTGGGGAGTTCGGTGAGTATGTTGCCAAATACCGTTTTCGCATCGCGATCAACATATTCCACTTTGAGGTCTATGTGCCCGCTGTCGATTGTGGGAATTGCCGTTTTGCTCGTTGGGAAGAATGCGCGAATGGTGATTGTGTCACCGTCCTTGATGTCAGAGATGTCAAGTTCAGGGTACCACGGAAATGCGTTGGGGTAAAATCCTGCACTTTGGGCATGCTGTCGGCTGAAGATGTGAAACCCTTCGTCAGTGAGGTCGTTAAAGAATGCTTTGTGATCGTTCGCATCGAACTTCATGGCGACCGTCCAGGAATTGTTTTTGATCGCTAACGGACGGTACGGCTAAGTTGCCGGGGTCGCCTGCAAAGACGTCGAAACGCGGAAAACCAGGATGGCGGCCCCGCTCAACTTCAGCCGTTGGTTCGGCGTGCCCTTAACTTGTCTAGGGCCGTCGCCACACTACAACCCTGTACTCGGCCGGGTCCGGGACAAGGACCCTGTGGAACTCCTCGCTAGGAAACCCTGGCAGTGCAGTCAACTTCGCGACGAATTCCGAGAAGCCCTCGCACTCGGCGGGCACACTCAACTCGGCGGTATCGGCCACAAGGGTCGTGTACGGAATGCCGAAAAAAAGCTCGTCGGGCACACCCCTTCCCATCGCGACTCCACCCGCACACTCCGCGACCACCTCTCGCAGTAGGTGCCATTCGAGTCGGAAGACGCGACCGGACGGATCCTGATACGTGATTCCAAGATCATCGACTGCAACCCGCCCAGGGCGCTGGCGTTTCACCTTTGGCGGTTCAGCGTTTGGTGGGCGACTTTCAGCCGGAGGCGGCCGAGGCGGCGGGTGGCAGTGGCCACAACGCTCGCCGTCCCAGGCATAGCTGAAACCGCAACGGGGACACCGATCTTTGTTCACCAGTCTTCCTCCTCCGCCGAACGACAAGCTAACCGGCACGGCCCGCAAGGAGCCTGAACCCAACCGAATCCGCCCGATGGGCCGTGTCCGGTTGAGCGTTTTGTTCGGCAATCCTACGTCAGTGCGTGAAGTTTTGAAGAAAGGTCACGACATAGCCGCCAAGTTTGTCAACACGATAACCGCCTTCCTGCACAATCGCCGTGGGACGACGAAGACTCGCGATTCGACGCGCCGCGGCAATCAAACCGCTTTGACCAACGCGAAAGCCCCCACCGAGTGGAACA
>SXOA01000073.1 GCA_005778405.1 Planctomycetaceae bacterium
CTCCACCGCGGTGACGCCGAGCGATGTGAGATATGGAATCTTCTCGATGATGCCCACAGAGCTGCCGGGGTTTTGGACCGCGCTCGACTTGTGCTGCGTGAAGCCGCGGACATGGGTCTCGTAAATAATGGACTCGGAGACTCCCTTCCGCAGGTGGCGGTCCCCTTCCCATTCGAAGTAGTCGTCGACGACGACGCACTTGGGGGGGCGAATGATGCCGTCCGGCGAAGGCTGAAAACTTCCGGCCAGCGCCTTGGCATAGGGATCAATCAGCCGGGCCTTGCCGTCGAACCACTGACCGCTTTCGGGGTCGCGCGGGCCGTCGGCTTGAAAATGGTAGAGCTGGCCGGTTCCCGCCCCCGGAATGAAAATGCTCCAGATGTCGCCCCAGCGGTCGGTCTCGCGCTCGAAGGGAATGATCTCGGTCGGCTCGGTGTCGTCCACTTCGTCATACAGCAGCAGCCGCATTTCCTTGGCGCTGCGACTGAAAACGACAAACTGCACGCCATTATCATGGAGAATGGCGCCGTACGGCAGCATGTGCGTGAACTGGAGCTTGGGATGGACGTGTCGCATGAGCATGGGGGAAGCCTCGTGCCGTGGGAGAGTGGTTGCGACCCGTTGGAATCCCGCTTTCAAGCGGTTCCAACACCCTCACGAAGCGAAAGTCCGTCCTCGTCGTTTCCACCGGCATAATCCGCCAGCGGAAACGGAGCGTCCCTTCGCCTCGAAATATAGGCGCACGTTTATGTACCACCCGTTTCTGCCCGAAGCCTCCCGGAACGCCACTATAGCTCGGAGTTTGCGCGAGTTCGGAGCCGCTCGAACCAGTTGCCGAGACTTTGTCCATCCGCTCGACTCCGCCGGTGCGTTAAGCGGTGCGGCCTGCACAAACTGGGCCTTAGCCATCTTTCGCATTGGGCTTTCGGCAGACTCTCCAGCAGTCAAAAAGGGAGGGAGGGAAGGACCGAAAAATGAAGTGGCCAGAATCGAAGGCTTCGTGATGCGGAGATAAAGGAATGAGAATGGCCGACTTCCCCCTTTTTTTGGAATTTCCCTTGCCTTGCACCCCCTGGGGAACATATAAACGGAATTAGATATTTTGCCGCTAGGGGCGTAACGAACCCCTGCCGAAGCATCATAGTAAGGAAGTCCGTCCTTAAATCCCATTCTCCTTCAGGAGCCCCCCATGCTCACCATCAACTGCGGCACGAAGCAACGGTATTGCGATGGAGTTTCGCGGCGAAGCTTTTTGCAGGTGGGGGCTCTGGGAATCGGCGGCTTGACGCTGGCTGGCTTGCTGCGGGCGGAGGCCCAGGCGGGAACCGGCTCGTCGCACAAGGCGATCATCAATATCCACCTGGGGGGCGGCCCGTCCCACCAGGATATGTTCGATCTCAAGCCCTACGCCCCGCGCGAATTCCGCGGCGAGTTCAACCCGATCAAGACCAACGTCTCAGGAATCGAAATCTGCGAGCATTTCCCGCTCCTGGCGCAAATGGCGGAGAGATATTCCATCATTCGCTCGCTGGTCGGCAGCTACGACGACCACAGCAACTTCCATACGCAGACCGGCTGGGGACGCAACGATCTGCGGAACGTTGGCGGGCGGCCGAGCATCGGCTCGGTGGTCGCCAAACTTCAGGGGCCGGCTGGCGAAGGTGCCCCGCCGTACGTGGCATATAACGAAGGGCACGAAGGGTTTCTCGGCCCCACCTACAAGGCCTATCGGCCGCAGGGGGGCGATCTGAAACTCGTCGGCGGCATGACTGAAGACCGGCTCAGCGGCCGGACCAATCTGCTTTCCTCCATCGACAAAATCCGCCGCGACGTGGACGGCAGCGGCAAGATGAAAGCCCTCGACAGCTTCACGCAGCGGGCCGTCGGCGTGGTCACCAGCGGCAAAGTAGCGGACGCCATCGACCTGGAAAAGGAAGACCCCAAAGTCCGCGAGCGCTATGGCCGCGATGAAGGACGAATGTTCCTCACCGCCCGCCGCCTGGTCGAAGCCGGCGTTCGCGTCGTCACCTTCGATTGGGGTGGCTGGGATACGCACGGCGACAACTTCGGCCACCTCCGCCGCCAACTCCCCAATCTCGACCGGGGCCTGAGCTCGCTGCTGCATGACCTGCACGACCGGGGCATGGAGAAGGATGTGACCGTGGTGATGTGGGGCGAGTTCGGCCGCACTCCGCGGGTCAATCCCGGTGCCGGCCGCGACCACTGGTCCCGCGTGGCGATGGGGTTCCTCGCCGGCGGCGGCATGCGAAACGGCCAGGTCATCGGCACCAGCACCGCCAATGCCGAAGAAGCCAAGGACCGCCCGGTCCATCTGCTGGAAGTTTTTGCGACTCTCTACCACAACATGGGAATCGACGTCCGCAAGGCTCAGCTTGTCGATCCCTCCGGCCGGCCGCAATATCTCGTCGCCGATCAATCGCCGATCCGCGAACTGGTATAATCGGCGGCGGAAAGTCCCAACGTAGGAAGGCCTCACTTGGCCGTCCCGAATCTTGCGCCGCCTCATGAGCCTTCAGCAGCGATTACAGCGCCAGCTCCACAGTACGCGCCAGATGAGCGAGAAGCTGCTGGCCGATTTCAAATCTCCCCACGACTGGGTCCACCAGGTCCATCCCGGCTGCAACCACGCGCTCTGGTTCGTCGGCCACATGGCGAACACTGACAACTTCCTGCTCTCGCTCGTCTCCCCGGCCAGCACCATACCGCTCAGCGGTTTTAACACCCGCTTCGGCATGGGATCGCAGCCGACCGACCAGCCGGACCAGTACCCGCCACCGGAAACGGTCCTCGCCACGATGGGGGAGCGGCGTTCCAAACTGTTGGAAGTGCTTGCCACGCTCTCGGACGACGACCTGGCCAAGAAAACTCCCGAAGGTGCCCCGGAATTCCTCCCCGACTTCGCCTCCGTCTTCGAGCTCGCCATCTGGCACGAAGGTCTCCACGCCGGCCAACTCTCCGTCACCCGCCGCGCCCTCGGCCACCAGCCGCTGGTAGGTGGGTAAGCCACAAAGTAGGCCGCGAGTCCTCTCGCGAGCCGGCAGAGTGCGGGTGGCGGTGGAGAAAAACACTCCAGGCACCAAGCGGTCGCACAAGAGCGCCTTTGCATCCGCCGTCGCCGCCCCACGTCGTTCGGGATGGAACGTCCACTCTCGGGGCGCGTAGCCACACGCGGCCCGCGTGTCGGCTTCCTCGTTTTCGCGGCCGTCACTCACCCCGAAGCCAGCACGCGGGCCGCGTGCGGCTACGCGAGCGCCTCGTGGAGGATGGCTTCGAGGAGGACGCGGGAATCTCGCGCGGTTGGTGAGTTCCGCTTCGAGCTGGTCCGCCAGGGCCATGAGCTGGTTCACTTTAGCGAAGATGCGGTGCTGGACGCGAGCTTTGCCACGGAAGCTTCTTCGAGGCAGAGGGGTGGTTGCTGAGAAATCTTGAGAATTCTTCGGGGCCAAGGCTTGCCTGTGCCAACCGGCATATGTACACTTACGTACAGTAGTCAGGGAGGGCTGTGCGCGGTCTGGGGGGAGGGGATTTGGGATTTGAGACGGGAAGAGGATTGGGGATCAGGGCCGCCTGAAGGCGGGACTCCAACGGGCTTGAAAACAGCTTATAAATCCACGAGTGAGTCCCCCCGGAATGGTGGAGTGATTCACGAATCAAGAAAAGGGTGATTCAGGCCAAAACGGAGCGATGACGATTGGCGGAAGTGATGTTCTAGCAATGGTCTATGGCATGATTCTGATGCAAAGATGTATCAAAAACGGAACCATGAATCTATGAATCAAACCAGGTGATAAGCGGCTTATAAGTGGAGTTGAAAATGGGGTCAGGCACGTCGTCACAACGTCTTTTCCACGGAAGTATCTGCACGTGGCTCCGAGCCAGACCCCTTTTTCAACAGGCCGTGGTGTCCTTCGCTGGCGCGGCAGGCTGGTGCAAGGAGGTGGAATGATGAGGGGTGGAGGTTTGGGAAAGGGGGGTTGAGTCTCTGATTTTTGGGAAAATTGCCGTTTGTAGCGAAAGTACTGATTTTGACCGTAATACCGGGCCGATAGGTTTTGTCGAGCGAAAAAAGCGTCGCTCCGAGGGCTGACGGTGTTACCCCAGGGTAGTGCCGCCCGCCATCGCTCGCATAACACACCTGTGCGGCTGCCCTGCAGGGCTGCACAGCCCGCTGTCAAGAAACAGCGCCCGATTCCTTGGAGCCGCGGAGACTCTTCGATGAAGATGCAATGGGCCTGGGTTTTGCCCGTGCTGACGATCCTGACCTTGAGCGGAACCGCTTGGGGACAAGGCTATCCCCAAGGCTACGCACCGGGCTATCAGCCGGGGAGCCCGCCGCCGGGATACGCCCCTGGGTATGATCCCTCGGTCTTAATGTATGCCCCGCCCGGCGCGATGCCCGGCGGCCAGCCTGGCTACGGCCAGCAAGTGGGCTACTTCCAGCAAGATGGGGTGCCGACGCCGGCTCCGATTCCTGGAGGCGAGGCGGGCGCGCCGATGCCGATGGTGCCGATGCCGGTCGAGGGAGACTATCAGGGAGGCCCCGCGAACGCGGAGGACTTCGGCGTTGACTGCCCCTACTGCGGCGGAGCGGGCTGCGATCATTGCGGCGGCCACCACGGCTTGCTGGGGGACGTGCTGGGCATCGTCGCTCCTTATCCCGACGGCGGCTGCGGAGCCGTTCGCTGGTATGACTTTTCGCTGGACTACATGATGCTGAAACGGGAAGGGGCGGGACGGCTCACTCCCTATACGAGCTTGGGCATTGCCGGACCGATCGTGCTGAGCAATCAGAACTTTGACTTCAACGAAAGCTCCGCCTTCCGTTTCTCGGCCTTGTGCCAGGTCGGTCCCGGCAGCAGCGCGGAGTTTGTCTACTACGGCCTGTTCTGGTACGAGTCGACGGAGACAGTTACGGACAATGCCGGCAATCTGTATTCGGCCTTCAGTAATTTCGGGACGCTTCCCTTCAACGGGTTCGACGAAACGGATCAGAGCGATTTGCAAACAGCTCGGTACACGTCCAAGTTTGACAACTTCGAAGTCAACTTCCGCCAGCGTTGGATTGCCCCCAGTTCCCGTTATCAGGGTTCGTGGCTGATTGGCGTGCGTTACTTCAAGCTGGACGAGCAGATGAGCCTGTATACGCAATCGACGATCAATGGAGGCAACGCCTACTATGACACCGACATCTTCAACAGCTTGACCGGCATGCAGTTCGGCGGCGACATCTGGTTCTGCTTGTTCCCCGGACTGCGAGTGGGTGGCGAGGCGAAGTTCGGCGTCTATGGCAACAATGCCGGACAGAACTCGTCGATCTCCGCGACCTCCTTCGGGTCACCTTATCTGGAGAATGGCGAAGCCCAAGACGTCGCCTTCGTGGGAGATGCCACGGTGATGCTGACCTATCGCCTCAATTACCAGTGGACGATGAAGCTCGGTTATCAGTTCCTGTATGCGGACGGCGTGGCCTTGGCCAGCGAGAACTTCAACCCCACGCCCCCGTCCTTCTTCTTCCCGCCGCCCGGCGTGAATCGGACGGTGAACATGAACGACAACGGCCACGTTTTCTATCACGGAATGCAACTTGGCCTGGAATTCATGTGGTAGTCGTCACCCCTGAACCGCGAGGCTGATTTTCAGGGCCTACAACCTTCTTAGCCCTGGGGAACTTCTGGTTCCCCAGGGCTTTTCTTTGCGCTGGGAACTAAGTTTCGCCTCGCTGCGTCAAACCGAGGCCCGGAACTGGAGTTTTTTGGGTTGATCGTGCCTTGTTTTATTGACAGTTGGCTTGTGGCATTTATAATCCACCCCCACAGGCCCCAATTCCCGGCAGCCGGCATAAGCGGAACAATCCCTATCTCGGGGTAAATTTCGGCAAAAAAATGGAAAAACCGGTTTGGTGCAATTAGACTGGCGCTTACTTTTAGCGACTGCCGTCGCTTTCAGGCAACATATTGGGCTGGCCCAAGAGGGAAATCGTCGTGAAAACTGCCTCGACAAAGTCCACAACCAAGCTTCGCACTATGCGCAAATCGCTTTCCAAAGCTGCGGATCGCCGCCGCTTTCGCCAGATGATGTTCGAGTCGTTGGAAGGGCGAGCGCTCCTGGCAGGAGTCGAGGTTCCCGTTGCCGACTGGCAGAATGCAGACTTCGTGAACAACGAAGTCATGGTCCGTTTCAACAGCGGTGTGACCCGCGCCCAGGCATCCAATGAATTGTTCGTTCGCCAGGGAGCGACGATCAAGCAATGGTGGTCGGAACTGAACCTGGCTGAGGTTCAGTTTCCCATGAGTTTCCCCATGCCATCCGCCCAGATTGGCGTGATTCAATCGATTCACAATTGGAGTTCCGTTTATTACGCCGAACCGAACTTCATCCGCGAGGCGCGGAGGACACCCAACGATCCGGGTTTCGGACAGCAGTGGAGCCACGAGAATACCGGCCAGGCCGTGAACCTCAATCCGTTCCCGATTCCACCCGGCTTGTTCCCTGGAACGCCCGATGCGGATGTCGATTCGACAGAAGCCTGGGATTACCTGGTAGGAAGTCCGAACACGATTATCGCCATCATTGATACGGGCGTTGACTATCGGCATCCGGATCTCGCGGCAAACATCTGGACCAATCCCGGCGAAATCCCGGATAGCATCGACAACGACGGCAACGGTTACATCGACGACATTTTCGGCTGGAACTTTGCCGACGGCAACAACGATCCGGATGACCTTGATGGCCACGGCACACACGTGGCGGGCATTGCGGCCGCCGTGGGGAACAACGGGATTGGCGTCGCGGGCGTTAACTGGAATTCAAAGATCATGTCGATCAAGGCGGGCAACCCCGGCTTCACGACATCGTCTATTGCCGGCGCTCAACTCTACATTGCCAAGATGCGCTCGCAGTACGGCTTCAATATTGTCGTTAGCAACAACAGCTACGGGGCCAGCGGTGCGCCGTTTTCCTTCGTGGAATACGATTCCATTGTCACCTCGTCCAACGCCGGAATTCCGTTCGTGACCTCGGCTGGAAACGCCGCCGTCAACAACGACACGATTCCGGATTACCCCTCCACCTATTTGGTGAACGGTTTGATTTCGGTCGCGTCGACGGACAACAACGATGTGCTCTCCACGTTCTCGCAGTACGGCCTGACCACGGTCGATCTGGCAGCTCCCGGCGAGCAGATTCTGAGTACGGTTCCCCCGTTCTATAATCCTCCGTTCAATTACGATTACTTCGACGGCACGTCGATGGCGTCGCCGATTGTCGCCGGAGCCGTCGGCCTGCTCCGCTCGCTCGATCCCAACCTGACGGTCTCTCAGGTCAAGAATTTCATTCTGCAAGGCGTTGACCAGGTTCCCAATCTGGCCACGCGGGTCTTGACGGGTGGCCGCCTCAATATTGCCAAATCCCTGGACTTGGTTCCCCGCAACGAAATCCGCGGCACCGTGTTTCTGGATGTCAACGGCAGCGCCACTTTTGATGGCACCGAAAACGGCATCGCGGGTTGGACCGTGTATCTCGACCTCAACAACAACGGCGTGTTCAACACCAACGAGCCCTCCGCATTGTCAGCCGCTAACGGGACGTATCTGCTACGTGGCATTTTTGGTCCGGGGACCTTCAATGTACGTCCCGTCATCCAGGCCACCTATCGCCAGACCTTCCCGGTCGCCTCCGCCGCGCAATCAGTGACGCTGGCCACCAAGACATCGATCGTGAACGCCGTGAACTTTGGCGTGCAGGAAGTTCCCGGCGAAATCCATGGCCGCAAGTGGAACGATCTCAACGGCGACGGCGTGATGGATCCGGGCGAGCCCGGCATCCAAGGTGTCGTTATTTATGTGGACGTGAATAATGACAACAAGATTGCGCTGGGCGAACCGGCTGCCGTCACCGACCAGTTCGGCAACTACACCATTTTGAATGTTGCCCCCAGCGTTGCCCCCAGCACCTACTTCGTCCGCGAAGTCTACCAGCCGGGCTTTCTGCAGATCTTCCCCGATCCGCTCGGAACCGATCTGGGTGCCAACGCTGGAGTCATTGTCACCCGCGGAACCGTCACCCCGGGCATCAATTTCGGCAACCGCGCCGCATTTGACTATGGCGATGCTCCTGCTCCCTATCCGACACTGATCTCACAAGGAGGTGCCGTGCACGGCTTCCTGCAGGGCTTCTACTTGGGTGCTCGGGCGGATGTGGAAGCCAATGGCGTTCCGAGTGCGAATGCCAACGGAGACGACCTGAACGCAGCCACCGACGACGAAGACGGCGTCATTCTGAGCAACCTGGTTCCCGGACAGGGGGCGACCGCCACCGTAACTTCTTCGACCGGCACCTTTGCCGCCGGTTACTTGCAAGGCTTCATTGACTACAACCGGGATGGCGACTGGAACGACTCGGGCGAAAAGATTTTCAACGACGTGCAATTGACGACCGGCACTACGACGCTGAATTTCACCGTTCCAATCACGGCGGGACTAGGTCCCTCCTACGCTCGATTCCGTTACAGTTTACAGCACGGAATCGGCCCCAAGGGGACTGCCCTTGGCGGAGAAGTTGAGGACTATCGGGTCGCCATCTTAGGGACCAATCCCACGGCAGTCGATGACGCTTTCACTGTGGATAACGATTCGCTGCTCTTTCAGAACCGGCTGCTCGTGCTGGCCAATGACCTGCCCAGCGCCACGGGACCAGCCGGCATCAACCCCGCGGGGCTGGACTTGACCGGCACTCAGGGCCAGGTCGTGCTCGATACCAACAGCACGCCGTCGGATCCGACTGATGATTTTTACACCTATCAACCCCCGACCGGCTTTATCGGTGTCGATACTTTCAAGTACACGGATCGCGATCCGGCGGGTCATGTTTCGGCTCCGGCCACCGTCACGGTGACCGTACGATTTGTTCCGCGCGATCCGATTGCGGTGGACAACACGTTCGACGTGCTGGTCGGTAGTTCCGCTAACAAATTGGACGTGATGGCCAACGACGTGCAAGGGACCGGCGGCGCTGTCAGATTTTTGACGCAAACGCCGCCGACTGCCCTGCATGGGACCGTGATTGTGGACACCAACGGCACCGCCACCAACTTCAACGACGACTTCTATCGCTACACCCCGACGGCGGGCTACGAGGGAGAAGACAGTTTTTCTTACACGATCATCGATGGCCTGGCGAAGACATCCACTGGAAAAGTCACCGTCCAGGTATTGAACACGGCGCGCACTCCCTTCAATGGCGCATTGGTTCAGTTTGAGTTGCAGGTGGTCGACAAGGTTACCGGCCTGCCTTTGCCGGATGGGGCCCTGATACCGCTCGGCACCTCCATTCTGGTCCGCGGCGTCGTCACCGACATTCGCCCGCCAGGATCCGCGATTGATAACTCGCAAGTTCCTCCGATCGATTTCGCCGGTGTTTTCTCTGGATACATGGATCTGCTCTATGACCGGACCAAGGTTCAACCCTTCGGTCCCATTGTCTTCGGAGGCGAATATCAGGATCAGAAGGCAGGCTTTGGCGGTACACCCGGCCTGATTGACGAAATTGGAGCCACCTACAGTGGAACGGAAGATGGCCCCGGGTCGCTCGCCAAGCGCGTCTTCACCAAGGAGTTCCTGACGACCGGTGCTGGCAACCTGCAATTCGTTGCCGATCCCGCGGATATCTCACCCGACCACGACATCACAGTGTTCATCGTTGATCCGAACCCGCTCCTTTCCGATATTCAGTCGATTCCCCCCACCCAGGTCTATTACAAACCTTCCTTCCCCAACATCAGCGTTTTGGGATCGGGAGAAGGGGATGACACCAACCTCTGGATGCCCGTCGATGTGAACCTGGATGGCGTGGTCAGCCCGATTGATGCCCTGCTGGTTGTGAATTACCTGAACGAGAATCTCGATCCGTCGGGAGGCGGCGAAGGTGGACCAGTCTGGAAGCGCGACGTCAATCACGACAACGAGATCAGCCCAGTCGATGCCCTGATGGTCATCAACTTCCTCAATCGTCCCAAGCCCTTGGTTCCTTCCGGTGAAGGGGAAGGAGAGGCCGATTTTGCCGCTCCCCTTTCTCCGATCGTGCTGACCAGCCCCAGTGCCGGCAGTTCGAGTGGAGTTTCCACGGACAGTGGGGCTGAAGCCCCGGCACCAGTGGTTCATGCCGCGAGCGTGGACAGTCTCTTGGGACAGACGGATTGGGATCGTCCCAGCGTCTGCCGGAGCGAAGACTCCCCCGACACCAAGCCAGACGAGAGTTCCGACGAGTTTTTCACGAACTTGGGAACACCCATCCGCAGGAATCGGAAGGGCTAGTCATTGCTTAGCCGCCGAGTCCACGCGGCGCTTCCCCGCGTGGACGCGTGGGCTAAGCTTTTTGAAATGGCCTCGAGCCGATTTGGTTTCGTGGCCATGCTCATTTCTTGACCCTGCCGGTTTGGCGGTCGGAATAATCCGCAGAGTCTGCCAGCGCTATGCATTTCCTCTATTTTGAATTATTCTGGTAACAGTCGCTCTCCTCCCCGCGCGAACGATTCCTTACCGGCAGGACACTAAACGCTAGTCATTCCCTGCCTTTAAGGTCCTCTCCCGCAAAAACCCGCCCAACCCCCTGCCCGCAAGGTAATGCCGCATGAGCTCCCCCGGCCAAAGCGAGGTTGTGTCAGCCACCATCGCCGAGTCTTCCGCCATCCGCAAACTGGCGGACGCTCGCGAGAAGATCAGCGAGCAATTGTCCAAGGTCATTGTCGGCCAGCATCAGGTGATTGAAGAGCTGCTCATCTCTCTCTTCAGTCGCGGCCATTGCCTGCTGGAAGGAGTGCCGGGTCTCGCCAAAACGCTGTTAATCAGCACGCTGGCTCGTTCGCTCGATCTCACCTTCAGCCGCATCCAGTTCACGCCGGACTTGATGCCGGCGGACATCACCGGAACGGAGATTCTAGAAGAGAACCGCAGCACCGGCTCGCGCGAGCGCCGCTTCATGGAAGGGCCGGTCTTTTCCAATGTCATTCTCGCCGACGAAATCAACCGCACGCCTCCCAAGACGCAGGCCGCCCTGCTCGAAGCGATGCAAGAGCGGCAAGTCACCGTGGGCCGCGTTCGTCATCCACTGACGGACCCGTTCTTCGTCCTCGCGACGCAGAACCCCATCGAGCAGGAAGGGACCTATACGCTTCCCGAAGCGCAGCAAGACCGCTTCATGTTCAAGGTTTTTGTGAACTACCCCAGTTTCAACGAGGAGTTCGAAGTCGCCCGCCGCACGACCGCTTTACAGCACGACACGATCAGCCCCGTCCTCTCCGCAGCGGACATCATCGAGCTCCAGCGGATCGTCCGCGAGGTCCCCGTCAGCGACCACATCATCCGCTACGCCCTCTCGCTCGTTCGCCAAACCCGCGTCGGCACGCCGGGCACGCCCGACTTCGTGCAGGACATGGTCGGCTGGGGAGCCGGTCCCCGCGCGGTGCAGTTTTTGATTCTCGGCGGCAAGGCCCGGGCCATCCTCCGCGGCCGCACGCATGTTTCCACGGAGGACATCCAGTCCCTGGCGAAACCCGTTCTGCGGCACCGCCTGGTCGTCAACTTCGCCGCTCAGAGCGACGGGGTATCGGCCGACAAAATCATCGACCGTCTCATTGCCAGCACCCCCACCAAGGAAGACGAGCTACTCAGCGATGCCCGGTTCAAAAAGATTTTTGCATCCTGAAGCGATCAAGCGGATCTCGCGGCTGGAAGTGCGGGCGCGGCACGTGGTCGAAGGCTTCCTCTCGGGGATGCACCGCAGCCCCTACTTCGGACAGTCGGTCGAGTTCCTGCAGCATCGCGAATACGTCCCCGGCGACGACCTGCGCCATGTCGATTGGAAGGTCTGGGCCCGGCAGGACCGGCTGTACGTCAAGCAGTTCGAGGAAGAGACCAACCTCCGCTGCCAGATGCTCGTGGATATCTCCAATTCCATGCAGTATGGCAACGGCCCGCTCACCAAGTACGAATACGCTTGCACGCTCGCTTGCAGCCTCGCCTATCTCGTCCTCAAACAGCAGGACTCTGTCGGCTGCATGGCGTTTGACGAAAAGATCCGCAGCACGGTCCCGACCCGCACTCGCCACAACCACATCTTCTCCATCGTCGATTCCCTCGCCGTCCAAAAGCCGGCGGACAAGACCGACATGTACGGCGTGCTCCGCACTATTGCCGAAACGGCTCCCCGCCGCGGCATGATTGTTATTGTCTCCGACCTGCTCGCCGACCGCCCCGGCCTCATCAAAGGGCTCAAGCTCATTCGGCAGCGGGGCCACGACGTGCTGGTTTTTCACGTGATGGATGACGAGGAACTCGATTTTCCCTTCTCCGGCCCGACCCGGTTTGAAGGACTGGAGTCGATGGACTTTTTGAACTGCAACCCGCGAGCGCTGCGCGAAGGTTATCTCGCATCGCTGCAGGCCTTCCTCGACGAAGTCCGCCGCGAATGTGCCCGCAACAGTTGCGATTACGCCCTCGTCCGCACCAGCGAACCGCTCGACGCTGCTTTGGCAACGTACCTTAGCAAGAGAATCACAGTGATGAATCGGTTGTAATGTGGAGTGAGTGGTGAGTGGTGAGTGGTGAGTAGGATAGGAGAAACGCGCCGTGGAAGCAGGTCGCTTTCGACTGGATGACTTCGAACTATATCAAAGTGCCCGAGAGTTTCGGAAACGCATTTACATGCTGGCCAAACAACTGCCGCCGCAAGAGAAGTATTGCCTCAACCCGCAGATGCGCCGCGCCGCGGTATCGATCACCAATAATATTGCCGAGGGACACGGACGATGGCATTACCAAGAAAACCTTCGGTTCTGCCGGATCGCCCGCGGCTCTATCGATGAAATACTCGACGACTTCAATGTTTGTCTGGACGAGAGTTATTCGGAACCGCAATTGATTGCCGAACTGAAGTCCGAGGCGTACACGCTCATCGGCCGCTTCAACGGCTACATGGCCTACCTCCGCCGCTGCCAACAAAGCGAAGAATAACCACCTCCAACCACTCACTTACTCACCACTCACCTACTCACTCCCCCCAATGCAATTCGTTTACCAGGCACTGACATGGGGCTTTTTGCTCGCCCTGCTGCCCTTGTTGATCCACCTGATCAACATGATGCGGCACAAGCGAGTGAAATGGGCTGCCATGGAGTTCCTGCTGCAAAGCTACAAGAAGCACCGCCGCTGGGTCTGGCTCAAGCAGCTTCTGTTGCTCTTGGCCCGGATGGCAGCCGTGGTGCTCTTGGTGGCGATGCTGGCCCAGCTCAAGACACGCGACCAATGGCTGGCCCTTTTCGGCGGCAAGGCGACGCATCACTACGTGCTGCTCGACGACAGCTATTCGATGTCCGACCGGGTCGCCGGACAAAGTGCTTTTGACGCCAGCCGCCAGGTCCTATCCAGCATCGTCAGCGGGGCCAAATCCGCGGATAACCCGCAAAAGCTCACCGTGCTCCGCTATTCGCAGGCTCGCGGCGGAGGCGATGTTTCCGCCAACTCGGCCGCCGACTTTAACAGCGAGATTATCGACAGCGAATTCGACCTGACCTTGGAGAAGAAGCAGCGAAGCTGGGAACCCACCGACCTTGCTCTTGGCCCGCGCGACGCACTGGGCATGCTTCGTGAGTTGCTCGCTCAAGCCAAGGATGAGACTGCCATTGTCTATGTCCTTTCCGATTTTCGTTTGAAGGACTGGGGAACTCCCGCTGAGCTGCGGACGGCTTTGGAAGAAATCAAGAAAACCAAAGCCGACATCCACCTTGTCAATTGCGCCCGCAGCCGCGAGCCCAACCTGGGCATCGTCGAGATTCTACCGGCCGATGACACGCGCGCCGCGGGCGTACCGCTGTTCGTGAATGTGAAAGTCAAGAATTTCGGCGTCACCGAGGTGAGCAAGGTGCAGCTCAAGCTGTCCTCCGCGTTTTATCCGCCCGAGGATCTTACCAAGACGCCGCCGGAAAGTCGGGCCGGGATACGTGAAGATCTCGCCACGCTACTGCTTGAAAAAATCGGCCCCGGCGAAACGCTCACGCGCCGTGTCCAGGTTTACTTTCCTCAGCCAGGCAAGCACGTGGTGCGGGCCACGTTGCCGGAAGACCCTGTCGCGGCGGACAACGAGCGCTGGTGCGTGATTGATTTTCCCGATGGCGAAAGGACGCTGCTGATCGACGGCAGCCTCGAGCAGAAGCACTCCTATCATTTGGAAGTCGCCTTCCGCCCGCTGGAAAAATCGAACACCGGAATTCGTCCGGAAATCAAGCCGCTATCGTTCTTACGAGACATCGCTGCCGACGCCCTCAAGCAGTATGCGACGATCTACTTGCTCGACGTGGCCAGCGTGGAAGATCGGGCGGTGACGTCGCTGGAAGAATATGTCCGCGCCGGCGGTGGCCTAGCCATTTTTTCCGGTCCGGACATGAACCTCGCCTTCTACAACAATCGCTTTTACAAAGAAGCAAAAGGTCTCTTTCCGCTGCCGCTGCTCGCCGCGATGGACTTGCCGCCGCCGCTGGACGCCAATGAGCCGGATATTGAGCTGGTGCGGCATCCCATCTTCAGTTTCTTCCTCGACCAGACGAACCCGCTCATCCGCGGCGTGAAAGTTGACAAGTATGTTGCCGCCAAGAAGGACTGGAAACCGGAGCCGAACTCGGGAACTTCGGTCATCGCTTCACTCCGCAACCGGAGCCCGCTGATCGTCGAGAAGAAGTTCGGCGAAGGGTCCGTGGTTGTCTGCCTGACGACCGTTTCGCCGGAATGGAACGACTGGGCGAAGAATCCCAGCCTCGTCGTGCTCGCGCTCAAGATGCAGGCCTATCTCGCTTCGGCTCGCCGCCTCGATGACCCGCGGCTGGTAGGCACGCCCCTCGACGTCGCTTTGGAATCCAGCAAATATCGCCCGGATCTCTCCTTCACGCTTCCCAAGCCAAAGGAAGAAGGGCGCACCAAGCTCGACCGCCAGGCATCTCAGCCGGAGGCGGGCAAGACGACGCTGGCCGCGAGTCTCGGCCGGGGGCAGTCCCGCGATACCGACCAGGCCGGCATCTACGAAGCCTGGCCCCGCACGACGAAGGGGGAGATTGCCGAAACCGATCTGCGCCGCTGGGCACTGAACGTGGAACCGGAAGAAGGGGATCTTGGTCTGGTTGACTCCAAAGAGCTGCTGATCAAGCTGGACCCCGTGAAAGTCAGCTGGCACCAGGCGGAGAGTTATGAGCAGCAGGACCTATCGTCCAGTGGCTATAACCTCAGCCAGATGCTGATGATTCTCTTGGTCTGCCTGCTCATTGGCGAGCAGGTCTTGGCGTATAGCACCAGTTACCATCCCCTCCCTGGAGCCATCCGCTGATGCAACCGCACCTGTTGCTGGCTCAAGCCCCGAGTGCCGAAGCCGGCGTTTACTACCAGCTCGCCCGTGTGCAGTCGCTCACCGAGTGGTGGCACTGGTTGGTCCTCGGACTGCTCTGCCTGCTCATCGGCGGCTACGTCATCTTCATGTACGTGAAGGACAGCGTGGAGCTGCCGTTTAGTTTTGCGATGGTGCTGGTCCTGCTGCGCGTGCTGGCGTTCGCGGGCATTCTGTTTTTCTTCTTCAATTTGGAAAAACGTGCGGAGCGAATCCTGGTTAAGAACTCGCGTGCGGTGCTGCTCGTCGATACCAGTCAAAGTATGGCCCTCCGCGATTCCGAACCTTCCGGCGGCTCCACCGGCCGCAGCCGCATTGAGTTCGTGATTGCCGAGCTCGAAAAAGGTGACTTCGTCGAAAGCCTGCGGGTGAAGCACGATGTTGTCGTCTACCGCTTCGACCAGGGAGAGAATCCTGTCGAAATCGCTGCCTTTCCCAAGAAAGCTCCGCTCCCCGATGCGGCCCGAACGGTCTCCGCGGATGAGAGCCTCCGCTATGCCCTCCGCGAAGCGAGAATCATCGCTATCGTGGCCGCGTCGCTGCTTGGGATCTCGCTCTTGGCGGGACTCATTCACCTGATTTGGGGACGGAAGCGGTCCGCGGTGCAGAGGCAAGGCCAAGAGGGGGGCTCCTGGGCGCTGCTGGTTTCCGTGGTTTTGCTGATTGCCTCGGTCGTGGTGCTCGCCGTATCGAATCTTCGCCGGCCAGAGATCAATCTCCTCGCCATTGTCGGACTCCAAGAGCCGCAGGTCGAACAGCTCGATGAGTCAACGACGACTAAAGACGAAGGGAAGCAGCAGAAAACCAAACTCGATTGGAGCCCGGAGGATAGCAAGAGACTGGATCTGAAGGGGGTAGAAACGCGCATTGGTGACAATCTTAAATACATCATCGACAAGGAACGAGGTGGCCCGATTGCCGGCATCGTCCTCTTCTCAGATGGCGGTAGCAACGCAGGGCTCAGCTACGAGACGGCTGCCGGCGATGCTGCGAGTGCGCTGATTCCCGTCTATTCCGTCGGCCTTGGCAGCGACCGGCGGCCTATGAATCTGCGAGTAGTTGACCTGGAAGCTCCCGAGCGGGTCTATCCTGGGGACAAGTTCACTCTCACCGGGTATGTGCAAGCGATCAACGCTCCCCGCACAAACCTGACAGTCGAATTGTATTCCGCGGACAAGAATGGCCAGGGAGAAGTAAAGCTGGAAGTGCAGACAGTCAATGTCGGGGCAGGCGGTAAGGTCGCTCCTGTGAAGTTCGAGCACACACCTAAAGACCAAGGCATTCGATTATTTCGCCTTCGGGTTCCGAAGGAAAAAGGTGAGATTGACTTCGAGCCCGTTGAAATTCAAGGGAATGGGAGGAAAGAAAAGAAAGTCATTGACGATAATGAGAAAACCGCGAAGGTAGAAATCGTGGACCGCAAGACCAAGGTCTTGCTGCTCGCCAGTGGACCGACTCGCGAGTTCATTTTTCTCCGCAATCAACTGTTCCGTGACAAGGAAACGACCGTTGATGTGTTGTTGCAATCGGGCCGTCCCGGTATCTCGCAGGAAGCCCACGACATATTGAACAAGTTCCCGGAAACCGCGGATGAGCTCTTTCAATATGACTGCATCGTCGGCTTCGACCCGGATTGGGAGGCGCTCGATGATTTGCAAGTCAAGAACCTGGAACGGTGGGTCGCGGAAAAAGCCGGCGGCCTGATTGTCGTCGCCGGGCCAGTCTGCACACCCGGCTGGACGGCCCGCCGGCGCGGCGACCCGCGAATTGACGCCATCAAGGCACTCTATCCCGTTGTCTTCTACAACCAAAGCTCCGCCACGCTCAGCCTGGGGCGGTTCGGCGGGGACAAGCCCTGGCCCCTTACTTTCACCCGCGACGGAAACGAGGCGGAGTTCCTGTGGATTGACGAAGACGCGGAGAAAAGCCAACGGGCCCGCGATGAGTTCGGCGGCGTTTACGGCTATTACGCGGTGAAGGATCCCAAAGCGGGAGCGAGGGTCTTTGCCCGCTTCTCGGACCCCGATACGGCTATCGACAATACGCTTCCCATCTACATGGCGGGGCACTTCTACGGCTCGGGGCGGGTCTTCTTTCAGGCTAGCGGCGAGATGTGGCGAATCCGCGAGCTCGACGAGAAATATTTCGAGACCTATTACACCAAGCTCATCCGCTGGGCCAGCGAAGGGCGGCTCTTGCGCGATTCCAGTCGCGGCGTGCTGCTGGTGGACAAGGACCGTTGCCTCATTGGCGACCAGGTCGCCGTCCGGGCCATCTTGCAGGACGCCCAGTTTCAGCCGCTGGCGCTGCCGGAAGTGGAAGCCGTCCTCATTCAGCCGGACCAGAAGCGCCTGCCGCTGCTGCTGAAGCGAGTGAAAGACGCCGCCCGCGAAGGGATGTATTCCGAGCAGTTCACCGTCCTGCAAGAAGGGGATTATCGCATCGAGCTGCAACATCCCGACGCGGCCGACCAATTGATGGTTCGCGAAGTGCGAGCCAAGATGCCAGCCCAGGAGACGGAGCACCCCGAGCGGAACAACCAACTGCTAAAGACTTTGGCCGACCGGACGGGCGGCATTTACTATGTCGGCATCGATCCCGCCGCCGGCCGTGGCACTGGACAGCCGGGAATTGCCAGCCAGATGAAGGCCCAGGACCAGGTGACGCCCCTCCCCGGCACCCCGGATCGCAAATTTGAACAACTTTTGATGACGTGGCTGATGGGCTTGATTTGCGGCGTGCTCTGCCTGGAATGGCTGCTGCGGAGGCTCAGTAAGCTGGCTTAGTAGCCAGCACACTCCGTGTGCTGGCACCGAGTTTTTGAAATTCCGCGCTCACGGAGTGAGCGGACTACTTTAGATTGCATTAGACCCAGTTCCTCAAAAACCCTTATAATCCCTCGGCTAGTCTGGCCCGTCTTAATGATGGGTGGATGGAATGGCAAGTGCAAAGACCACTCTCGAGCTGAATCCGGGTATCCGGTCCGTGCTGGCCGGCGTGCGACGGCGGATTCGTTTCTATGTCCTGGTGGAAGGTTTGTCGCTGGCTGTCATCTGGTTGGGCGTTACTTTCTGGCTCGCCTTCGCTCTCGATTACCTGCCGGTCTTGGTCGGTGCCAGCGAAATGCCCGCCATCGCCCGCGGCGTGATGCTGGCCGGAATCGCGGGACTGTTCGTCTTCATCCTATATCGCTATATCGGCCGCCGGCTCTTTGTCCCGCTGCACGACCACAGCATGGCGGTCCTATTGGAGCGTCGGTTCGCCGGCCTCCAGGACAGCCTCGTCACCGCCGTCGAAATGGACGAGTCGCCGCAGCATGCCGCGGGGTTCAACGTGGAAATGCTCTCCCGCACGGCCGAGCGGGCGGGGATGGGAGCGGGACAGTTGCACGTCGGCCAGGTCTTCAACTATCTGCCGCTCGTGCTCAAAGCGCTGACAGCAATGTTGCTGGCGCTGACGGTTCTGGTTTGCTTTGTATTCAACAAGGACGCCCTGGGGCTCGCTGCCAGTCGCCTGTATTTATTGCGGAGCCACCCTTGGCCTCGCAGCGCGCACATTGAAGTGGTTGGCCTGGAGATTCAGAGCTCGCCAGCACCGGGAGAAACCGCCCCACGCTTGACACCCGTGAACTTCGAAAATGGCGTTGCCAAGGTCGCCAAGGGATCCAGCGTGGCGCTCAAGGTTCGGGCACTCGGCGCACCGGAGGCCCGCGTGGTGCCGCAAACTTGCACCGTCTATTACCGTGCCCTCAAGACGGACAGCAATTCCCGCAGCGAGCGTGGGAGCGTGCTGATGACCAACGGCCGCGATGCCGGTGGCTATCGCAGTTTTCGCTTCGACGGCAAGCCGTTCAAAGGAGTGCTCTCCACGCTGGAGTTTGACGTCGTCGGCTATGACCACCGGGCTCGCGGCTATCGCCTGGAAGTGGTCGACAGCCCAGCCGTCATTTCCACCAAGCTGGATTTGACCTATCCGCCGTACATGGTGGACGAAGCGACGACCAATTATCTGCCGGTCACTGGCCAGGACTATCTTCCCGCCGGCACGTTCATTCCGCTGGGGACCAGCGTCACGCTTAACTTTCAGACCAACAAGGATCTTAAGCAGGCCACCATTCTGAACGTCGAAACGAAGAAGTTGGAGACCATCCCCGTTTCTAGAGGTGCCGCCAGCAGGCAGGAATTTTCCTATCGCATCGACAAGCTTACGGCCACGACGACGCTGGAAATTTCGCTGCTCGATAGCGACAACGTTTCCACCGACCGGCCGCACAAGATTTTTCTCACCGGCGTGGAAGATCGACCGCCACAAGTAGATGTGAAACTCAAGGGAGTCGGCAGCGCGGTTACACCCGATGCGATTGTCACCATCCAGGGAAAAATCAGTGACGATTATGCGGTGGACAAGACCTGGTTCGGACTACAGCTCAATGAAGAGGCCAGCGAAAAGAAGCTGGACGTCCTCCTCGGTAAAGGGGGCGCGATGGACCAAAGCATCGACTTTCGCAAACTCCGCAGCGAGCCAAATGGGTTGGAGCTGAAGCCCAAGGACAAACTCTTCCTGATGGTGCAAGCCGCTGACCGGTTCAACCTGGAAGGTGGTCCGCACGTCGGGGCATCCGACCGTTATCAGCTTGACGTGGTGACGCCGGAAGACTTGCTCGCCATGCTGGAAATCCGGGAACTCGGTCTCCGGGCTCGATTTGAGCTGACGCTCGGTGAACTCGGTCAATTGCGGGATTCACTGATTCGCGTCAAATCGAGCCTCGGACCCATGTCCACCGGCGCGGACCCCGAGGATTTGCAGGCCGAGGATGACTCCGGTAAGCCCCTCAGCAAAGAGGATATTGCTCGCGGGGCGGCAGAACTGCGGCTCTTGCGGGTGCAGCGGGGAATGCAGCAGAGCCAGAAGTCGGCCCAGGAAGTGCTGGGGATTTCTGGGGGATTTGACGACATCCGCGAGGAGCTCGTTAATAACCGCGTGGATACCCCAGAACGAAAGCAGCGGCTCAAGGAACTGATTGCTGACCCTTTGGCCAAGATAGGGACGGAGGATTTTGGCAAACTCGACCAGAATTTGGCCGCTTTGGAGAAAGGGCTGACCGGTAACACCTCGGTAACTCCCGAAACGGCCACTGCCGCGGATGACACGCTGGAGCAGACAAACGTCACGATTGCCAAGTTGGAGGCGGTCCTGCAACAGATGCTCGACCTGGAAACGTATAATGAATTGCTGGACATTGTCCGCGATTTAATCAAAGATCAAGAAACGCTCACGGACAAGACCAAGCAGGAACGGAAGCGGCAGGCGATTGAAGATTTGAAATAACCCCCTCCCCCGTGGGGTGTGGGTTGGGGTGAGGGTCCAGTGCCTCAAAGGGAGGCAGGAGTGGTTGCGATGAAGCAGCGCCAGTGGAACAAGGTCGCATTGATCGTCTGGGCCCTCGTTCTGGCCGCGAGCGGAGCTCGTCTCGGCTGGCTCTATTCCCAGGATCCTGCCGCCAAGGCCGCTCCCAGCGAAGCGGCCAAGCCGGTGGCCCCCAAGGGCTCCACCAGCGAAGGGGCCAATGCCGCCGATGAGCTGGCTTTGGAAGAAAGCAAAATCGCGGACAAGTACGCCCGGCTCGAGCAGGTGATGCTCAAGATGGCCGACTTGGAAGAAGGGACAAACCCTCGCAGGGCCGCACTACTCCGTCGGGCCGTCGAGCAATCCAAGGAGAAGCTCACCAAGACCGAGCTCGAATCGGTGGTCAAACTGCTCAACCAGAAGCAGCTCAAGCGGGCCCTGGATGGACAAGGGGAAGTGCAGAGCGATCTCAAGGCCCTGCTGGAACTCCTCATGAGCGAGGATCGCGGCGACCGCCTCAAGAGCGAGCAGGCTCGCATCAAGGAATACATCAAAGACCTGGAGAAGATGATTCGCATCCAAAAAGCCCTGCAAGCGCGGACCGAAGGGGATGCCAATGCCAAGAGCCTCTCCAAGGAACAAGGAGACCTGGCCAAGCGGGCCGAAGAGCTGGCCGAGAAAATCAAGAAGAACGAAGAGGGAGAAACGAAGGACGGCTCGTCGGAAGAAAAGGAAGGCAAGAGTGAGAAGTCTCCTGAAGAAGGCAAGGGCGACAAAGGTGAGAAGCAGCCCGGCGACAACTCCAAGGAACCGATGAAGGGGGAGAAAAGCGGCGAGGGTTCGGACAAGAAAGGCGACGAAGGAAAAAAGTCCGAGGGTAAGAGTTCGGAAGGCAAGAATGGCGAAGGCAAGTCGGGCGAGAAAAAGGGTGATGAAGGCAAAAACGACAAGTCCAAATCGCCAGAGGAAAAGTCCGGCGAAAAGGGGAGTGAGAAAAACAAGGGAGATGAGAAGAACGGCGAGAAGAGCAAGGAAGGCAAAAAGGGAGAGCCCTCCGAAGGCAGTAAGGGAAAAGAAAGCAAGTCCAAGGAAGGCAAGAACGGAGAATCCAGCAAGTCCAAATCCAAGAGCGGCGAGCCGAAAGAGGGTGAGCCCAAGGAAGGCGAGTCCGGGGACGACCAAAAGCAGGATCAAAAGCAGCAGGACCAGCAGTCGCAAAACCCCGCCCGCAAGCGGATTGAACAGGCCGAGCAGAAAATGCGCGACGCGCAAAAGAAGCTCGAAGAGGCCAAACGGAAGGAATCGGTAGAAGACCAGCGGCAGGCCAAGGAAGAGCTGGAAAAAGCCAAGGCCGAGCTCGAAGAAATCCTCCGCCAGATGCGCGAGGAAGAAGTCGCCCGCACTCTGGCGGCGCTCGAGGCGCGTTTCAAAAAGATGCTGGAAATGCAGCTCAAGGTGTATGAGTCGACGCGGCGGATGGACCAGGTCTCCGAGGAAAGCCGCGGCGAGACCTTTGTCGTACAGTCGGCCAAGCTGGGCATTGACGAGCGGAAAATCTCGATTGAGGCGCAAAAAGCCCTGATGTTGCTTAAGGAAGAAGGGAGCTCGGTCGCCCTTTCCGCCACCGTGGACCAGATGCATGAGGACATGGAGGCCGTCGCCACTCGTCTGGCTGATACCAAGGTCGACGACATTACCATCGGCTATGAAGAGGACATCATTGCCGCACTGGAGGAAATGATCGACGCCCTGCAGAAGGCCCAGCAGGATATGGACAAGAAAAAGCAGCAGCAACAACAGCAACTACAGCAGCAGCAACAACAGGAGCAGCCGCTGGTGGATGAAATCGCCGAGCTGAAGATGATCAAGTCGCTGCAGGAACGGGTCAACAAACGGACCACCCGTTACTCGCGGCTGCTCGAGGATGACCAGGATCCTGTCGGCCAGGCCAATGCCGCCGAGCTCGTGGAAGCGCTCAAAAAGCTCAGCGAGCGACAGCAGGAAGTCTACAAGATTACTCGGGATCTGGTGCTGGGGAAGAATAAGTAGTCAAGCGGTAGAGCGAATTGGAACTTTCGGAAGTGATTGCTATGAAATCGTTTTTAGTCGCCGTCATATTGATTGTTGCATTCGCAGCGCACGCCTCTGCCCAGGAGATTGAGCGCCGCGCCACATGGTCGGTGCCGCTGGTGGCGGACGTGAAGGCCAAGGTGGATGATTACGCCACGGCGAAGCAAGCCGACGAAGCCACGCGGCTCAAGATCGCGGCCCTGTGGCCCGACGAAGCCGCTTCGGCCACCGGCGCGGAATTGCTGGAACGAGTTTGCACCTCGCTTTCCGTTCTGGAGCCCCAGGCCAAGGCCGTTGTGGACTTCTGCCAGAATCCCCGGACCTCAGTGGACCTTCCCAAGTTCGGAATCCTGGCCGATGCCTCCGCGCCGCCGCTGGTTCGAAACAATCTCAAATTGCTCTACGGTCGCTGGCTCGCCCAGAATGATCTGGTGGACGAAACACTCGAGCAGCTCAAGGGGCTGTCCCCGGCGGATGTTGTCGATCCGGCCACACTGCTCTTTCATCAGGCGCTCGCTCATCACAATTTGCTGGAAAAGGAGCCGTGTCTGTCCGCAGTGGCCAAACTGATGGAGAACGAGGACACACTCCCCCGTCGCTACTCCCAACTGGCCCGCTTGATGGAAGCCGACTTGAAACCCCTCAAGGTCGATTCGCTGGATGAAATCGCCCGCCTGATGTCGGACGTCGGCCGGCGGCTGGAACTGGCGCGGGCCGGCAAAAAGGTCCGGGACGAGGAAGAAACGATCGTCGCCAAGCTGGAAAAACTCATCGAGGAAAAGGAAAAACAACAGCAGCAACAACAGCAGCAAC
>SXOA01000074.1 GCA_005778405.1 Planctomycetaceae bacterium
CATCCCGCCGCTCCCATTCTCGGCGGACTTCTCCCAGGCCGTAAGCGCACATTTCGAACTCGTGGCTGAGCCGATGAAGTACGTCGCTGGTCGCGTCTTGTTGCCGATCGGTCTGGATGGTGCTAGCAATGTAGTAGGCCCGTTTCCCTTGCTCGCAGTAGTTGACGAAGAAATCCTTAGTCGAGGTCTTTTTCAAGGTCGGCAGGGCTTCGGGATAGACACCGGTCCAAAAGAGCGTCACGTCGCCGATGTGCCGGTGGACTTCCCGCCGGGCGATGCCGACGCGGCTTTCGGCTTCGGTCAGCATGTCCACGACTTCGTGCATCGGCAGGCCGCTCGGGCTGCGGACGCGGCTGAGGGTGTCGAAGCGGACGAAGCGGACCATCAGGTCGCTGACGTAATCCACGAGTGGCGGGTCCGCGATCCCCAGGCGAGCTTCGAAGACGTTCTCGCAAAGCCCCGTGAAGAACCGGGTGAGATTGACATTGTCCGAGCTGATCATGGCTGCCGCTCCTCTAAAATCGTCCGTCACCGCCGGGCGGAGAGGCCGATGCAAGGCAGGCATGGCAAACCGGGTTGCCTCGCAGGGTCTTTCAGCCGCGGGCGACTGAGTATCCCGTCAGTGTTCCTATTTCAACTTTAGTTTCGTCCTGCCCGCGGAGTCAAGTTCGGAAAATTGAGGAATTCCGACTTAAATCGAGCGACTTCGGCGGCTTTGCGGGAATAATCCGGCTGGGACTAGCATCGGCAATAAGTACCACCGATGCGCGAACCCAATTCGCGGAGGCGGTGTCTTCTATTCATCGGACAGAAGACACTTCATCTCGTTATCCGTTTGCTCTCTGAAGTCACCATGTCCCGCCTGGCCCGCTACAAACGCTTCTCCTTTGCTGCCGTGCAATTCGCGCAGCAGCAATTCCTGTCCCTGCGCTTGTGACGCCGGTCACTCCTGGTTTGTCCTTTGGACAATCAAAGGCCCGCTGTCACCGACCGCGGGCCTTTTTCGTTTTTCAATCTGAAATCGACAATCTGCAATCAATTGGGTCGGTAGCTGAGACGGCATAGCGCCTGGCTGAAGACCAGGAGACGAGGATTCGAGCGCCTCCCGACCCACTGGAAGAAATGAAGAAATTCGAATTCCGAATTCCGAATGACGAATGAAGGATGCACGCCGAATGTTCTTGTTTCTTATTCGTCATTCGCCATTCGGGCTTCGTCATTTCCCTTCTCGGGGCTGTGGCGTAACGGCAGCGTATCCGCCTTTTAAGCGGAAAGGTGGGGGTTCGAATCCCTCCGGCCCTACTTGCAGAAGTGAATGTCGAAATTCGAATGGCAAATGTCGAATGGACAGAAACGAGTTCGTCTCAACTGACTTTCTTTCGCCATTCGTCATTCGAATTTCGTCATTTCGCTCGGGGATCCAGCTAACGGTAGGCGGCCTGGCTTTGACCCAGGAGATGGAGGTTCGAATCCTCCTCCCCGAACTAACTCGAGTCTCCGTCTGGATTCAAGCCGTTTACTTTCCAGGGTCGGCCAGCGAACAGGCTGCGAAGCTTAACCGCCGGAAACCGCTTTCTTCAGCGCCTCCTGCACGAGCGGCTTGAATTCGTTGACCGAGGCATATCCTGATTGTTCCGCCAGTTTTTCACCCTTGGCGGAGAGGAAGACGATGTGCGGGTAGCCGCTGGCCCCCAGTTTTGCCGCCGCTGCTGATTCTACGTCACCGTCCACAATGACGCAGACAAATTTCGTCAACAGTTCTTTCACTTCCGGTTCGTTGAAGTTCTCATCCGCCAGTTTTTTGCACCAGCCGCACCAGGTGGTCGTGACGAACATCATCGCCGGCTTGTTCTCGGCGGCGGCGGCTTTCATTCCTTCGTCGTAGCCCATCACGAAGGGGAGCCCTTGGGTATGGTCGGCCCAATCCTTGGTCCCACTCGATCCACATCCCGCGAGCAAGCAACTGCCTGATAGCAAGAGCAAGGCGACAAACTGGTTTCTCGGGCGTACGTCCATTGCGAGCCTTCCGCGTAAAGTGAGGGGATTTGCAGCAGTCATCGTATCATTTCCGGGAGACTATTAGCACTCGACAGCAGCATTTCAATCTCTTCTCGCTGGGGCAGCGACGGCTGGGCCCCGCGACGGGTGACGGAGAGTGCGGCAGCGGCGGAAGCGAACCGGGCAGCGGTGAGCAGGGGATGCCCTTCGGCGAGAGCGACAGCCAGGGAGCCGCTGAAGCAGTCGCCGGCAGCGGTGGTGTCGATGGGGGTGACCGGAAACGCGGGGATGTGGCAAGCCGTGCCGCTCTCATCGACCGTGACGGAGCCGGAAGCACCGAGAGTGACGATGACATGTTTGGGCCCCTGCGATTGCACGACTCTCGCTGCGACAGCGGCAGTTTCCAGCGAATCGACCGGCATTCCTGCTAGTGCCGCCAACTCAAGCTCATTGGGGGTAAGCAAATCAACGAATGGCAGCAGTTTTTTGACTGCCGCGGCATTCTGAACCGGAGCCGGATTGAGGATTGTGATCAGCCCCAATTCTTTCGCCCGTGCCAGGCCGAGCACGACCGTCGGCAGGGGCAATTCGAGGCAGGCAAGGAAGACTTTGCAAGCCTGGAAGAGGCTCGCGGGGAGCGCATCGATATCTATCGGTGACAAACTGGCGTTCGCACCGCTCGCCACGCTAATCAAGTTTTCGCCCTGCTCGTCCACCATAATCAAGGCGATTCCAGAAGCAACGGATGCGATTTCCTTCAGATAAGTACAGTCGATTCTCTCGGCCAGTAGCCCGCGTCGAGACTCCTTGCCAAATTCGTCGCCGCCTATGGCACCGATAAAGCGGATGCTCCCACGAGCAACCATTGCACGCGCTGCCGCCACCGCCTGATTCGCCCCTTTCCCGCCTGCCGATTGATAAAACTCGCCACCCAGGACAGTCTCTCCCGGCCGCGGCAGACGACGGGAGCGTATGACCAAATCGGTATTGATGGAACCAAGGATGAGTACCGTCATGGCCATAGCTTAGACCCAGGAAACTCTCGCGCGGAGGCGGTACAATCAGGCCTTTTACACGACGCGTACTCGCAAGGATTCCTCCTCTGATGAAATATTCCCGACTACTGCTCGTGGCCATCGCTGTGCTGCAATACGTTTCGATTCACCTTTCCATTGCCGCTGAACCGGCCAATGGCTGGCGCGGGAATGGGACCGGACTGTGGCCGGACGCGAAGATTCCGAAAGAGTGGGGACGAGCGCCGCATGGGGCTATGGAGGGACTGCGCAACTCGGCAAGTCTGCTGGCGGCTGGAAAGGAAGCGGAGGCGGAGTTGGTTCAAAAGGGCCTGCTGCGGAACTGGCAAGTGCTCGGGCCATTTCCGGTAAAGGATTCGGTTGCGAACTTTGACGACGACTTAATTGGCGGCGAAACCAAGGCTCAACCATCGCCCGGTGACAAGCTCGCGGGCAAGGAATGGCAGCCGTTTACGGTGCCGCTGGACGACATCATGGTCTTCGGCACCGCGGAGATGCCCTGGCTGAACCTGGCCAAGGCGCTCGGCTATGTCCGCAACCAGGTGGCGTATGCCCACACGTACGTCCATTCGCCGCGGGGTGGCAAGGCCCGCGTCGTGATGGATCATGGCTATGGGGCCAAGGTTTGGGTGAACGGCGGTGAAGTCTATCGCGAGCCGGTGCGGCGGACGGCCCTAGGGTTTTACACAGCGATTAGCACGCATGAGCTTCGGCATAGCGTCGCATCGTCGCCAAAGATTGATTTTGAGCTGAAGCCCGGCTGGAATTCGCTGCTTATCAAGATCAGCACGTCGAACAAGGAAGAGTGGCAGGACATGCAGCTTTGCCTGAGGATGAGCGACCCGCCGAATGTCGCTTATGAGACGAAGAACATTCTTTGGATGACGCCGCTGCCGGGGCGGAGCACATCGACGCCGATCATCGTCAAGGACCGCATTTTCGTGATGGCCGAGCCGGACGAGCTGATTTGCATCGACAAAGTGAGCGGCAAGAAGCTGTGGCAGCGAGCGATCAACTATTACGAGGCTCTGACGCCGGAAGAGAAAGCCGCCCAGCCGCGACTGGCGAAGGAAGTCGAGCCGCTGGTCGCCAAGCTGAACGCCACGGGGTCGGGAGGGGTTTTCGCGGCGAAAACTCCTCCCGACCCCTTAGTGCTGGAAGAGGACAAGATCGCCCGTACGAAGTTGCGGAAGGAGATTCAAGAGAAGCTTTCCGAAATCGACCCTGCTACCTTTACCCCCAAGTACGATGGCCATTTTGAGGCCCACTTCGGCATTGTCGGGTTCACCATGCCGACGCCGGTGAGCGATGGGGAGATGGTTTATGTCTGGGTTGGCACCGGCATCGCCGCTTGTTTTGATTTGGAGGGCAACAAGCAGTGGATTACCCGCATCTATCCCGGCGACCTCACCTACGGTTCATCGCCGGCGCTGGCGGACGGGGTGCTGGTGACGTTTCTCAATCGGCTCTACGGCTTTGATGCCAAGACGGGAAAGCAACTTTGGGAGCAGCCGAAGGTGCGGCAGAATGTGGCGGCGCTGATGGCGGCGAAGCTCAGCGGCGAGCAGGTTGTCGTTACGCAGCGGGGGGACGTGATTCGCCCGAAGGATGGCGAACTGCTGTTCCGGCCGAGAGGGCAGGGGACCGGCGACGAAGGTTGGTCGCCGCCGGTGATTTTTGGCGAGACGGTGTATCTGCCGCGGTTCGGCATCACGCACGTCAGCCTGCTCGACTTCACCGCCGCTGCCGCGAACAAGTGGCAGCCCAAGCAAACGGGAACCATTCAAATGGACGACAGCATCAGCCGCGAGAACGGCAAGTGGATCGACCGCTGGACCGCCGGCTCGCCGCTCATCTGGCAGGGGCTGAGCTACCAGGTGGACATCTACCACAACCTGTTCGTCGGCGACGTGAAGACCGGCAAAATGCTCTACCGCCAACTCCTGCCGCTGGAAGGATTCATGCACTACAACAGCGTCCCCGTCGCCGCCAGCCCGACGCTCGTCGGCGATTCCATCGTCATCCTCGACAACCAAGGAACCGCCGCCGTCATCCAGCCCGGCCCCGAGTACAAGCTCCTCGCCCGCAATAAAATCTCCACCCTCCTCGACCGCAACCTCCCACTGCCGGCACAAGAGACGCTCAGCTATTCGCCCCCGGTGGTGGATGGGAACCGGATGTATATCCGAGGGGAGGCGTATTTGTATTGCGTGGGGGAGAAGTAGGTCGTGGACCGAAATCACAACCTGCCGATCACTTTTTGAACAGTAAGAAACAAAGGGAACGAAGCAAGGCAAATACTGTTGTTGGCTGCCGTCCCTCCTACTTTGTTCTCTTTGTTACCATCCTGCCTTTGATTTCCTCTATTTCAGCTTCTCGCAGATCGCCTGGGCCATTTCCTTGGTGCCGACGGCGGTGGGGTCGTTACGGTCGGGTTTGAGGTCGTAGGTGACGTGTTTGCCTTCCAGGATGACGGCGGCGACGGCGTTTTCCAGGCGGGCGGCGGCGTCGGTTTCGCCGAGGTGCCGGAGCATGAGCATGCCGGAGAGGATGAGGGCGGTGGGGTTGACCTTGTTGAGCCCCTTGTACTTCGGGGCGCTGCCATGGGTCGCTTCGAAGACCGCGCCGCCGGGGCCGACGTTTTCGCCGGGGGCGACGCCGAGGCCGCCGACGATGCCGGCACCGAGGTCGCTGATGATGTCGCCGTAGAGGTTCGGCAGCACCAGCACGTCATACAATTCCGGCTTCTGCACGAGCTGCATGCACATGTTGTCAACGATGCGGTCCTCGAACTCGATGTCGGCGTATTCCTTGGCGACCCGCTGGGCGGTTTGCAGATACAGTCCGTCGCTGTACTTCATGATGTTCGCCTTGTGGACGGCAGTCACCTTCTTCCGCTTGTGCTTGCGGGCGTAGTCGAACGCACAGCGGACTATCCGCTCGGTGCCACTGACGCTGATGGGCTTGATCGAGACACCGGTCTCGTCGGCTTTGGTCTTGATCTTCTTGTCGGTCGAAATCTTATTGATGAATTCGATCAGCTCGCCGGTCGCCGGCTTTCCCTTCTCGAACTCGACGCCGGCATAGAGATCCTCCGTGTTCTCGCGGACGATGACGATGTCGACGCCGAGCTTGTCAAAATAGCTCCGGACGCCGGGATACTGCTTGCAGGGGCGGATGCAGGCGAAGAGGCCCAGCTCCTGCCGCAGATGGACATTGATGCTCCGAAAGCCGGTGCCAACGGGGGTGGTGATGGGGGCCTTGAGAGCGCACTTCGTCTTGCGGACGCTCGCCAGCACGCTATCCGGCAGCGGATTGCCCCCGTTCTTCGCCATGATGTCGACGCCGGCTTCCTGGACGTCCCAGTTGATTTTCACGCCGGTCGCATCGACGCACATCCGGGCCGCGGCAGCCAGTTCGGGTCCGGTACCGTCGCCATTGATGAGGGTTACTTGGTGAGCCATGGGGAGTCCTGGGGAAAAGCGGAGGTCGGAAAGCAGAAAGCGGAAGGCAAGCAGGCAAAACTAACACAGCCCCCAAGGAGCGTCAACGCGGCGAAATGTGACGAAATGAGCATCGCCGACGGCTGTCCGACCTCTGCGGCACTGGAAAGTGGATGCGGCTAATGTGGTCCTCCTTGTTGCCCCCTGCTTACCACCGAATTATCATGAAAGGACTTGTAATCGGCACTTTGGGAGAAGCCGCCGACCCTGAATCATGGGGGGGCAGCTTCGATGCGGTTAGCGTTTCTCTTTTCCACGTACTTTTTTAGGAGCGCCCGTTCATGGCTAGGAGGTTTTTAGCCCACTGCTTTGCGCTGGCCGCGCTGGGGGTCTGCATCCCCGCTCTGCATGCGCAGGATCATTTGCTCGACGATTTGTATGGCCGTGGAGTCCACGCCTACTTTTCGCGGAATTACCAGGATGCTCATAAGCTCCTGTCGGATGCGGCTACCAGCGGTTCCAAGGACCCGCGGGTTTACTACTTTCGGGCCTTGGCGGACAACCGCCTCAAACGGCCCGAGGATGCCGCAGCCGATCTGAAGATGGCAACCGAGCTTGAATTCGGTGGTGATGAGCCCGTGCAGGTCAGCAAATCGCTCGAGCGCGTTCAAGGCAACGAGCGGCTGATGATTGAAGATGCGCGAAGCAAGGCCCGCATCTCCATTCGCAATGCCGCCGAGGAACGGGCCAAGCTTCGCTACGAGAACCGAGTCAAGGCGGAAGCTGCCGTGCTGCGCAAGCCGCCGGTGGTTGCCGCTCCTCCGGCGGGAACGCCAGCTGTCGCAGCGCCGGACAAAACTGATCCATTCGGCGCGGAAACGCCGGAAGCGACTCCCGCCAAGCCGGCTGCCCCTGCTGCGGAGAAACCCGCGGCCGAGGAGAAGCCTGCTGCACCGGCCAAGCCGGCTGCCGACGATCCCTTCGGCGACGTACCCGCCAAACCGGCTGCTCCTGCTGCTGAAAAGCCAGCTGCTCCTGCTGCCGAAAAGCCAGCTGCCCCTGCTCCGGCGAAACCTCCCGTCGATGATCCGTTTGGCGAAGCACCCGCTAAACCGGCTACTCCTGCTGCCGAAAAGCCTGCTGCGGAAGAGAAGCCTGCTGCGGAAGCTCCAGGCGAGGTAAAGCCGGCCTCGGCATCCGAACCAGTTGCTCCATCGGGAAAGGGAAGCATCCTTGGCAGTTTTGCCCGAGCTTTCTCGAAGGCTGTTCCAGGCGAAGCCAAGGTTGCCGCCTCGAAGCCTCCGGTCGTCGAAGAGCCGATTCCCAAGGGGGATCCGAATGCTCCCGATCCGTTCGGCGATGACCCGCCCGCGAAATCGGCCGCGAAGACTCCCGCCAAGCCGGCGGCAAAGGCAGCGGAAGATGACCCGTTCAAGTAAGGAAGTGTTCCACCAATCGTACCGCATCGCTGTCGTTGTGACAGCGTTACAATTGCAGGATGGATTTCCTGGCCTGCCCAATGACTTAGGGGCGGTCTGGACAGTCCCTCCTTCACGTTGAGTTGATTCCAGGGTCGCCGTTCCGTCCCGCCTGGCGGCCCTTCCTCAAATTCGCCCACCTCTCCGCTGGAAAGGAGTCGCCCTGTGACTCGCCACGCGCTTTGCTTTTCAAGCCTCTTCACCCTGGCAGCCGCTGTCGTCTGCTTGGAGACGCCGCTCTTCGCTGCGCCGACAATTACCAACGTCTCTGTTCGCGGCCTGACCATCGGTCAGCCGACGACGGTTGTGATTGACGGATCGGATCTGCTCCCCGACCCGCTGCTTGTCTTGCCGGTGAAGATTGCGGCTCAGACAGTGAAGCCCAACGGGACGGCTAACCATGTGGAAATCGACGTCACGCTCGATGCAAGTGCCGCACCAGGAATCTATCTGCTCCGCGTCGCGAGCGGCAAAGGAATCTCCGGCCCCATCGCCGTTGGTGTCGACAAACTCCCACAAGTTGCCTTTGCTCCGCAAATCGCTTCGCTTCCCGTCGCCCTGCACGGCAGCTTGGGGGGGCCGCAAGTGCTCAAGACCACTTTTGCCGGGACCAAAGGGACCATCATCGTCGTCGATTGCGAAGCACAGCGACTGGGGAGCAACCTTAAACCGGTAGTCCGGCTGTACAACGAACGGGGGACGCAGCTCGCCTGGAGCGCGCCAAAGAATTCTATCGGCGGTGATGCCCGCTGTGTTTTGGCCCTCCCTGCCGATGGAACCTACGCCGTGGAAGTTCACGACCAACTCTATCGTGCGGGAATGCCCGCGTTCTTTCGCTTGAAAATCGGAGCCTTGCAGTTCGCGGACATCTCCTTTCCGCTGGCCGTTTCGCCCGCCTCGAAAACGCCGCTTAAGTTCGTTGGAACCAATCTCACCGCGACCGCTGAACTGGATGCTTCCACAACCACTTATCCCGGCGAGCGTGGTGCCTCGCTTCCCGCGGCGGATCAGTTCACTGGGGCGGCTCCGCGCGTCATTGTGAGCGAACATCCCGAGCACATCGAGACGCCCGCCGCTGCCGGGCAATTGCAGGGACTCGGTGCGGCTCCGGTCGGCGTCAGCGGCGTGATTGTCGTGCCGGGAGAAGAAGACAAATATCTGCTTGACGTGACGCCGGGGCAGAACCTTCGTTTCAATGTCTCCAGCCATCGGATGGGTACGCCGCTGGATGGCGTGCTCTCGATTCGTAACGAACAGGGGGCTCAACTGGCCGCCAACGATGATCAGCCGAATTCCAGCGATCCGGGCTTGGACTTCGTTGTTCCTGCTGGCGTGACGAAACTGCAACTGGCCCTGGCAGACATGCAGAAAAAAGGCGGAGCAGAGTTTGTCTACCGGATTGAAGTGGCCGACTTGGGACGGCCAGATTTTGATCTTTCCGTCGATGCCGCCAGCCTGAACATTCCGGCTGGGGCGACGCACGTGATTCCCGTTGAGATTGAACGCCGCAACTACGGCGGTGTAATTGAGCTTTCCGTAAGCGGCTTGCCTGCGGAAGTGAAGGTGGAAGGAACCAAGGTTTCCGCGGGAGCAACCATCGCAATTCTGTCCCTCACCGCGCCACCGAGTTTTAAGACGGGGGGAGTGGTGCGGATTCTGGGTAAGGCCATGGACATTCCCGTGCCGCTGGTCCGCGTGGCGCGAACCGAAGATGTGGCCGGAGGAAAGTATCAACCTCAGTTTTTGGATGAGGTTGGATTGTCAGTCGCGGAAGCCGCGCCGTTTGGCATGGTTTGGGCACCAACCAGCGAGGACAGGCTCCCCATCGGCGGCAAGCTGGCCGCCAAGCTTCAGTTCACGCGGACGGCTGGCGCTGCCGGAAACATCCGCATCAAGCTCGTCTCCTCGCAGCCAATGCCGCAGAAGAAGGCGGAGCAGCCGCCGCCAGCCAAACGGAAACGGGGCAAGCCGGTGCCGGTCGCCACGGTGGACGACGTCGATCGCTCACTCCGACTGGAAGGGATGCCCCTTTTTGCTGCCGACAAGGCCGAAGGAGTCGTAAATATTCTGGTCCCCGCCGATCTGCCCCAACATCCCTGGGACCTCGCTCTCGTCGCGGAGTTGCTCGGCGCGGACAATCAAACGGTCATCGCCCGCGTCGCAGCCCCGGCTCGCACGCTGCCGACTTCGGTTCCCTTCACGTTGGAACTGGTCAGCGCTCCGAAGGTCGATGGCAAAGCCGGGGCCGGGGAGACCGGTAAGTTCGTGGGCAAAGTCAATCGCCTTGGTGGTTTCAACCAGCCGGTGACGGTAACGCTGGCGAATCTGCCCAAAGAGTATCCGGCTCCCAAAGTGGTCGTGCCGGGTGACAAGAGCGACTTTGAGCTGGTGGTCACCTTCCCTTTTGGCGCGAAGCCAGTGGAATTGAAGGACGGAAAACTGGTCGGCCTGATCGACCCCGCCAAGCCGGATTCGGTTCGCAGCAACGAAGTGGCCGTGGTCGTCAACGTCGTCCCCGGCGAAAAGCCCCCCGCTGAGCCGCCGAAGGAAATTTTCGAGGACGACGAGAAGTTCGTGGCTCTCCTGAACGAAGGAGGTGGTCAGGCAACGATCGAGCCGGCGGACAAGTCGTCCGGCAAAGCTTCGATCAAGATCACGCCCGATCAGAAATTCAATCCGAACCTTCCGGGCCTGCAAGTTAAGATTCGCGAGAACCCCGCCCCCGGCGAGTTCCGCTACATCCGCTTCGCTTGGAAGAAAAAAGGGGGAGCCGCCATCTGCCTGCAACTCAATCATGACGGGGCGTTTGGACCCGGCGGCAGTGGCAAGGAAGGGGCCAAGTTCCGCTACCACAGCGGCCCCGCGGAAGTCTTCGGCGGTTCGCTCGCTGTCGGCGACAAACTCCCTGAAGCCTTCGTCGTCATCACCCGCGACCTGTTCGCTGACTTCGGTGAATTCACGCTCAATGGCATCGCGCTCTCGGCGGTGGATGGAGAGTTCGCGCTGTTCGATCAGATTTATCTGGGAAAGAACATAGCGGATTTTGAATTAATCAAACCGGCACCGTAATCGTTCTCATTGGATTTCGTTTGCAGCCTCTGCGTGAGGTCATTGAGTTCATCACGCGGAGGCGCAAAGGACGCAGAGGGAAAGGAAGGTTCTGTGAACGGCGTATTTGACTGGCAAATGATGGCGGTATCCGGAATCAAGTACTCAGTACTGGGCACTTCTCTCCGTCTCCCCACTCTCTCCGTCTCACTGACTCTCCTTCTTTCCATCTTCCTACTGCCCGCCGTCGCCAAAGACTCCCGCCCGAACATCCTGTTCATCATGTCGGACGACCACGGCTATCAGGCGATTAGCGCCTATGGGAGCAAGGTGAACAAGACGCCGAATATTGACAGGCTGGCGAAAGAGGGGATGCGGCTGGACCGGTGCTTTGTGACGAACTCGATCTGCGGGCCGGCCCGGGCGGTGATCCTGACCGGCAAGTACAGCCATCTCAACGGCTACACCGTGAACGAGAAGGTTTTCAATGGCCAGCAGCAGACGGTACCCAAACTACTGCAAGCTTCCGGGTATCAGACGGCCCTCATCGGCAAGTGGCACCTGGGGAGCGACCCGACCGGTTTTGACCACTGGCACATCTTGCAAGGGCAGGGGCCATACTACAACCCGGCGATGAAGACCGCCAAAGGAATCGTCAAGCACACCGGCTACACTACCGAGATCATCACGGACCTCACGCTCGACTGGCTGGAAAAAGGCCGCGATAAGGAGAAGCCGTTTTTCCTGATGTATCAGCACAAGGCCCCGCATCGCAACTGGCAGCCGGGGCCGAAGTATCTCGATCACTACAAGGATGTGGAAATCCCCGAGCCAGAAACGCTGTTTGACGACTACTCCGGCCGGGCTTCCCCAGCCGCGAAGCAGAAGATGTCCATTGCCAACGACCTGACCGACGACGATCTCAAGCTCTCGCCACCGAAGGGGCTCAATCCCGAACAACTGGAGGCGTTCACCAAAGCCTATCAGGAGGAAAACGACTTTCTTAAGCGAGCCCGGTTCACGAAAGAGGGATTCATTCGTTGGAAATACCAGCGATATGTGAAGGACTATCTCCGCTGCATCGACGCCGTGGACGACAACGTCGGCCGCGTGCTCGACTACCTCGATAAGTCCGGCCTGGCTGAGAACACGGTGGTTATCTACACCTCCGATCAGGGGTGGTATCTCGGCGAGCACGGCTGGTATGACAAGCGGTGGATGTACGAGGAGTCCTTCCGCACGCCGCTGTTCATACGCTGGCCCGGAAAGATCAAGCCGGGGAGCGTGAACACGGACATGGCCATGAACCTCGACTTTGCCGAGACGTTCCTCGACATCGCCGGGGTCAAAGTCCCCACGGACATGCAAGGAAAAAGCCTCGTTCCGCTGCTCACCGGCAACACGCCGACCGACTGGCGGAAGAGCGTCTACTACCACTACTACGAATTCCCACAGCCCCACCACGTCCACCCCCACTACGGCATCCGCACCGAGCGCTACAAGCTGATCCACTTCTACACGATCGACGAGTGGGAGCTTTTCGACCTGGAGAAAGACCCGCAGGAAATGAAGAGCATTTATGCGGAGGAGGGGAGCAAGGCAATTGTCGAAGAATTGAAGAAGGGACTCGTGGGGTTGAGAAAGCAGTATGAGGATCAGGAATGAGGAGTGGGATAAATCTCTCCCTCATACCCCAGCATCTCCCCAATTAGTGGAAACGAGAGCTGCACTTTGGCGTGCCAGCCGCCAGGGACCGGGGTTTCCACGGCCAGGACTTTCGGCGCGAGGATCAGCGGCACAGGGATTCCCAGCAGCCAGACTCGCTGGGTGATGAACCGCGTCCCTCCGTCCACGATCTTCAGGTGAATGCCAAAGGTGACCGGGCCGCTGCGTTCCATCAATAGGCCGCGCCAGGACCACTGCCAGGTCGCCATTTTGAACTTGCCGAATGAGCGGATCCATTTCTCCGAGCCGTTGCCAAGGATCTCAACGGTCAGAGTCGTCGGCACGTTCTCCGCGGCGGCTGGCATTCCGAGCAGCGCGCCCAATAGCCGCTTGTAGAATTGCGGCGGGCGAATAATGCGGAAGGTTCCCTCCGCATTCCCCGCTGGCCGGTCGTGAAACTCTTGCAGCAGCGGATGCAGCTGCTCGTAGTGTTCAACAAGGACTCGCCGATAGAGGGAGTGTTGTTCCATCAAACGGTGCTGGCACTACTTCGCCAGTTTCACCACGTGAAACCCCTTGGCCTTCAACTTGATCCGGAACAGGCCGTACTTGGGGCCGATTTCCGAACCGCGGGCGGTGGCGGAGGTGATATAGAGAGTGCCGGAGTCTTCGCCGCCGCCGAAAACGCAGTTGGTGGGATCGCCGGGGGTGGGGATCATAGCGAGCTGCCTGCCGCCAGGGCTAAAGACGTAAACGCCAGCCTTGTCCCCGGTGCCGGCGGTCGCGTAGATGTTGCCCTCGGTGTCCAGCGTCATCCCGTCGATGCCGCGGCCGGTGACGAAGTCATGGAGCACTTTTTTGTTGATCAACTTGCCGGGTTGCTCGATGTCGAAGGAGAGCAAGTGCCGGTTCCCTTCGCCGTTGTTGTCGGAAACGTAGACGTGCTTGCCGTCGGGAGAGACGAGGATGCCGTTGGGCTTCTGTAGATCGCGGGTGGCGACGGTGGTAGTCCCGTCGGGCTTGACGAAGAAGACCGCTTCGAAATCGAGCTCGCGGGGCTCATTGCCGACATAACGCGGGTCGCTGAAATAGACGTTTCCCTCGCTATCGATGGCCAGGTCGTTGGGGCTGTTGAACTTTTTGCCGTCCAGGCCGCCGGAAAGCGTCTTCACTTTGCCCTCCTTGCCTCCCTGGATGCCGCTGGAAATAGATATCCGCCGGCTGCCTCCTTCGTTCGCACCCTCGGCCGCGATGAGATCCCCATTTTGATTGAACATCAGCCCATTGGACCGCCCGCTGGGCTTGCGGAATAGTTCGGTCTTGCTGCTTTTTGGGTCGTAGCGATAGATAGCGTTGCCAATGTCCGAGAAGAAGATGGAGCCGTCCGGCGCGAGGGCGGGGCCTTCCGTGAATTCCCCTTCCGCCCAGAGCAGCTCGAGTTTGCTCCCCACGGGAACAATCGGCTCTGCGGGTTTCTCTTCTGCCACGGCACAAAGCACGCACCGCAGACCAACGGCATCATCTTGCAGGCTGGCCTTCTCGACGCGGCGATAGCCACTGGTGAGCTTGTCGGCCATATCCTTCCAACTGCCGCCGCGAAGTACGCCGGCCCCTTCCGCGACCTTGTCCGCCACCGTCCATTCCCACAAATAGCCATGCACATCATACAGACCCCAGCCGTTGGGCTTCTTCGCGCCAACCGGCGGGTCATTGCCGGAAGCATTGCCGGTATGCCAGGCGTAATCATTGATGTCCTTGGCGTCGTCGCCGAAGGAATATTTCGTCGTCGTCCCGCCTCGCGCAGTGTATTCCCACTCTTCTTCCGTCGGCAGCCGGATTTCTTCACTGGCGTCGATCAGCTTCGCGGCTCGCATCAGTTCGGTGGCCTTCTTGCAGAAGGCGTTGGCTTCCGCCAGCGAAAGCATTTCGACAGAATTCCGCATTCCTTTCCATTTGCTGGGGTTGCCTCCCGTTACCGCTTCCCACAGGTTCTGCGGCACCTCGTACTTCGCGATGGAGAACTTGCGGCCCAAAACTACCTCGCGGGCATTGTCTCCGTCGCCCATCTTGAACGAGCGTGGAAACTTCCCTTCACCCGGGGTGACGGCAATGAACTCCTCACGGAAGGTCTTGAGGAGCGCGGTCTGCTCCCCGGAGAGATCGGCGGCTAGCAATGATACGAGCAGAGCGGCAAACATGGTGGGTTCCTGGATTGTCCGCAGATTTCCCTGAAGGACGCAGAGAGAAATGGCAAATAAGCGGGAGAAGTCCTACGACGCGACGGTGAGGTTTCCTTTACGGAAGGCGTCCGCCATGGCCCTGGGAACGGAAGCTTCCGCTTCCACCAGCTTGGCTCGGTTTTCGGAAACTTTGGCCCGGTTTTCCTGTTCGGTGGCGACGGCTTCCGCTCGCCGCTGTTCGGCCAAGGCACGGGCCACGCGCGTGTCGGCCTCGGCGGCGTCGGCTTGCAGACGGGCACCGAGATTCTCCCCGACGACAACATGGGCGATGTCGATGGAAACAATTTCAAACGCCGTTTGATTGTCCAGGCCACGGTCGAGCACCGCGCGGGAAATCCGATTGGGATTGGCCAGCACTTCTTTATGCGATTCCGCCGAGCCGATCGAGGTGATCATCCCCTCGCCGACGCGGGCAATGATGGTGTCCTCGGTCGCCCCACCAATCAAGCGGGCCAGGTTGGTCCGCACGGTGACGCGAGCCTTCACCCGCAGTTCAATCCCGTCCTTGGCGATAGCGCTGATGGTGTCGGAATTGCTCCGCCGCGGATCGGGGCAGTCAATTACCTTGGGATTGACGCTGGTCCGAACCGCGTCGAGCACGTCGCGGCCGGCGAGGTCGATGGCGGCGGCCTGGTCAAAATCGAGAGGGATGCCAGCGCGGTGGGCCGCGATGATGGCGTTCATGACGTTCATCACGTTGCCGCCGGCCAGGTAATGGGCCTCGAGCCGGGTTGTGCTGATGCCCGTGCGGCGGTTGATGTCGAGCCCGGCTTGGCCGGCCATGATTTTGGCCCTCACAATGACGGCTGAGTTCACTTGCCGAAAGCCCATCCCAACCAGGCTCATCATGCTTACGTCGGCGCTCGACATATACGCCTGAAACCAGGTCTTGCCATAAGCGGCGAAGGCGATGAGCAGGACGAGGAGAAAAATGCCGCCAATCACGACGACTGCCGCGATGCCCAGGAAATAGGGGAGGTTGGAATCGTCGGCAGGCCGAGGCTGGGCCAGAAGAACGGGAAGTTGATCAAGCATGTTGTGATATCCTGGGCACGAAGCCTGGTCGAAGGTCCGCTTCGAGAGAACTGGGGTTATCTTACCCGGCAACAGCCAGGGAAGGAACTACTCAATCCAGCCCCCCCCCAGAACCCGTTCGCCGTCGTAAAGAACGACTGCCTGGCCGGGGGCAACGCCGTGTCGGGGTTCGTCAAAGATGATCCCTAGCCGGTTAGAGGGAAGGATTTCCGCCTCGGCTGGTGCAGGGGGACTGTTGTAGCGGATTTTGGCCAGACAGCGGAAACGGCCGGGCGGCGGATCAGTCAACCAGTTGCAACTTTCGGCGGTCAGCTCGCTGCGGGACAGGTCTTCCTGCCGGCCGATGACGACGCGGCAGCTTGCGGGCTCGATGCGGACGACGAAGTAGGGCTCTCCCATAGCCACTTTCATTCCCTTGCGCTGGCCGATGGTGAACCGCTCGATACCTGGGTGGGTGCCGACGACGCGGCCATCCACGGTAACGATTTCCCCCGCAGTGGTTTTTCCCTTCTGCCGCTGTCGCACGAATTCGTCGTGCTTGCCGGAGGTGACGAAGCAGATTTCCTGGCTGTCCTTCTTGTCCGCCACGCGGAGGCCGATCTTCGCTGCCAGCTCTCTGATTTGCGGCTTGAGAAATCCGCCGATGGGAAGCAGCATCCGCGCCAGGAGGTGCTTCTTAATGCCGAACAGCACATATGACTGGTCCTTGCCGTCGTCGATTCCGCGGAGCAGAGCAGGGGGGGAAAGACCCTCACCCCGGCCC
>SXOA01000075.1 GCA_005778405.1 Planctomycetaceae bacterium
AACCAGCATGATATTCATGATGCCGACCCCGCCAACCACCAGCGAGATGCCGGCGATGGAGGTGATCATCATGGTGAGCGTGCCGGTGACGATGGCAAAGACAGCGGCGATTTCCACCGTACTCTGCACGGCGTAATCCTTCGGCTCCCCCGGATGAATCCGGTGCCGTTCGGCCAGCAACTGGTCGATTTCGATCTGCGCCGCGGACATGAGGGCCGGGGTGCGGGCGGAAGCCAGAATCGCGTTGACATTGTCGAACTCGCTCCCTTGCAGACGCTTGCGGACGGTGGTGTAGGGCATCAGAACGATATTGTCCTGATCGGCACCGACCATATTGGCTCCTTTCTTCTCGAGTACCCCAATCACCTTGAAGGGGATATTCTTGATGCGAATGGTTTCGTTAATCGGGTTGGTAGTTTGGAACAGTTTGGCAACGAGGGTATGGCCAATGACGCACACCTTTTCCGCCGAGTTGATTTCTCGATCCGAAAAATATCCGCCGCGGGCCAAAGGCCAATTGCGGACGGTAAGGTAGTCGGCACCGACTCCATTCATCTCTTGGGGACTGAAGTTGGAATTGCCATAGATGATTTGCCCCTGGGCACCGACGAGTGGAGAAGAGGCGAGAACTGCGCTGCATTCCTTGGCGATGGCATCCGAATCGCGTGCGGTCAGCGTGGGGATGTTCGCCTGGCTGACACCGCTGCTGCGCTTGCTGCCCGGAAAGACAACTATGACATTAGTGCCGATCGCCTCGAACTGGCCTTGCACAAGATGGCTGGCGCTTTGTCCCAGCGAAACCATGCTGGTCACTGCCGCGATGCCAATAACGACCCCCAGCACGGTCAAGCCGGCTCGCATCTTGTTTTTGGCAAGAGCGCGGAGGGCGATGCGGAGGATGAGGAGGTAGGACAAGTTCAGTTTTCAGTTTTCAGATTTCAGATTTCACCACTCGCCTCTATCTCCCGTACTGCAGCGGCTTGATTCCAGTGACGAGCTTTTCGCCGACTTGGAGGCTGCCGGATACCATTTCGGTGAAATGGCTGTCGGTCAGGCCGACGACGACCTCGACGGCTTTGAGCAGGTCTCCTTCCTGTACCCAGACGTGGCGGCGGTTCCGTTTGCGGCGATTCTCGGCCCGCTCCTCGGCGGAAAGCGTGGTTTCACTCTGCTGGGCTTCGTCCGCGTCATCCTTGACCGCGGTTCCCTCCAGGATGGGAACGTCTTCCTTGCGAACTTGCCTGGGAAGGGGAAAGAACCGCAGGGCTTCGTTGGGAATCTTCACCACGCCCTTGCGTTCATCGACCTGAAACGAGATGGCCGCGGTCATGCCGGGCAGTAGTTTTAGCTCGGGATTGGCCGCCTTGACCACAACGGGATACGTCACCACATTCTGCGTTGAGGTCGAATTCAGACGAATCTGGTCGATGGCTCCGTGAAACAGTTCATCGGGATGGGCATCCACGGTGAAGGACACCGGCAGTTTCCTCCCTTGAGCCGCCTGAATGCGGCCGATGTCCGCCTCGTCGACGGCGGCATGGATCTGCATCTCTTCCCGCATCCCGACGCCGATCACGAACAACTCAGGCGCTGTGAACTGCGAGGCCAGCGTTTGTCCCGGCTCGATCTTGCGATGGATGATGATGCCGGAAACGGGCGAACGGATCACCGTGTACCCCAGGTTGACGAGCGAATTCTTGAGCGTGGCTTCGGCCTGGGTGACGGCGGTTTCCGATACCCGGACTTGAGCCTCCAGCGATATCCGCGAGAACTTGAATTTGTCCATTTCGGCCTGGGCGATGAACGTCTTGTCCTCAGCCCGCAGGTCGAGTGCCCGCCGCTCGTCGTTGAGGGCCTGCTGCAAGAGGGCCTTGGCCCGTTTCACGTCGGCGATCCGGTTCTGCAGCGCCGCCGCGTTTTGATCCACGTTGGCCTTGTAGAGCAGCGGATCAATCTTCGCGAGCACGGCATCTTTTTCCACTTCGTCATTGAATTCAGGCAGCCGCACACCTCGGCGGGTGAATTCGCGAGGGTCGATCGTATCCGGAGCGGGGATCAACTGCTTCCAATCGATTTCCGTTTCTGAAGTGGAATCCTGTCCTGCGACGACGTTCAAGGCAGCCGCCGCGTTGACATTCTCGCTGCCGGCAGCGGCGAGATCTTCGTCCGTGGTGGGCTCGGGAAGCAGCGGGCCGGAAACAACGGAGCCGACCGTGACTTGCATCTTGGGCTTGACCGAGCCCGTGGAGTTCACGACCGAGATGATGTTCCCTTGCGCCACCTCGGCGGTTCGCCAATTGACCTTGGTGAGCGCCTTGTAATACTGCCCCCCCCCGAAATAAGCCGGGACGCCGAGCACGACGAGAATGGCAACCACCAGAAAAATCCGAAACAATATCTTCATATTACAAGTATAATAGAGTGCATCCGCCGTGTGGAGACATACCCGCTGGGGTGCCCCCATGTTTCATACGGGACAAGAGGGTCTGTTTACGGACAGAACGGGCTACTTTCCCGGAGTTAGAGCGTGCCGCTCATCGACATCCAGAAGATCAAGAAAACCTACGATCTCGGCGAGATCCAGGTCGAAGCGCTTAAAGAGACCGATCTGACGATGGAGTCGGGGGAGTATGTCGCGCTCATCGGTCCGAGTGGCAGCGGGAAGAGTACACTGATGAATACGCTGGGCTGTCTTGACCGCCCGACCAGTGGCAGCTACAAGCTCTCCGGCGAGGAGGTAGCCACGATGTCCGCCAGCGAGCGGGCCCGGATTCGCAATCGGCGGATTGGCTTCGTGTTTCAAAATTTTAACCTGCTCGCCCGAACGACCGCCTTGGAGAATGTCGAGCTGCCATTGCTCTATTCCAAGGCCATTTCGGCGTCGGAGCGGCATAAGCGGGCCAAAGATAAGCTGGCACTCGTCGGCCTGGCCGATCGGATGGACCACCATCCCAGCCAACTCTCCGGTGGTCAGCAGCAGCGAGTGGCCATCGCCCGGGCCTTGGTGAACGAGCCTGCCATTCTGCTCGGGGACGAGCCTACCGGCAACCTCGACTCCAAAACGAGCCGCGAGGTCATCGCCATGTTTCGTGAGTTAAATGAAAAAGCGGGACTTACGGTGATTTTGGTGACGCACGATCAAAACGTGGCGAAATATGCCCGCCGGATCATCGTTTTGCGGGACGGCTATATCGTCCAGGATACGGCAGACTTTACCCAGGCGATCCAGGCGTTACAGGCGGAACCACTCGAGGAACCGTCAAGTGAAACAAATCCGCGCTGACTGGATACTTCGGAAGAATCGCTCGGAACGAACCGAACGATACAGGTATGGAAACCGGCACGATTCGCAAGGTTGTGACCAGCGCGCTCATGCTCTTTGCGCTATCGTTCCAGCTTGCGCTGACGGCAAAGTCTGCCATTGCCCAGCTATCGGCCAATGAACGTTTCGTGCCAACGTACTTTCCGGAGCAGCGGACGATCAAGGTCCGGGATCCTTCGCAACTGCAGCAGTATGAGTTGCCGGACTCGCCCGCTCCGCCGACTGTCACCAACCGAACTCAGGATCTGGAAACGCGCTACATCACCCTGGATGAGGCCATCCGCATTGCGCTGGCCAATGCCCGCGTGGTGCGGGTGTTGGCGGGGAATACCGCGGTCGCCAGCGGGAGCACAATCTATGACGCAGCTTTGACGAACACGAGCATCGATCAAGTGAACGCGCGGTTCGATCCGACGGTGAGGGTCGATCAGAGCTTCAACCGCGAGGAAAAACCGGGAGCCACGCCGGATCCGCTTGATCCGGTTAATCGCTCAATCATTACGGGGAATGCGAACCAGGATTACAATTTGGGAGTGGGCGTAACCAAGCAAAACGCTTACGGCGGAACGTCGGAAATAGGTATCGGTGCCAATCCCAGTTCCCCCGGCTTCGTACCTTCCTTGAACCGATCGTCACTCTCTTCCGCTTTCCTCAAATACACCCAGCCGCTGCTCAGGGGCGGCCGGCTGGCACCCAACCTCGCCCCAATCATGCTGGCGAGAATTGACACGGAAAGGTCCTATTTCCAGCTCAAGGACTCCGTGCAAGAAGAGGTCCGCAGCGTCATCGAAGGCTATTGGAATCTCGTCTTTGCAAGAACGGATGTGTGGGCCCGCCGCCGGCAAGTGGATCAGCTCCGCGAGGCAGTCCGGCGGATTCGGGCCCGCGTTGGAGTGACGTTTGACAACCGGGCCGATCAGGCCCAGGTGGAACTGGCCCTGGCCAACGCCCGCGCCAATCTTGTTTCGTCGGAAGCCAATGTTCTGCAGCGCGAAGCGGCTTTGAGGAATCTGCTGGGAATTCTTCCTTCGGACAACACGGTTTATGTGCCGGTGACGCCGCCGGTTGCGGATCAGTTCGTGGCGGACTGGCGGAGCATTGTGCAAATCGCCCAGGAGCGGCGGCCCGACCTGATTGAGCTCAAGCTGATTCTGGAGGCGGATAGTCAGCTGCTCATTCAGGCCAACAACAATGCTCTTCCCAAGCTGGATGCGGTTGCTCTTTATCGCTGGAATGGCTTGGAAGGGGAGATGCCCAATGGAACGACGCTCCGCAGCGGAGCGGGCGAGTTTACGGACTGGACGCTGGGGATCAATTTCTCTGTCCCCATCGGCCTTCGAGAAGGTCGGGCCGGGCTACGGCGGGTGGAGCTCCTCATCGCCCGCGACCGGGCCAATCTCGACCAGGGGATGCATGCCACGATCCACTCGCTGGCGACCAACGTCCGCGATCTCGACACGGCCTACGAAAACTATGCGGCCTTCAAAACGGCGCGCGAAGCGGCACGGGTGAACTTGGACTCCCAGATTCTGCGCTACCAAACGGGAGCCAAAGACCGCAACGATCAGCCGATCATTCTGCTCAACGTGCTGCAAGCAATTGCCGAATGGGGCAATACCATCAGCGGCGAAGCCAGCGCCCTGGCCCAGTACAACGTGCAACTCGCCACGCTGGAGCGGCAAACGGGAACGATTCTGGAAACGCATGGGGTTTATCTATACGAGGAGCGGTATGGCTCCATCGGTCCGCTGGGACGCCTGGCCGCTCCCGTTTGCTATCCCGAGAGCAACCAGCCCACTCCCAATGACGATCGCTATGGCGGCAGCGACGAGCCGGCGGAAGATTCTTTCAATCTCAAGCCGCCGCGAGAGTTTGGGGATGTGCCCCAGCGACTTCCGGCTGCCGACGAGGACCCCAACTCGCTCCCCGCTCCCCTTCCTGGACTTCTTCCCGATACCGGTCCAACTCCCCTTCCTCGTGCCGCCTCCAGCCCATCACCAATCCGGCAGGCCACGGCGATACAGAGATTGCCGCCGGTAGCCACACAACGAACAAAACTTCCACTTCCGCGCTATCTGCCGAAACTGAGATCATCGTAAGTAACGAACATGCGACTCGGATAATCTTGCCCCCAAGCTTCTTGTCAATTCCGCTGTCGGCCCTACAGTGGAGAAATGCTGGCAATCCTGCTACTCCTGGCCGCCGATGCATTTGCCGCCGAACCGACGACGCCCGTTTCCGCGCTCGTTTTCGCCCCCGATGGCAAAACTGTCGTCGCTGCTTCGCAAAGTGGCGTGTCCACTTGTTCCTGGCCAGAACTTAAGCTGCTGGAGCGGGCCAAGCCGCCGTTTTCGCACCTACACGATGTGGCGTTCTCGCCCGATGGAGCTCGGCTGGCGATTGCCGGTGGCGAGCCGCAGGAGAAAGGGGGCGTGCATATTGTGCAGTGGCCGGGAATGAAGGAGACGCAGCGGATCGAAGCCGGCAAGGACGTGGTTTACGGCGTCGCCTGGAGCGGCGAAGGAAAATCGCTGGCGCTGGCCTGTGCCGACAAGACCGTGCGGCTGCATGATCTGACCAGCGGTAAGACCAGAGACATCACCGATCACTCTGCCGCGGTGCTGGCCGCGCTCTATGTGCCGCTGACTGCGGAAGCGGCGAAGCGGGAATTGCTGCTCTCCGCCGGCCGGGACCAGACCATTCGCGTATTCGATGCGGAAACGGCTCGCGCGATCCGCGCTCTCGACAATCACACGGCTGCCGTGAATGATCTGGCCCTGCGACCTGCAAAAGACGGCGAGCTGCCGCTGGTTGTTTCCGCCGGGCAGGACAAAACCGTCCGTTTCTGGCAGCCGAGCATCGGCCGGCTGGTGCGGTTTGCCCGCGTTCCGTCGCCGCCGCTATCGGTACGCTGGCTGCCAGGTGGCGACTTGATCGCAGTAGCCTGTGCCGATGGAAGAGTTCGCGTGATCGACTGGCAAACACTCCAAATAGTCTTTGAAAAGAAGGTCGGCGAAGGCTGGCTGCCTTCGCTGGCGGTTTCCCCCGATGGCTTGCATGCCGTGGTGGGGGACGAGCGGGGAGAGTTGCACGCGGTCGGCTTGGATGGGATAAAGCGGGAATGAAACTCCGCCTCCACGCTTACGACCTCCCTCTACGGCACACGTTCACCATCTCCCGCGAGTCCATTACCAGCCAGCCGACGCTGATTGTGGAGCTGGAGCACGGCGGCCAGCGGGGCTACGGGGAAACGACCGCCAACAAATACTATGGCTACACCATCGAGAGCATGGCCCAGGCGATCGCGTCGGCCGAAAGTGAAATCACGGCCGCGGCCGCTATCTTGGAAAGAGATCCCGCGCTGTTTTGGGAGCAACTTGCGCCGAATCTCAAGGACAACCCTTTCGCGCAGTGCGCACTGGATCAGGCAGCCTATGACCTGTGGGGGAAGCTCCGCGGACAAAAGGTTCATGCAGCATGGGGATTGAAGACGGACAAGAATCCCGCTTCCAACTACACCCTCGGCATCGACAAGATCGACGTCATGGTCGCCAAGATGCAGGAATTCCCCGACTGGCCCATCTACAAAATCAAACTGGGCACCCCGCGCGATATCGAGATCGTTCGCGAGCTCCGGCAGCACACCACTGCAACTTTCCGGGTCGACGCCAACTGTGGCTGGACGGCGGACCAGACCATCGCCAACGCCCCGCTCCTCAAGGATCTCGGCGTCGAATTCATCGAACAGCCTTTGCCGGCCGACAAGTGGGACGACTACCGCCGTGTCTGCCGCGAATCAGCCCTCCCCATCATCGCCGATGAAAGCTGCATCGTGGAAAGCGATGTGGATAAGTGCGCCGGCCTATTCCACGGCATCAACATCAAGCTGGTGAAATGCGGCGGGCTGACCCCTGCCCGCCGGATGATCACCCGCGGTCGGCAGCTTGGGCTTCAAATCATGGTCGGCTGCATGACCGAATCGACCGTCGGCATCTCCGCCATCGCCCAGCTTCTGCCGCTGCTCGACTACGTGGATATGGACGGTGCAGTGCTGCTTGGCAGGGACATCGCCGACGGTGCCAAAGTCATCCGTGGCATCTGCCACTACAGCGCCGAAAATGGCAGCGGGGTGACACTGCTGGAAGAGGGAAAGAACCCAGTCGGTTAGCTCAAAAAGAGTGTCGCTTGCATCGGACAGCTTCACTTATTCAGATCGACTATGATCGGCAAACTGGGGGCTTTAGGATCGGCCGATAAAAAGTAGGGAAACGGCGTGTGCCTGATTGAATGGGTGATCATTTCAAACATCTTTTCGCGGACGACGGCATCGTTCACGGTGGCAGCTTCAATGTAGGTAGGAGTTCCAAACTCTGATTTATTTTCCCAGAGGACTTTGCCGCCCTCTTTGGTGACCAATTTGGCCTCGAGTACTCCCAACGTGTCTTGCACGGTTTGGCCCGTGGCAAAGCCGGGCTGGCCCAGCCTGGGCTTTTCCACCACGCGAAGCCGCTTTCCCAGTGTTTCCTGGTAATTCACTTGCAGCGTCAGGCCCCCTCCATCACCAATCAACAGGCCTCCCAAAGCGAGCCGTTCGCCAATTTGCTTCTGTAACTCCTGGGATACACTCGCGCCGCTGACGTAGGTTTGGCCGACTTGCATTTCCAGGCGAACGGTGTCTCCCGGTTTCAGGAGTGCTTTGCCTCCATTTCCCAAGGCGGCCGCGGCCGCGTCGATCCCCTGGCGGGGAATTCGCACGGAAATCAAGTCGCCCTTCTGGAAATCTCCTCGCGTGGCAAGCAGGTGCTCGCCATCGAGAAAGCGATGGGCGAAAAAGCTATGGAAGGCGGGGGCGTGGCAAATCCAGGCCACCGCTTTGAGCTTGCGGTCCAGCAAATAGTCATCATTAATCAGCACGGCCTTCCCTTCCGGGGACCACTGCAACGACTTCACGGTCTTCGCCACGGTCGTTCCCAATTCATGCGACTCGACGATTTGTCCCGTCTTGTTCCAGATGACAAGGCGATATTCACCCGTGCTAAAGAGCGCCGCCAGCTCGGTTGAGTCAGGCGAGAAAGCAAGAGCCGAGACGAAAGTGTAAATCCCCGTCTTAAGTTCGCTGGCTGGACACTCCATCTGGGCGACGGGCTTGCCTTGGGTCATGTCGTATACCACAAGCTTGGAACCGACCACTGCGGCCATGTACTGGCCTGATCGGTTGAAGGCAATCCGTGCCGCCTGAAAATTCTCCTTTTCGATAAACAGACTCTTCATCACCTTTCCCGTTTCCATATTCACAATGTGGAAGCGTGCATCGGAGCTGATTTGCTCGCCTACCACCAAATGGTTGTATTGCGTAAACGAAAGGTGGAGCACCTCAATCGAGCTATCCGTGGCGGATTTGAACTCGTGTTTTTGCTGTTGGTCTTGAGTGTCGATGACTCGGATCGACTTTGGTTGTAGCACCTTCGACTTATCGCGATGCTGATAGGCCAGCAACTTGCCGTTGGGGCTGAGCGCGCCAAACCAACCAAATTCGTTGGGGATTTTGTCGCGCGGTGCTTTGCCGATCACTTTGCCCTGGATCACATCGTAAATGTCTTCGCCAATGGCGACGTACGGACTTTCCCCCGGCGATTGCACAATTTGCACCTGACTATCAGGAATGGAGGCAAGGCTGCGAATTCCGCGAGCATCTTCTCGGGCATCCGCGGCATTCTTCCAAGCCGATTCTTTGGCTTTGGCGGGCGGGCCGTCAAAGGGATCTTCTTCTTGCGCGGGTTCCGCAGCCAGGCAAGTCGTCAACAGGGCGCAAGACGACAGCCAAATGACTAACGACTGAAGAATGCGAGTCATGCCAGGGACCCTTTTGCAACGGCACGAGCGGAATGCCAGGCTAGAACGGGAACATTCTAGTGCCTCATCCGGGCAAAAGCGAGTCGGAAAAACGGACCCATTATCCTCAAGCTCGGTAGGCATGTAGCCAACACAACCGACGGGGCCGTTACTATCCCTTGGCGGCAGAAATCGATGCCGATTTCTTGGGTCCGTCCTTGCCCCCCAAGCCCTGGCTGAGCACGAACGCCAGGCCGATGACCAGCGCCACACAGATGATGCCGAGCACCACCAGAATCGCGATGGCCGTGCCATTTCCCTGGCTTTTTTTGGCTTCGTAAGCACTTAGCTTCCGAACGGAGCGGCTGACCTTGGGAATCTCCGTCGTTTCAACTGGTGGCGGTGGCGGTCCGGCAGCCGGGACTGCAGGGGTGCCCACGCCGGCGAGCGAAGGAAAAAGCTGCGCGGCACTTTTCCATTCGGGAAAACCTTCTCGCCAGACGAGCGAATCACCGCTGACTCGTCCCTCGACGACCCACTTTCGCATGATGTCGCCGCGAGCCGGGCCATACTGCCCGCCGCTCGGGGGCCGGACATACCAGATGGAATTAGGGGCCTGCGAAATCGGGTCCACTCCCATCGGCAGCGGCGCGGAAACCGGCTGCGGTCCGCGCATCACCGCGGGGCCAGCCGGCTGATAGCCTGGTGTCATCATGGGAACTGTGGGAATCGCGGGAGCGCCCGCGGGCAGCACAGGTCGAACCGTCGGCGCTGCATACGGAGCAACTGGCTGCACGGTCTTTGCAGCGACGGAAACGGCTGCGATATAGGAAGGGGCGGCGGGAGCCACGGATGTGCCGCGGGCAACTCCTTGGCTCACCGCCGGCTGAGTGGCAGTTGCGGGACCGCCGACATCGCCGAGCAGGTCCTCACCGCTGTCGCTGGCGGGAGTTTCCTGTGGAATGCGAACCGACACGCCGCACTTGGGGCATTTCCCACGCTTCCCCGCCAGGAATGCCTTCACATTCATTTTGTGCCCGTTGGGGCAGAGGAACTTGATGCCCATCGATCTTGTGGGTAGAAGGGAAGGCCCCGAGGGAACAGGAAATCAGAATCGCTCCTTTATTATACACGCCTCCGCCGGCCGAGGCGCGAAGCTTGCTTCCACCCGCAAAACCGGCACAATTGGACCACCATGCCAAAAGACGAAGATAACCCGGAAGGGCTGCTGGAAATCCCCATTGTCGGCGAGCTGACCGAACATGAGACCGACATCTGCGACAAGCTCCTTTCCGTCCCCGTCGGCGGCGAGTGCGTTCTGTACTTCAACTCCCCCGGCGGCAGTGCGTATGCGGCCCTCTCGCTGATGTCCTTGCTAGTCATCCGCGGTCTGCAAGCGACCGGCATCGTCACTGGCGAATGTTCCTCAGCCGCTCTCTGGCCTCTAGCCGCTTGCAAAAGGCGATACGTCACGCCGCATAGCATCCTCCTCTTTCATCCCATGAAATGGGAAAGCGGCGAGCATGTGGAAATCGCCGAAGCGGCCGAGTGGGCCCGGCACTTCGGCCACCTGGAACCGGAGATGGACAGAGTGCTGGCCAAGCTGCTCGGCATGCCCCAGGACAAGTTGGCCGGCTGGATGCGTCCCGGCAAATACGTCACTGGCCGCGAATTCGCCGCCGCCGGCCTCGCCGAGCTGATCGAGCTGACCCCCCTGCCGCATTTGCAAGGGACGAGCGTGCAGACGGGGAAGGGGAAGAAGGGAAAGAAGTAGCCCCAATACATTTTCACCTGGCAATGGCGCATAATCCATTAATGCCCCTCGCGCCCATTCTCTTTGCCGATATCATCAACTCCCTACCGCTCTGGGGCTGGGGGCTGCTCGCTCTCATCCCGCCGGCCATCCTGGCGCTCTACTTCCTCAAGCTCAAACGCCAGCCGCTGGCGGTCCCCAGCACGTTTCTTTGGAGCCGCACGATTGAGGATTTGCACGTCAATTCGCTCTGGCAGCGGTTGCGGCAGAGCTTGCTGTTGTTTTTGCAACTGCTGCTGATTGTGCTCCTCGCGATTACGCTGATCCGTCCCGGTTGGAAGGGAACGGAGCTCATTGGCCATCGGTTTATTTTTCTGATTGATAAGTCGGCCAGCATGGGGGCCAGTGATGTGGGGCCGACTCGCCTCGATGAGGCCAAAAAGCAAGTCAAGAATCTGATTGAGCAGATGAAAACTGGCGACCAGGCCATGATCATCAGCTTCTCCAACCGGGCCACGCCGGATCAGAGCTATACCGGCGATCGCAAACTGCTGCGCACGAAGGTGGACATGATTTCGCAGACCAACCATACCAGCGATCTCAACGAAGCTCTTCGCGCCGCTTCCGGCCTGGCAAATCCAGGGCAGACCGGCGACCCCAATAATCCCGCCGACGTTAATGTCGCCGAGGCAATGCCCGCGACGCTCTATATGTTCACCGATGGCCGGGTGGCTTCCGTCAAGGATTTCAAGCTTGGCAACCTCGACCCGGTTTACCAAAAAATCGGCAGCTTGACTTGCGGCAACGTGGCCATCGTCGCCTTCAGCACCGACCACCATCCCGACAAGCCGGAAAAACTTGAGGCCTTCGCCCGCATCGAGAATTTTGGCTTCCAGCCGGCGGCTGTGGAAGCATCGCTCTACATCAACGGTGCTTTGGCGGACGCCCAGAAGGTCAACCTTCCCGCTCGCCAATTCAAAACGGGTCGCAATGCCGATGGGGATGACGAAATCCTCCCTCAGGTTCCGACCGTGGCTGGCATCAAATTCGAACTGGCGCGAACGGCCGAACTGGAGAAGGACGGCATCCTGCGTCTGGAAATCAAGCCCGTGTCTAGCGACGTAGAGGATTACCTGTTGGCAGACAACAAGGCCTATGCCGTTGTCAGCGCCCCCCATCCCGCCAAGGTCCTGCTCGTGACGCCGGGAAACGACGCCCTGATGCTGGCCCTTTCCACTTCCGAAGCTCAAAAGGTGGCGACAGTTACCATCGTTGAGCCGGCGAAGCTGTTGGACAAGGCGATCCAAAAGCAGCTTGCGGAAGGGGCGTTCGACCTGGTCATTTACGACCAGTGCGCTCCGGCTGCCGAGAAGGACATGCCGGCCTGCAACACGCTGTTTATAGGGCGTATTCCGCCGGTTCCCGGCTGGTCCGCGAAGTCCAAAGAGACCGGCCCGATTTTCACCGATGCCGACCAGGTCCACCCGCTGACGCAATTGGTGCGGATGAACAACGTGCTGGTCGTGGAAGGAACGCCGCTGAAAGGTCCGCCTGGAACCTCGGTGCTGCTGGATTTTGACTCGGGTCCGCTGTACTGCGTTGGCCCGCGCAGCGGTTTTGAGGACGCGGTGCTGGGGTTTGAAATCTACTCCATTAACAAGGAGGGACAGGTTGCGGCCAACACCGACTGGATGCGGCAGCGGAGCTTTCCCGTGTTCGTGATGAACGCCGTGCGCTATCTTGGCGGCGTGAAATCTGGGGCGAACGCTCCGACGACGCGCCCCGGCATGCCGGTCACCCTGCGGGCGGAAATTCCCGTCGGCAAGCTGATGGTGGATGCACCGCGGGGGGACGGCTTCGAAGTGCCGCGCGAAACGCAGAACACTTACGTCTTCGGCAAGACCGACGACATCGGCGTTTATAGCGTCCGCGAAGGGACCGGAGCCAAGGTCAGCCAAAAATTCGTCGTTAATCTATTCGACGAGCAGGAGTGCGACCTCTTCCCGGCATACAAACTCGACATCCAGCACGAGGAAGTGAAAGCCACAGTCAGCAAACAGAACGCCCGTCAGGAAATCTGGAAGTGGCTCCTACTCGGGGCCGTCGGACTCTTGATCTTCGAGTGGTACGTCTACAACAAGCGGGTTTATCTGTAGCTACTCGGCATCTTTTGTCATCCGCTCACGCACTTCCGCCAACGGATACTCCAGAATCGACAGCCCTTCCAGCGTCGCCAGCTCCTTCAATCGCCACCAGCCGCGGGTGACGAGCATCTCCCGTTCCTGCACAAACCGCGGATCGAGCAGCTCCTTGCAAAAATCGCCGATAGCTGTCACGGGAGTGAACTCTGCAGCGACGATAAACTGCGCCAGCGCCGGGTTGCAGCCGATGTGTCGCTCCTTGGTGGTGTGCAGTGTCTCGGGATCAATCAGGCCGATGACATAGCGCAGGTACAGATCGCTCTCCCAGATGTTCTCCACATCCTGGCCGCAAACGTCGCAGAGGTAACCTTCTTCGCAGCGCATGATTAGGGGTTGGAGATTCGGGCCTTGGCCTTCACCTCCGCTAATAGCTTCGATTCCGGCCGCTCCTTATAAAACGGGTCCAGCGGATAGCAGCCGCTGGGGAGGCTGTTGCGCGGGGCGGTGGTACAGTCGCTGAAGGTGCGGCAGACCTTCTTGCGCTGCCAGTCGCGGCCCGCAAGGACATCGGCGGGGAGTTCGGGGTAGCTGAGGACGACTCGCCCCAGCCCGACAAAGTCGGCCCAGCCTTGGCGGACGATCCCTTGGGCGACGTGCGGCAGATAGTCCTGCAGGTACGAGTACGCGGTGCCGACGGTCGGCAAACCGGGGACTGCCTCTTTGAGTTGCCGGGCGACGTGGATTTGCCGGGCCACGCCTACCAGCGGATCTTCCGGCGGCTGATAGCCATCGCTGGGGGGAAAGATGGCGGGGCGCTGTACGTGTGGATTGTAGTACGGGCTGCCGCCACTGAGATTGACCGCGAAGACGCCAATTTCTTTCAGCAGCTTCAGCAGCTTGATCGGTTCCGCGAGGTCCACTTGCGTCGGATCATTCTCGCTCGCTCCAAAACCGTAATGGTAAGGCAGGAGGTGGCGATACTCCGCCGGCACGCCGGTCCCGTCCTCGCCACCGGGCTGGTAGGGGAGCGTGTCGAACGCGCTGAGCCGAACGCCAACGAGCAGGTCCGGAAGCTCGTCGCGGATGCGGCGGATGATGGTGGTGAGAATGCGGGTCCGGCCTGCAAAGTCGCCGCCAAAATTTCCGGGCCGCACGCGCGCGCTCAAGAACTCGTGCAAGAGATAGCCGTGGCAGGCCTTGATGTCAACGAATTGATAACCGACATCCCTGGCGATTTTCGCCGCCACCAAGTACTGATCGATCAGCCGCTCCAGGTCATCGTCGGTCCACAAACGAGAGTTGTCATCGGCCGCGATTCCCACACGCGGATCAAGTAGCGGATGGTGGTAGGCAATGCGGGGCTCAAACCGCTTGTGGTCGTTGGGTTTGCAGTAACGACCCGAATGGGTGAGTTGCAGGCCAACCAGCAATCCGTCCTGCGATCCGCAGGATTGCTCATGCGTTTGCTTGAGGACCGAAAGCAATTCGGCCAACCCCTGTTTGTTTTGCCCGGTGGCCAGCGTTTGGTTCGGATTCGCCCGCCCATCCTCCTGCACCGCGGCCGCTTCTCCTCCCCAAATTAACTTGGCCCCGGAGAGGCCGAAGTTACGCCAGCGCCTCAGAGTCAGTTCGGAAGGGGAGCCGTCCCGATTTGCGTCCCAGCCTTCCATCGCGTGAATGCACCAGCGATTGCCGACCATTACTTGCCAGCGCCCCTCAGACACTTCCAACGGCCCCGCCAGCGGCGAGCCCTCTGCTGCCGACAGAGGCCGTTCATCAGCCGGCAGGTCCAATTGCAACTCCGCCAGACGAGCGCGGAACGCTTCCACTGTCTTGAGCTGGGCGATTTTGGGGTAATGAGACATCTGGATGCTCGATCCAACAGGCCGGACTTCCCTGAGCAAAACCCATTGTAAGCCGGTGACAGGCAAGTGTGCGTGCCAGGCGAGAAGGGCTGGCAACGGCGCTCAAGCCGTCCAGCAATGGCTATGGAATTGAGAAGTGCCAGCCACACGCGCTACCGAATCACTACCTTGGACCCGACGGTCAGAATCGACGCCACGTCCTGGGCGTCTTGCGGGCTGAGGCTGATGCAGCCGCGGATGGGGCCGGGTTGACTGCGGGCGGGGCTGCCGTGGATGCAGGCGTTGTCTCCCAAATCGATCCACCATTGACCGTAGGGATTGTTGGGATCCCCGGCGGGAATCATCCGCTCGCCGATATAGGTCTTTTCGAGTTTTGTCTCACGGACTTGATATTCCCCTGGACGGGGTCGTTCGTCGCCACGAGCAAAGGGAAAGCGGCCGGCGTAAAGGTTGCCGAGAAAGACCGTGATTTCACTGTTGGCCAAGTCGACTTCCGCGCGGAACGGGCCCGGGACCACTTTGAGCCGGGTGGTGACCACGAGGATGTCCGGGTTGTTGACGACTTCGGCGTTGATGTTTGCCAGAAGCTGCGTGCTGACGCCATACTTTCTGGCCACGTCGACCAGCTTTTCCCGATCGCTGGTCACGACATGCGGACTGGCGAGCAGGTGCTCCTTGGAGTAAATGACCTTGGCGGCCAAGGCATCGAGCCACTCCAGCAACTGCGTCTGCTGCTCGGAACTCAGGTCCGGGCTGCGATAATAGGGAGTCAACGTGGCCAGGGCCTGGCGGAATTTTCCGTCTTCCACCTGGGACGTCGCATTGAGCCAATCCCGCTGGAAATTCTTGGCCGTCAGATTGACACTCCCCGTCCGCGGATTGCCGTCGGCCAGCGGCGCTTCATGGCCGGCTGGATGTGTGTCGGGAAGGCCAGTTGCCGCTTCGGGTCCGGGGGGCAGTGTCTCGGTCAGCGTTTGCGGGGGAGCAAAATCGCTGGCGCTGTCGCGATCCTGCCCGCTGGGAAATTTGGGATTCAACCGCCGCGGAGATTCCTCGCGGGAATTAAACGGCACTTCCGCAAGCGGAGTTCCCTCCGCCTCCGGGCCAAATTCCACCTCCGGTGGAACGGTGTCCTGCTTGACCTGCTCCTCGGTCAGTCCATGGGGGAGCGCAGCAGAGGGCTGGTGCAGCGTCACGTAGACACCGTACAAAACCCCGGCCAGAATGATCACCAGTGCGGCAGATTTGAGCGTATTCAAGTTCGTCCTCCTTGACGAATCGGCCTGGCGCGTGGCCGCTAGCAGTTGCGCAAGTGCGAGCGAGGCTAGAATGGGGATATTAGAGAATCCGCTGCCGGCCAGCCATAGCAAAATTCCTCATTTATAAGCAAACTTTCATGCCCTCCAAAACCATCTTCAAACGGATCATCGACAAAGAAATACCCGCCAAAATCCTGTACGAAGACGAGCTCTGCCTCGCCTTTGCCGATCTGAATCCCCAGGCTCCCACTCACCTCCTGGTCATTCCCAAGAAGGAAGTCAAATCGATCGCCGACCTGGAAAACGACGACCTAGCTCTGGCGGGACATCTCTTTCTCGTCTGCCGCAACCTGGCCAGCAAGCTTGGCCTGGGGAACGGCTATCGCATTGTCACGAATATTGGAGCCGATGGCGGCCAGTCGGTTGAGCACCTGCATCTGCATCTGCTCGGCGGCAGGTCCATGGCCTGGCCGCCGGGATAAGGGATTCCCATGGTCATCGATTGCCCGCACTGTTTTACCAAGGTCATTTCCAAGCCGGATGGTTCGTGCCCGGCCTGCCAGGGGAACACTCGGGCTAGCACCGCCCCCACCGATCACACTGCCGTCCGCATCGCACACGGCGAGGAACTTCCCCTCATCTGCTGCGGCTGCGGCGGGCCCGCCGACCACTATCACACAATCACGCAACATTCGTCCGAAGGGCGGGCGGAAGGCGCGGGGGTGATGGCCCTGCTGCTCGCTCTCATCAGTTGGCCAGCGGCTCTTTTGATGTTCGTCCGCGGCTTACAAGAAACCAGCGTGGTGCGGGTCAAGCTCCCATTCTGCTCACGCTGCCGGCAACTTGGTGCTCCCACGCCCAAATACGTCGACTTCAAGAACGCCCGCATGACATTCATCGTTCACAAACGCCTGAAAGAAGCCATCGACCCCACTGGCGGCACGGAATGGGCCATCCCACTACGGGAATAGCGGGCCACGAATTACCGGTCAATAATGGCCGAATTCCAGCGAATAACCTCCCAGTGTCACTCCCCAACTCTCGATCTCTCATTCTCGTCGTCTTGGCCCCATGGAATTCGCCCTCTCCCTCTGCTTGGGCATCGGCCTGTCAGCCGCCTGCGGCTTTCGGGTCTTCGTGCCGATGCTGGGGATGAGCGTAGCTTCGATGGCGGGGCACTTGGAACTTTCCAGCGGGTTTGAGTGGATTGGAACACTTCCCGCCTTGATCTGCTTCCTAGCGGCGACCTCACTGGAAATCGTCGCCTATTACGTCCCCTGGCTCGACAACCTACTCGATACCATCGCCACTCCCGCCGCCGTCGTCGCCGGCACCATCACGCTGGCGGCCACCATTGCCCCGACGCCAATGGCCACGGAAATGTCTCCGCTCCTGCGCTGGTCGCTGGCCTTCATCGCGGGGGGGTCGGTCGCCGCCATCATTCAGCTTGGCACGGTCACCCTCCGCGGAACTTCCACTCTCACCACCGCGGGGCTGGGGAACTTCATCGTCTCTACGCTGGAACTCGTCCTCTCAGTGGCGACCACAATTCTGGCCATCGCCCTGCCGATTGTCTGCCTGCTCCTCGTTATCCCCGTCACAGGGCTGCTGGTGCGGCGGCGATTGAGCCGCCGTAAAGTTGCCCCACCAGCCGTTGCGGTCAAGCCCAAGGCCTGATCCGCAGTGAGGTCGAAGTCGCCGGTGAGCTTAGAAAATCCCTTCGCCAAATCCCTTTCTTTTGGGTAGCGGAGTGGAAGCGGCTGGCGTTGCGGACGACGTCACTTCGCGTTTCGATTCCTCCCTGATGGTTCCTCGCGAACTCGCGGGGGGAATGTGGGGACCGGGGATGGCGGACTCCGTCCCGGCCGGCGCTTGTTGAACGCCCATTGGGGAATGCGTCGACGAATCGACCTGGGGAGCAGCGATGTGCGGAGCCGGGATGTCTTTCTGAGCAGGCTCCACGTGCGAACCCGCGGGCATGCCCGCGGGAGTGCCGCGACGCTCTTCGGTGTAGGCAACCGGGTCGATGTCGTCGTCGTAATCGTCGTCGTAACGGCTCATGTAGCCCGGCTGCTTGGCCCGCTCCTGTTCGGCGCGGTATTCGGCGATGACCCGGGATTGAATCATCTCGCGGCAGGTGGAGTTAATGGGGTGGGCGATGTCGGCATAAAGCTTGGCACGTCCCTCCGAGTCGCGCAGCATGGGAACTTCCCGCTGCCGGTTCCCGCACTGGTTGCAGTAGTTTGCCTTGAGATGATTCTTGCTACCGCAACTGTGGCAATGGCCGGTCAGCTTGCGGCTGGGCATGGCGACGAAAGGGCCGCTGGTCCCTTCGATGATTTTCAGGTCGCGAACGACAAAGCTGTCGTCGAAGGTGACGGAACAGAAGCCCTGAAGGCGGTCGTCCGAATCCTCCATGAGCTTGATGCGAACCTCGGTAATCTCCATGGCGTTACTCCCTTTGATGCCACGCCCATTCCTGAACGGGCGAGGTTGAAGTCCTCTGTGTTTCCTTATCCGATCGTGGTCGTCGCCGTCACCATTCCAATTCGTTTGCTTCGCAGTCTGCCGGCTACGCGGCGGGCATGCCGGGCATTTTCACAGATGCCAAAATAACTCGAACCGCTGCCGCTCAGCTGTTGGGCGATGCAGCCGGCGTTTTCAAATTCCTGCCGCAGCCGGCCAATCCACGGGGTGAGCTGTGAGGCCGGCTCTTCCAGTCGATTGACCAAAGCGGATTTGATGTCCTTCCAGCTTCCACTCCGCAGGCCGGATTGTAGCTTCTGGACGCCAATCGGTGTGCTGGCTGGGCGGCAACGCTGGTAAACCTCCGGCGTGGAAAGCCCGACTGGCGGCCGGACAACCACGACGTGCAGATGGATCGGCCCGTTTTTTTCAATCTGCTCGCCGCGACCGCGACACACAGCGCTGCCGCTTCCCAGGAAGAAAGGAATGTCACTGCCGAGTTCGGCGGCTAATCTCATCAGTCGCTCGCGGCTCCAATTCAGTTCCCAGGCAATGTTGGCCGCGACCAGCACCGCGGCGGCATCGCTGGAAGCTCCTCCCAGTCCAGCGGCGGACGGAATTCGCTTCACGAGGCAAATCTCCGCCCCCCGCCCACAGCCACTTCGCTGCTGCAAAAGGTTTGCCGCTTTGAAGACAATATTTTGTTCTGACGGAGGTAAGTCGCCGAGGGAATCCTGCTGATGTCCCCTCTGTCCCGCTGCCCAGCGGCAATCAAGTTGAATTTCAGGCGACTGGGTTGCCCGGAACGCGAGCGAATCGTAGAGCCCAATCCGAGTCATCAGGGTTTCAATCTCGTGATATCCATCGGGCCGTTTAGCCAGGATTTCGAGAAAAAGATTGAGCTTGGCGGGTGCCTGCACTTCGACTCGATCTGCTGCGATACGGACAAGCATTGGCCCTGCCGCCACCCTGAGGCGGCGCGTCTGCTAAGAGACCATGTGACTCAAGGCGGTAGGGAACAGCCAGGCGAAGAAAATCGTGATGCTGCATCGAGTGAGTACCGTTCCACCACTAGGAAATTGTACCGATGCCGCGTGCGGGGTCAATCTGAAAGGGGACATTCCACGCGCAACAAACCCGCAGCACCAGCGAGGAAAGTCCGCGATCTTCCTCGCTGTCACTTTGGTTTTGTGCTTCATTCTGCTTTCTGCTGATAAAACTCTTTCTGGAAATCTTCGTGAGCATAATCCTCCACGGTCCAGCGGCCGTCCGGTTCCCGCCGCATGTGCAGAATGATGCGGCGACGGATGGGGGCTTCTTTTGTCGCGCTCCCGCTCATTCCTTGGTACTTGAAGTCTCCCGCCGCTGCCGCCAGGAAAGTGACTCTCGCCGAGCGGGGCTGGTCCTTGGCGTTGACCTCAATCTCCGGCTGTGACGTGATGCGGCACTCGGTGAACACATAGTTGGGTAATTCCCCCTGCACCTTCTGCTGGAGCTGCGGTGAGCCGGAATAAATGTGCTGCCGCACCGCCTGGTGGTTGTTCGCTTCCACGTCCCGGGTGATCTGCAGCACGGTCGCCTCAATCGCTTCGCGGTCGCTGATGACCATCCGCTCCATGATGAGCAGTCCCACAAAGATGCCAAAAGCCGCGGCCAACGCGTACAGCACCTCCTTGCGGCCAGACATCACCCAGGCAATGCCGATCGGAACGCAGAACACCAGCCCCAAAACAGCCACATACACCGGTCGGTCGAAGAGCCAGTTCATAAACTCCTCTTTTCTGCCAAAGACCGTTTGCGAGTCCACCAAAACACTCCCCAAGCGATTGCGGTCACTGTCGACAATCCCGCATACAGAGGCCACAGCGTGATGATCCCATCTTCTGGCGTCGAAAGTTCATCGCTCCGCTCCTCGCCGCTGCGGATCTGCAAAGCCCGTTCGCGCCCCTGAAACTGCTGCTCAAGTTGCGCTTGCCGAGCGGCAAACTTGGGCCCCGCGAACGACAACGCCACCAGAGCGAACATCCCGAACAAATACCCCCAAAACCACGGCGACTCCGTCACGGCGCTATTTCGCAGCGTGAGCAAAAACGGCACGCCCGCAAAGAGCACCAGCAGCGGCAAGAGGAGAAGGGTGTAGGAGAAAGACATGCCACCATTATAGCCGAGGGGGAGTTGGTGATTCTCGGCCGGCTGGATTCGGCTGCTGGGCGGCATTGTCGTGGAGGAATTGTCGCAGTTGAGAGTCCGACACCAGATAGAGCTCCACGAATCCGCATTGCCTACAAGCGAATCCCAGCATGATCTCATTCGGAACGGCACGAGGCATAAACGTGTGACCGCCGAAAATACCGGCGATCTCTTGTGGCAACTGATCCGACCAGCGTGTAATGAAAAGGCCCCCCTTTGATCCAGTCTCGACCGGAAACCCCGGCTGCATTTGAGAACTGCATTTTGGGCATGTTTTGGGTGGCATGAGGCTGTGTCCAACAAGTATTTAGCCGCGAGTTCCAGATAGACATTGAAGAGTGCATACGCCACTGCCAATGGCCAAAGTCGGCGCACCAGCAGGAGGACGACTCCGTACATCAACGCGAATACCAGCGAGTAAACGAGCCCCGCGACATCTCAATAAGCTAGCGGAATTGCCGAGTTGCAACGAGGCAGCGCCCTTTTTTGACAGGGCGCGAAGGGCGGAACTGCCCTTGGCCCTCCGCTGGCCGTTTGCTATCTTCCCGCCGCTTCTCTCTCCCCGTTCCGGGCTCGATTCTCGACATTGGAGGCTGCCATGCGCTCTTACACTCTTGTTCGCCGGGCTTTGCTGGCGGCTGTGGTTTTGTCCGGGCCGGTCATGGTGAATTCAATTCTTGCCGCGCCGCCGTGGGCGAAACTGATTCCCTATACCAAGGTCGAAGCCGATCCGGACAAGGACTATGAGCTGACGGAGTCGCACGGCCCCTGGATGGTCATGTGCACCAGCTTCACCGGCGGCATCGAAGCGGAAGAGCAGGCCCACAACCTGGTGCTGGAGCTCCGCCAGAAGTATCACCTGTCGGCCTTCATCTATCGCAAGCATTTTGACATGGGAGCCCCCGAGATCGGCCTGGGTCTCAATCGGTACGGCGGCCAGAAAATCATGCGGAACAGCAACGCCTATAAACGGGACGAAATTGCGGTCCTTGTCGGCAATTATCATTCGGTCGACCAGCCGGACATCGAGAAGGCTTTACAGAACATCAAAACGATGCAGCCCGATACCCTAAACCCCAAGAAAACGGGTGAGAAATCGCTGCAAACGTGGGGCACGATCCGAGGGATGTACCGCGAGACCAGAAAGATGCTGGACGAGACCGGAAAAATGCTCCAGAAGAAAGAAAAAGGGCCCATGGGGAATGCTTTCGTCACGCGCAACCCGCTCCTGCCGGAAGAGTATTTCGCTCCCAAAGGGCTCGACCCGTTTATCGTGGAGCTCAATCGGGGCGTGAAATACAGCCTGCTCAAGTGCCCAGGAAAATATACGGTCAAGGTGGCGTCCTTCCGCGGCGTGGAATCGATGAAGCCCACGGAATTTGATCAGTTGGCGGGCAAAGCGTTCAAAACCGGCGATGAGCAATACAAGGGAATGGCGAAAATCGACATTGCCGCGGACAAAGCTGCCCGCCTGACGAAAGCCCTACGGGACAAAGGAGTGGAAGCCTATGAATTCCACGACCGGACCGAGAGCATGGTCTGCATTGGCTCGTTTGATTCCGTCGGCGATCCGCGCGACGACGGCAAGATTGAAATCAACCCCGGCATCCACCGGCTGATGGAGACGTATGGCCCGGAAAAACGCTTCGTTCCCGGCCAGACGCAGGCCTATCTGCAGCCGCGGTTTCTCGAAGGCATTCCCTTCGACCCTCAGCCGCTACCAGTGGTGGTGCCAAAACAATCCATTGCCAGGGACTACGCGCGGCAGGCGAGCTATGAGGAGTAGAGAGGAAACTCGAAACTCGAATGGCGAATTCAAATTCTTTCGCCATTCGTCATTCGGATTTCGTCATTTCCCCAACCACCGTCCCAATCTTCCCAATCAACGGATTCACCAGACCCTTGCCATCCGGATGAACGCGGTTGCTGAGGAAGATGAAGAACAGGTCCTTCTCGGGATCAATCCAGATCGCGGTCCCGGTGAAACCACCGTGGCCGAAGGCGGCTGGTGAAAGGGAGTCACCTCGGTTGCTGGAGTAGCCAGTCTGCATGTCCCAGCCCAGGCCGCGATGCCCTTCGTACTGGGTGCCATCGTTGCGGCGTGCGGGGACTTTGTTGGGCGAGGTCATCCGATTCCAGGCGTCTTCGGAGAGGATTCGCTTGCCTCCGTGTTCGCCGCGACCGAGCATCATGCTCGCATAGATGGCCAGGTCTTCCGCCGTGGAAAAGAGCCCCGCGTGACCTGCGATGCCGCCGAGCTTGAAGGCTCGCGGATCGTGGACTTCTCCCAGCATCCATTTGCCATCTCGCCTTTCCGTTGGGGCAGCTCGCTGCTTTAACTCATCCCCCGGAAGGTAGGAGGTCTCTTGCATTCCCAGCGGCTGGAAAATGTGTTCGCGCGAAAATTCGTGGACGTTTTTACCGCTGAGCTTTTTAATGAGCTCGCCCAGAACGACGAAGTTCATGTCGCTGTAGGCGAAGCGTTCTCCGGGCGGATTCTGGGGCTTTAGCGCGAAGACCCGCTGCAAGGCTTTCTCCACACCGTCGTCATAGTCCTTGATGCTGTTGTCGGGAATCAGGCCGCTGACATGAATGAGAAGCTGCCGCACGGTGACTTTTTCTTTGCCCCCGACGACGAATTCCGGCAGGTAAGTCGCGACCGGTTCGTCGAGCTTCAGTTTCCCCTGGTCAACGAGGATCATCACGCTGGTCGCCGTGGCAATCGGTTTGGTGAGCGAGGCCAGGTCGAACAGCGTATCCGTCGTCATCGGTTGCGGCTCGGGCTCGACTCGCTTATTGCCATAGGCCTTCAGGAGCGCGATCTTGTTCCGCCGACCGACCAGCAACACACAGCCGGGCACTTTCTTCTGATCGAGCCCTTCCTGCACGATGGCGTCGATCTGCTGGAGCTTTTCAGCACTCAAACCGGCATCCGCTGGTACACCCAGCGGCAGCCGACCTGGCTCAGTCGCAACGCAACAACGGACCAGCATCACGACTGCGAGCAAACCCACGTAACGATGGTACTTCTGCATTTCATTCGCCATTCGTCATTCAGACTTCGTCATTTGCCTTCCCCGCCTCATCATGGCACAATGAGTTTTTCTGCCAAGGAGCCCTGAATGTCCGACCCGCGTGCGATTTTGGAAACCTTTGAAAACCAGTTCCCCGGCCGGGATTATGTCATAGAAATCGTCTGCCCGGAATTCACTTCGGTCTGCCCGATGACGGGACAGCCCGATTTCGGCACGCTGACGATTACCTATACGCCGGACCGTACCTGCGTGGAGCTCAAGAGCCTCAAGCTCTACCTGCAGGGCTTTCGCAATGAAGGGATCTTCTACGAAAACGTCACGAACCGGATCTTCGATGTTTTGATGGAGATGTTGAAGCCCCGAAGGCTGAAGCTGGCTGCGGCATTTACTCCTCGGGGGGGCATCAGCACGACGGTGACGGTGAGCCATGATTCGGCGGCTGACTAGCGCTCGCAATGGTTACTTGTTCTTCGCTTGCGCTTCAGGCTGATGTCAGAGTGTTCCGCCTACTTCAATTCCCCGATAAACCGCTGCAGCCGCGAATCAAGCAGCGCGAAATTGCTGCCAAAGATATCGGTGAAGTCCTTCAGGCGCTGGGGAGCGGGGTATGCCGAAAAATCCTTGACCGCTGCGGCTTTCATCAGGTACTGCACGTACTTTCGCGGCTCGTGCTCGCTCAGAAAGAAGGAAGTCGCCCAGGCTTCCGCATAGGCTGCCTCGGGACTGGAATCAAAAGCCCGGTCGGAGCTGACCATTTCGGCAATGGCATTGGCGCTCCGCCGCGGCTGAAAGCGGCGGAAGGCGGCGAGTTGCTTGCGGTTCACACGGTCGGTCAGGTTGCGGTGGACGCGGCCGTTCCAAACTCCAGGGGCCTCGAACATCGTCGCCAGCCCTTCGCAAACCCACTGAGGCGTCTGGCCGAAGCGGTTGTGTAGGCCAGCATTGAACGCCATCTGATGCGTCGCCTCGTGAATGATGGTATCGGCATTGGTGGTCCAGTCGACTCCCGCGCGGCCCGCGGTCGCGTCGAACAAAGCGATGCGGTTGGTTTTGGGAGAATAATACCCCAGCATGTTCTGGACGTTCTGGCACCCATCCGCCGTCGCGGCCCGCTGAAAATCCGCCTGCCGCGGAAAGACAATTGCGATCATGGCAAAGCGTGGCTCGCTGGGACGGAAACCGCGGGTGTTGAAATAATGGACGAACGACCGATACAGCTCCTCGAATCGCGGTCCCCACAAATCCTTCTGCCCCGCGGGATGCACCACCAGGTAATGCCCAATCCCAGAGACCTCGAAACTCTTGCCAAACTCGCGCATCAACTGACCGCGCATCTCGGCCTGAGAGTACGCCTGAAAGGTACTGGAGGACTTGCTGTAGTTTTGGGCCTCGGCAGGAACAAAGTCCCATATCCGCCCATCCCGCGCCAGCAACAGCGCCTGCGACTCGGTCGCCGCCAGGGGCGTTCCCTCTACCCACCGCCCACTCAGTTGCAGCCTGAAAGTCTGCTGGGCAAGCAACAGGTTTGGCGCGGCTAGAAAGAGCAGCCCCAATGCCAGACCCGGAACGGAAGAGTACCTACTCGATGCCATCAACTGCCGCGCCTTGAACTTGGATTTTTATGCATTGCACTCTAAACTTTGCACTCCGCACTCCTCCCAACTTTAGCTCACAAACAGCCGCTACAACCGTCATGATCCTGCTCAAAACCACCACGCTGCTTGTCGCCTCCAACTTCTTCATGCTCTGTGCGTGGTATCTCCACCCGCGGCTGGAGTTCTTGAAGGGGCGAACCATTGCCCTGGCCATTCTGGTGAGTTGGGGAATCGCCTTCTTCGAGTATGTGCTGCAAGTTCCGGCCAACCGCATCGGTTATGCTGGCGGTATCTCGTTTTATCAGCTCAAGTTTCTGCAAGAGATTATCACACTCGCGGTATTTGTCCCGTTCGCTCTCCTTGTACTTAACGAAAAGCTGACCTGGAATTACGTTTGGGCCTCGCTCTGTTTGTGTGGAGCCGCGTACTTCGCCTTTTCCGGCGGCTTTGGGCGGACTGAAAAGACCGATCTAGGATCAACGACGCATGTCACTGCCTCGGCTCATCCCGACCGATCCGCTTAGCCGCCTCCGGCTCTCGGTGATGCTGCTGATGGTTTGTGTTTTCGCGCCGGCGCTCTTTCGGCTGTGGTGCATCAAAGGACTGATTCGGACCATCCGCATCGACGGCGGCTCGATGGCCGAGGCGCTGTACGGCAACCATTTCCGCGTCACCTGCGAGGACTGCGGCTTCACCTTCCGCTGCGATGCCGACGCCTTCCCCGACAGCCGCCGAGCCGTTTGTCCCAACTGCGGTTACCGCGACAACGAGCTACGGGACAACGACCTCCGCCGTGGCGAGAGAGTGCTGGTTGATACCTGGCCTTACCTCTGGGCCGCTCCGCAGCGGTGGGATCTGGTCATGCTCGTCGAACCGCAAACCGGCAATGCCAGGCCGGCAACCGCTTTTGCGGTCAAACGGATCGCCGCATTGCCGCTGGAGCGCCCCGTCATTCGCGACGGCGATTTGCACAGCGACAGCGACCCGCACCAAAAGACTCTGCAGCAGTTTCGCGAGCAGGCTGTTCTGGTTCACGACAATGACTTTCTTTCGAGCAAGCGGTCCGACAAGCTGCCGAAAGCTCAGCGCTGGATTCCATTCTCGCGGATGTCCTCAAGCTGGCATCCGACTTCCTCCGGTTTTCGTTTTGTCCCCGAGAAAGGAGGCGAAACAGTTCAGTGGCTCGAATACCAGCACTGGCACTGCAGCGCCAGTCCCGCTCCTAGAACCGCGCCCGCGAAGATCCGAGACAACGATAGTTACAACCAGGCGAAGGGACACGAGCTCTATCCCGTGCGAGACCTCTTGCTCCGCTGCCGGGTCAAAGCCAAGACGGGTGATGTCCACGTCACCCTCCGGGATCCGCCGCACATCCTCACGGTTGAGCTCAAACTGGACGAAAGGCGATGCTGCGTACTCAAAAACGACTCTCCGGTCGGGGTTGATATGCTCCCCAAGTCCTCCGGCGAATTCCAACTGGAAGCAGCCCTGTGCGACGGACGCTTTCTGTTTTCCGTCAATCGCCACGTCCTGGCCGCGTTTGAGTACGACGGTATGCCGGTCCGCCAAAATGTCAGGCCAGCCCAAGCGGGCGAGTCGCCGCTGCGAATTGGCGCCAACGGACCTGCGGAGATCTCGCACCTGCAAGTCTGGCGAGACATTTATCATCTCACTTCCAACCGACTCGGCGACGACTGGCAAGCGGATGCTCCCCTCGCCGACGGCCGCTATTTTCTCCTCGGCGACAACTCCCCCATCTCCATCGACAGCCGCCACTGGGGAGGCGGCGTGGCGCGCGACCAAATCGTGGGTCGAGTCCTACCGCTCGGTCGGTAGGAAAGCATCGTGCCCAAAACCGAGACTCCCCCTCGACCCATGGGAGAGGGCCGGGGTGAGGGTTGCCTTGGAAGGGCTGAAAAGCCCCTCAAGCCCGAGCTTGATTCACTTGATTCACGTTCCATTTTCATCGCCAGCCTGCGCACAACCCAAGGTCCAGCATTCCTTTACGGCTCATGAATTAGTGAATCAGTCCATTTCTTGATTCATGAATCTCCTGCCCCAGTTGGAGTCCCGCCTTGAGGCGGTCTTCAGATTCCGGCTGAAGCCGGGACTCCAACGGTCCCCTCCAGGGAACTTTTCACGCCATGACAACCGAATTGGAAAAGATCATACCGTCCCTGGCTCCGTGCGCAGCTCCGCCGATATGTGAACTATTGTACAAAATCCGGTTGGCACAGGGAAGCCCTCAGCAGCCAGAATTCGGAAGATTTTTTCGGGCCAGCCCCTGCGGGACAAGAGAGTCGCGTTCGGCGCGGGTCGGAGGGCCTCGCCGAAACGGCCGACCGAAGGTCTCCTCATGGGACGAGCCGCGGCCCGTGGGAATGGAGACCTTCGGTCGGGCACGTGGCAAGGTCGGGAGACCTTGCCACAACTGGGGTCGGGCGATGGCACGGTCGGGAGACCGGCCACAACGTGGGAGACCGGCCACAACGCGACTCTAGTCGCTACTTCCCAATCGTCCCCTTGAGGAACGCCAGCACGTCGGCAGCTTCTTCGATGAGCTTGGTGGTCGGCTTGCCGGCTCCGTGGCCGGCGCGGGTTTCGATGCGAATGAGGACCGGAGCCTCGCCGGCGTGAGCGGCCTGCAAGGTGGCCGCGAATTTGAAGCTGTGGGCGGGGACGACCCGGTCGTCGTGGTCGCCGGTGGTGATGAGGGTGGGGGGATACTTGGTGCCTGGCTTAAGATTGTGCAGCGGCGAGTAGGCCAACAGCGTGGGAAACTGCTCGGCAACGTCGGCACTTCCATACTCGTTCACCCAAGCCCAGCCGATGGTGAATTTGTGGAAGCGGAGCATGTCGAGGACACCGACGGCGGGAACTGCTGCGCCAAAGAGGTCCGGCCGCTGCGTCATGGCCGCACCGACCAGGAGGCCCCCGTTGCTGCCGCCACGAATGGCGAGGTGCGATGGAGCGGTATATTTCTGATCGATGAGCCACTGGGCGGCGGCAATGAAATCATCGAACACATTCTGCTTGTTCTTGAGCATGCCTGCTTCGTGCCAGGCCCGGCCGTATTCGCCGCCACCTCGAAGATTGGCGACCGCGTAAACGCCGCCGGACTCTACCCAGGCCAGCGTGCTGACCGAGAAGCCGGGCCGCTGCGCGATATCGAACCCACCATATCCATACAAGATGGTCGGATTCGTTCCGTCGAGCTTCATTCCCTTCTTCGCCACAACCATCATCGGCACTTTGGTGCCGTCGCGGCTGGTGTAGAAGATCTGGGTGGCTTCGAATTGCGAAGGGTCAAAGTCGACCTTCGGCTCGCGGAAGAGCGTGCTCTTGCCGGTCGCCACGTCGTAACGAAAGATGCTGCCGGGGGTCGTATAGTTCGTGAAGGAATAAAAAGTCTCGCCATCGTCATGACGGCCGCCAAAGCCCCCTGCGGACCCAAGTGCGGGAAGGTCCACAGCCCGGACGTGCTTGCCGGCGAGATCATGAACCTGCACCGCGCTACGGGCATCCTGCAAATAGTGAACAATAAAGTGCCCGCCGATCAAGCTGACTGATTGCAGCACATGTTTTGCTTCCGGGATGATTTCTCGAACTGGCGGCTCGGCGGCGGAGACATCGAGGGCAATGAGCCGCCGCAGCGGGGCGTCCTTGTTGGTCACGAGATAGAAAACCGCCCCCTGGCTGCCAATGACGTTGTATTCGGCGTCAAAGCCGGTCAAGAGTTCAACAACTTTCGCGTCAGCTTTTTGCAGGTCTTTGTAGAAGAGCTGGTTTTTCCGCTCCGTTCCGCGCCAAACGGTGATGACGAGATAGCGGCCATCCTCGGTGACTTCGCCCCCAAAGCCCCATTCCTTTTCGTCCTTCCGCTCGTAAATGAGCGTGTCTTTGGCTTGCTCATCCCCCAGCTTGTGAAAGTACAGCTTTTGAAAATAGTTCTGGCCGGTGAATTTTTCGCTCGCCTTGGGCTCATCGTAGCGGCTGTAAAAGAAGCCGCGGCCATCGGGGGTCCAGGCGATGCCACTGAACTTGACCCACTGCAAATGATCGGGAAGATCGCGCCCCGTATCGACATCGAGCACTTTCCATTCATTCCAGTCCGAGCCGGCGTGAGCGAGGGCATAAGCACAGACTTTGCCGTCATCGCTGACCACCCAGTTCGCCAGCGCGATGGTGCCGTCCTTCGAGAGCGTGTTCGGATCAATGAGCAGCCGCGGCTGGCCGGCGAGCCCGTCCATCACGTACACGGCATTCTGGTTTTCCAGGCCGCTGTTGCGGGAATAAAAGTAGCGCCCCTTCCGCTTGATGGGATGGCCGAACCGCTCATAGTTCCACAGCTTCGTCAGCCGCTGGCGAAATTGCTCGCGGGAGGGCAACTGCTCCAGATAGCCGAAAGTCACTTGGTTCTGGGCTTGCACCCAGGCCTTGGTTTCGTCGCTGTCGGGATCTTCCAGCCAGCGGTATGGATCCGAGACTTTCGTGCCATGATATTCATCCACGTGATCGGACTTGCGAGTGGCCGGATACATGAGCTTCTTGGGAACGGGAGTGGAAACGAGAACCTGTGCCTGCTCGGCGACGGAATCGCGCGCGGGCCGCGACGGTTGCCAGCGGCGAAACAAGCGATTTCCAGCGACTGCCGGAGTGGCCAGCATAGCAAAGGCCATAGCCAGGAGCAGGGCGGACTTGACGGAAGGTTTCATGGTTAGCGCGTGGTTGTCGTCTGAGAGGCAGTCCAGGAGACAAGATAATACTCGATATTGGCCAGCACTCGTTCTTTCTGAGAAACCCATGGAAGGAACAGGCCGCGAAGCGGCGAGAGGGGAGTGACCGCCGCATCCGGCAGGAGCAAGACGCCGCGGGAACAAACCTGGTAATTGAGAATAAAGGTCCAAAGAATGCGAGTCCGCCGGCCGAGGACTATCTGCGTAATACCAGGCGGACCGATTTCAAACCGGAGCGGGATCAGGCTTCGCCAAAGCGTGATGAGGACCAGGCCCATCGTTCCCCACCCCCACCACTCATTCTCGAGAAACTTGCTGACCACCACGGCCGCGGCGGCGCCAAGAATCACTCGCAGCCAGGTTCCGAGCGGCTCGTCGCGCAGGCCCCAAAAGCGAACCGTCACCTCTTCCGGCGCAACACGAATCCGCAGCGGAGCGGGGACGGTTTTGGCGGAACTTTCCATGTCCCCATTGTAGTCGGGCAAAATGTGGTCCGCGCACTCCGTGAGCGCGGCATTTCAGAATCGCAGGCCGGCACACGGAATGTGTCTGCTACGAACACTGCCAGTCTACTTTTCCTAACGCCGCCGCCACCGCACAATTCAGCCATGGCTCCTTTGCAGAATTTCCCGGAAAACCCGCTTGAACCCGTCGATGCCGAAATTGTGGCTGAGCCCCCTCCTTCCGCCCGGAAAAAGTTGCGGGATCTGGCGGACAATTCCTGGCTGGTCCTGGGGATGCTCTTCTTTGTGACGTTGTTTCTGGGCCTGCCCGTATTGTGGGTCAGCCGTGGCTTCTCGCCGCTCTCTAAAATGCTGTGGACGGTGCTTGTGCTGATTTGGACGGCGTTTGTGTTCTGGCTGTTTTTCCTGGTGATGTATTACATGGTTTACTTGCCCATCAAAGATGCCGGTCTGTGAGCGGGCGGTGCAAGAGAGTCACGAGCCCTTGAGAATTCTCACGACGGCTTCGGCCACTTTCTTCACTTCGGGATCTTCGTCCGTCAAATGTTTTTCGACCAGTGGCAAGGCAGCCTTCGCTTCCGGGCCGAGCTTGCCCAGACAGGCAATCGCGAGTTGGCGGGTGCGAGCCGTTTTAGAATCGACTTGCTTGAGGAGCGGCTCGACGGCGGGAGCGCCGACCTCCACGAGGGCTTCCGCGGCGACTTCGCGCACACTGCCATCGCCATCTTCCAGCGCTTGTGCCAGTTCTTCGGCGGCGGGAGCGGCGGCGGTCTTTAGCTGCCGCAGCCGGGCGGCGGCGACGAGTCGAACAGCGGCATCCTGGTCCGCCAGTCCCTGACGGAACGCCGGCAGCGCTTCGGTTGGCGCGGCGATTTGTGAAATGGCCACCAGATAAGCGCCGCGGACTTTCGGGCTCTCGTCGGCCTTGGCTCCCGATGTTAGCGCAGCAATGGCTGGTGCGGCATCTTTCTTCAAGCTTCCAAGCAGGCGCGCCAAAGCCGCGCGGTTTTCCGCGATCGGTTCTTGCGAGGCAATCAGCATCTTGGCCAATCGCGGCACCGCGGCTGCCTGATCGGACTTTTGCATCCTGCGCACAGCCTGCAGGCCGAGGCCGCGGAGGAATGGCTCTGGGTCCTCCAGGAGCGCGGAATAGCCTTGGACCTGTTTCGCATCGTTTGGATTGAATTTCGCCAACAGATAATAAGCCGCTCCCCGCCGCGCTTCGGTCTGAGCGTCGCCGAGCAGCGCAACCAGGTCGGTCTGCGCCTCGTCCCCCAGCTTTTCGAGCTCCAGGGCGGCGGAGTCGTTGATGCGCCAAGAACCCTGCGGGCTCTTTTCCACCAGACGGGCCGCGAGCGTGCGGAGGTCGTTGTTGACTCGCTGCGGAGCCTCGGGGGGGCCTTGAACGACCTTGGGCGCCACTGATTCGGTCGTCGCCAGTGACGATTCCTTTGGCGTCGTAGGTGTCGCTGGGATCCCTGTGGATTTTGGGGACTCGCTCTTGGCCGGAGTTGTATCTGGCTTGCTCCCTCCGCAACCTAAAAACGCGGCCAGCAACGCGGCGGCACAAAGTGTAATTGGCAGCTTCATGTTTCGGCGTCCTTGCGGTCAAAATAAGAGGAACCCGCGGTCAGGTCAGCAGGTCGATGGTGCCAACGATGAACAGCCCCATGCTAATCACCACATTGATATTGAAGAAGGCGACATTTACCCGTGTCAAGTCAGTCGGCTTCACAATCGCGTGCTCGTAGATCAGTAGCACGCTGACCGCTGCCACTCCCGCCGCATAAATCCACCGCAAGCCCACCTCCGGGCACGCCAGCGGTAACAACGCAAGAAGCACCAGTGTGATCAGGTGGCAAACCGCCGCCAGCCGCAGCGCCCCCAGGATACCGAGTGCGGCTGGAATGCTGCGGAGGCGAGCCCCGCGATCGAAGTCCGCGTCCTGGCAGGCGTAGATGACATCGAAGCCGGCAACCCAGGCCAGGACCGCGCCCCCCAGAATCACCGCGGGGAGTACGTCAGCCGGATGCGTGAGCAGAATCTGTCCACGCAGGGCAATCCAGGCACAAACGGGGGCGAGCATCAAAGCTACCCCCAGCCAGAAATGGGCCAGCGACGTAAAACGCTTCGCATAGCTGTATCCCAGCAGAAACAAGAGCACCGGAATCGAAAAAGCCAGCGGCAGCCAGTTGGGAAGAAACAGGAGTGTCCCCGCCAGGAACAAGCCGCTGGAAACAACAGTGAAGAGCAGTACGCTGGAAGCGGACAACAGCCCCGCCGGCAAGTGCCGCATTTTCGTCCGAGGATTCTCCGCATCGAACCTGTGGTCCACCAGCCGATTGAAGGCCATCGCCGCGCTTCTGGCCCCCACCATGCAGACCAGGATTCCCGCCAGGTGCCATGGCTCAAAACGGATCTGCGAGCCAACCGGAGCCGGTGTCGTCCAGGCCATTACCGCCGCCAGCAGCGCAAAGGGGAGCGCGAACAGCGTGTGGCTGAACCGGATCATTTCCAGCAGGTGACGGATGGCCGTGAGCATCTTTCTGCAAATAACCAGTGACCAAGTCCCAATGACCAAACCGCAAACTTACCTTTATACTAACCGAAGACCGTAACTGTGCAGCTCCATATCTCTCGCCAGCAGCGAGGACAATCATGCGAATCTCCATCGGCAGCGACCATCGTGGAACCGAGCTCAAAGCGGCCCTTGTGGCGTGCGCCAAACAGCTTGGGCACGAAGTGACCGACGAAGGACCCTGCAACACGGAGCCCGTCGATTACCCGGATATCGCCGCCGTGGCCGCGAAGAAGGTCTCAACCGGCAACGTGGACAGGGGAATCCTGATTTGCGGCACCGGAATTGGCATGGCAATCACGGCCAACAAATTTCCCGGCGTCCGGGCCGCCGTCGTGGCCGACGAAGCCACCGCACGCGTCTGCCGGCAGCATAACGACACCAACGTCTTGTGTCTCAACGGAGATTTGCCTAGGGAAGCCGCCGCCGCGGAGCCGCACGTCGCACGGCTTAAGGGCGTGGTCAAAGCCTGGCTCGAAACTCCCTTCGAAGGAGGCCGCCATGCCCGTCGCGTGGAAAAGATCGGGCAGTATGAGAAAGCGGCTTGCGCGGGGAAATAGGACGGCCTTCACTCGTTCCCACGGTCTCCGTGGGAACAAGGAATCGCGTCAAAACAGCCGGTTGTAGCCGTTCAAAGCCGCCACCCGATACGCTTC
>SXOA01000076.1 GCA_005778405.1 Planctomycetaceae bacterium
AGGGGACCAGAACCGACCTCGCCCGCTGGCTCACCAGCCCAGCTCATCCGTTGACGAGCCGCGTCATGGCGAACCGGCTCTGGCAGCATCACTTTGGCAAGGGCATTGTCGAGTCGCCGAGCGACTTCGGCGTGATGGGGACCGCGCCGGCGCATCCGGAGCTGCTCGACTGGCTGGCCAGCGAGCTGATGACCACCGGCTGGAGTCTCAAGCAACTCCACCGCGAAGTCGTCTGTTCGGCGACCTATCGCCAGGCATCGCACAAGCCACGCCGGCTGGCAGGGGAAGCGATCCGCGACGCCATGCTCGCCGCTAGCGGCCAGCTTGAACTCCGCCGCGGCGGACCGGGCGTGATGCCGCCATTGCCGGAAGAACTGACCAAGACGCTGCTTCCCAACCAATGGAAGGCCAGCAACAACCCCGCCGATGCCGCCCGCCGCAGCATCTACATTTTTGCCCGCCGCAACCTCCGCTATCCACTGTTCGAGGCCTTCGACCGTCCCGATCCCAATGCCAGTTGCGCGTCTCGCAATAAGTCAACCACCGCCCCACAGTCCCTGTTGCTCTTCAACTCGCAGTTCTCGCTCGACTGCGCGAAGCACCTCGCATCACAAGTGCTCGGCGATGCACCCGTGGACGTTTCCGCTCGCATCACTTCCGCTTGCCGCCGAACCTGGGGACGATCACCAGGCCAAGATGAGTTGAAGGTGCTCTCCGACTTCCTCACCCGCCAAGAAGCGCTGCTCCGCCGCGAAGGAAAGCCGGGCGATGCGGCGCTGGTCGATCTCTGCCTGGCCCTCTTCAACTCCAACGAGTTCCTCTACCTCGATTAGCCCCTTGTGCCGACCTATCCCCTCCGCTCTTCGCCCCCCTGGCACTTCCGCCTGGCCAAATGGCTCATCCGCAACCGGATTCGTGGTGGGTTTCAGATGATTGAGCTGGCGGAGCGGATGGGCTGGCTCGATTTCGACTGCCGGTACAGGCTGAGCGAGCAGGTCAGCGTCGACGTGCCGCTCTACCGCCGCGTGAACCAGTTGGCCCTACCGGACCTGCTCGCTTATGAACGGCAGTTAGTAAAGCTACTGACCGACAAGATTAATGCCTTTCCCCAGCCGACTACTTGGATCGACTGCGGAGCGGATATCGGCATACTCACCGCGCTCGTCGCCGCCGACTGCCTGAAACTCCAGGAAATCATCGCCCTAGAACCAAATCCCCTGCCCTTGGCTTATCTGCAAAGAAACCTGGCACAACTTCCCTTTTCGAGCCGCGCTCTGTCATCAGCGGCAGCGGATTTTCAGGGACGAGGGACGCTGGCCTATTCGCCCCGGGATTCGTCTGATCATTCACGGTATTTGGCGGCGGATGAGAACGGGGATCTGGACGTAGTACGTATCGACGATCTGGGGATTGCTCCGGGCGAACCAGTCGCGCTGAAGATCGATGTCGAAGGGGGTGAACTCGCCGTCCTGCGCGGAGCGCGACAAACTCTCGCCAGCGCATCCGAGTGGGTTGTCGCGCTGGAAGCCCATCGGGATGTGTTCCGCCGCACCGGGATCGACCCGTGTGAGTGCCTGCGGTTTCTCGCCAGCCTGGGAGACATACAGGCCACAGTGGCCGAATGCGGGGAGGTAGAGCTAGATAGCGCGCGACCGTACTTTGACCAGGTCAGCGAGAGAATCACCAATGTCGTTTGCCATTGCTCGCCGCGCTAGTCGTGAGCATGCTCAAGACGTGAGTTCAGGGGCCTTTGTCGGGATTGCAGCGCCACTCTTTTCTGCCACTTTTTGCCCCACCTGATGGACCGCTAACTGCCACGCGGCCGGTCGAGGGAAAGCTCCACGACATGCCAATCCGCCTGCCCAGTGTAGTTGCTGAATTCGCGCTTGACGGTGATCCAAAACCGCGTCTTGTCCCCGGCGGGGGTATCGTACGTGTATTGCAGCGTGACACTATCCGCAAGTCCGGTATGTCGGTGTCGGAGGTACTCTTCGTATTCAAAAGTCACTTGGGGTGCTGCTGCCAGGATGTCCTTAGTAGGGCTCATTTCGACAAACCGCTTGAACTCCGTCGTTGCCATTTCGTTCTGCTGGTAGGCAACTTCAAAGTTCATATGCGAGTCGAGTCGCTGCTTTTTCTCCACCTTGAGTTGGTGGGCGATGTAAGGCTCGTTGCGATTGAGAATGCTGAGGAAGTCGTCGGCATATTCGCGAGCATGGGAGACGAGTATCTCGCGACGCGCGATTTCCCGTGCGAATCCCCAGCCTAGAAACATCGGTGCCAAAAGGAGCGCGGCGACAGCCATCCAACGGCCGGACAAACGGTCGGCGTTGACGTGAATTTGCCACAATGCATAGCTGGCGACGACGATCGCCACCAGGGCGAAGATTCCCAGAATGGGGGAAAAGACTGCGACTCCCGATAACAATCCCAGCCCCAATGCCAACATGGCCAGCACGCTCAGCGCGCGGTACTCCTTGATGGGCATAGGCCCTTCGTTCGTCTCCATTGCGGTGAGGGCTTCCGTTTGCAACATAAGAATGCCAGGGCCAACCAGGTTCAATAGCGATCCTTACGGATGGCAACGGCAGCCGGTTCGGGGCTGCCAGGGTTACTTACTGTTTGAGGACGCGCTGCAATTCGGTAAGCGAGGTACCTCCCATGGCCATCAACAGGATCCCTTCCTCCTGAAGCGTCCGGTTCCCTGCTTGCCTGGCCAACTGGCGGATCGTTTCCGGCCGCGGATCGTTAAGCAGGGCCTCCCGAATCTTGTCGTCGATCATCAGGACCTCAAACAGGGCGGTCCGTCCTTTGAATCCCAGCCCGCGACAGGCGGGGCAGATCAAGGGGGGGGGCGGCGGCTCACCCTTTTTGGGCTTGGGCGGCTCAGGTGGGGGAACGCCCGGCGGCAAGGGGGGCGGGGGCGGTTTTTCACGGAACAGAACGGTCACTCGTCCCTGGGGGATTCCCAGCCGCTGCAAGAGTTGCGGCGTGGGTTGAATGGGTTCGCGGCAAACTTCACAAAGTTTGCGAATCAAGCGGGTGTAGACCACGCCGGTTACTGTTTTGACAAACAGCTCTTGATCCACCCCCATCGCCAGCACTCGCAACAAGCCGTCCACCGCGTCTTTGCCGCGCGTGCTAATGATCGTCAGCTTGGGCTCGTCGACGTTGGCTTGTTTGCAATAGGCATCGACCGTTTCCGCGTTGGGAACATTCGGTGCCAAAAGCACCTCCGGCTGCCGCAACAGGATCTTGGGTAGGCGCTTGTCGGGCGTTTCGCCTTCGGCAAGGTTGAGTTTGATAATTTCAATGTTTTCGACGTCTGGTTCGGGTTGGTCCTGGTCCTGCAGCGAGACAAAGTCCCGCATCAGGCGATCGGTGCTGCGGAGTGTGCCCGCCCACAGGCTGGACAGGCCGTCCTGCGGTGCGGCGCATAACACCACCATTCCCTTGGTCCCCGGGCCAATCAGCCCCTTCAACTGTTCGCGGAGCTTTTCGCGCATTCCCAATTCTTCGAGGGTGCGAACACCGCCACCCTTGATAATCGGTACAAAACTGACCAGCGCTCGCTCGCCGGTCTGCGTCCCTTGACTCACCAAGGTCGTATGATATTTGTGACCCATGTACTCCGTGCGAAATTTGCCCTCCTGCTTGCTGCGCCGGTCCTCCGGCTTGAGATTGGCGACTTTCTTCAGCACCCATAGGGCCATGTCTCCCATTTCCCGGGTGGGCGGGCCCATCGGCAGCGGGCCTTTGTGTTTGGGCGGCGGCGGATAGGGAACCAGCGGCCCCAGGTTGTGCCACACACTGTCAATCTGATAACGAAAAGCGATGGCCTGGGCGGAGAAGTCGATCATGAGTCGTTCGGCCCGGTTTTCGATGGCGTCCGCCAGGAAGATACGAGCCAGGCCAAAGCCCGGATGCTGCCGCGCTTCGATCATCAGCGACTGGGCCATGTTCTGCAGCGGAACGGTGGCGACCATCTCGACGGGCGGACCCATTCCCCAAGGGGGACCAACCTGAACTTGCTTTTTGCCGCCGAAAATCATGATGCTTGCTCCACTGGCGTAGCCGCACGCGGCCCGCGTGCCGGCTTGCTAAATAATACCTGGGTTGGAAACATTGATCCCCTTGAGCGCCATCTTGAGGGCGTCTGGGTTGGGCGCAACTTCAAATGCCGTTGGCCGGTCAATTAATTCGTCATCAATGAGCTGCTTCAGGCTCATGGTGAAATCCTGCATGCCGTCCGCATAGCCGATGCGAATAGCGTCGGGCAGTTTGTTGTCGGAGCTTTCCAGCACCAGCTTTTTGATCATCGGGGTGAACAACATGATCTCGCAGGTCGGCACGCGAGGCACGCCGGGCTTGATCGACCGCAGCAGCTTCTGGGCGACGATACCCCGCATGTTGAAGGCGATCGCGCTGCGGATGGCCTTGTGCATCGCTTCGGGGAAGAGGTCCAGAATTCGGCCGATGGTGGACGGGGCGCTGGAAGCGTGAATTGTTCCGAACACTAGGTGTCCCGTTTCCGCGGCGTGAATGGCGGTCATGAACGTCTCTTCGTCGCGCATTTCGCCCACCAGCATAATGTCCGGATCTTCGCGGACCGCGTGTTTCATGCCGATGCTGAAATCCTTCACATCAAAGCCGACTTCGCGCTGGTTGATGAGCGCGAGTTGCTCGGTGAAGACGAATTCAATCGGGTCTTCGAGCGTGAGAATATGCACCCGCTCTCGCTGGTTGATGTAATCGAGCATCGACGCGATGGTCGTGCTCTTTCCCGAACCAGTGACGCCGGCCAGCAACACCATCCCCTGGTCCCAGTGACAGAGCCCTTCAATGGACGGCGGCAGGTACAGCCCCTTGAAGTCCGGAATCTTGTTGTTCACACGGCGGGCCACCATCCCCATCATCTGGTTCTGCGTCAGCAAGTTCACGCGGAACCGCCAGACGATGCCGTCTACTTCGCAAGTATAGGCAAAGTCCGCCCCGCCGTCCTCCTCGAAGATGCGGCGGCTGCGGTCGTTCATCATCGGCACAAGGAGCTTGACCATTTCGGCTCGCTCGACCGGCCCGCGGCTCAAGGGACGGAGCTCGTTGCGGATGCGGACCATCGGCGGCTTGCCCACCTTCATGTGCAAGTCGCTCCCCTCCAGCTTCACCAGGGCGCGGAAGTATTTATCAACTTCCAGCTCCTGCTTTTCGCCGGACATCTTGGCAATCAGCTCATCCGCCGTAACGCTGCGGGTTTCAAACCCGCTTTTTTTCTCTTCTGTGTGGGACATTGCTTGCTCCTCTGTCATCCAGGTATGTCAAAGTCGGACTGGAATTCCTCGTCCAGCCATGACTTGTTTTGTCTCGTGAATCGTGAACTCACCAAAGTGAAAAATGCTCGCGGCCAAGGCTGCGTCCGCCTTCCCCAGCAGAATCGCATCCGCCAGGTGCTCGGGCTTTCCCGCTCCGCCACTGGCGACGACCGGAATGCTCACCGCCTCGCTGACCGCTGCCGTCACTTCCAAATCGTATCCGTCCTTCGTTCCATCGCAATCCATGCTGGTGAGCACGATTTCTCCGGCTCCCAGCTCCTCAACTTGTTTCGCCCAAGCCACCGCTTCCAGCCCCGTCGGCAACCGGCCGCCATTGACGTGGACTTCCCAGACCTCTCGTCCCTCTTTACGAATCCGCTTGGGGTCGATGTTCACCACGATGCACTGGCTGCCGAACCGCCGGGCCGCTTCCCGGACGAAGTCCGGATTCTTGCAGGCCGCCGAGTTGATGGAAACTTTGTCGCTGCCGGCGCTCAGCAAAGCCCGAATGTCCTCGATGGTCCGAATCCCGCCCCCCACCGTCAGCGGCATGAAAACCTGCTCCGCGGTTCGGCGAACGACATCCAGCATTATATCTCGCCCCTCGTGGCTGGCGGTAATGTCGAGAAACACCAGCTCGTCCGCCCCCTCCTGCTCATAGCGGGCCGCCACCTGCACTGGGTCGCCGGCATCCCGCAGACGCAGGAAATTTGTCCCCTTCACCACCCGCCCGCGGTCCACGTCCAGGCAGGGGATGACACGTTTGGCGAGCATGGAAAGCCGACGGAGAAAGTCGTTAGAACACAAAGAAAAAGCTGAGCTTTCACTCTAAGCGGGGGTGCTACGGTGGTCAACGGACGGAATGTTGGAGTCCCGCCTTTAGGCGGCTCTTCGGAATCCGTCTGAAGGCGGGACTCCAGCGCGGCCTATCGCCCTTTTGACGCCACCGCCTTCTCCTCAGCCCGCTCCTTGGCCACTTTCCCGATCAATTCCAGCACGGCCGCCCGAATCTTGGGCTCGGCTTCGGTTTCCAGGCAACTCGTGCGGGCTCGCCAGGTCGTGTAGCCGCCGAGCTTCAGCAGCTCCGGCGGCGGCAGATAGCCTTCGCAGCCGTTGGCGAGCTCGATGACGAAGGTGGTCTTCACCGGGCTGTCCTTCTTGATGTTCAGTCCCGTGCTGCCGTAAACCTCGTTGGGAATCGAGCCGATGGCCAGTTCGCCGATTCGAATCGCCTGTAATTTGAGCTCGCGGGTCGGCGGCATGTCGTTCAGGAGGAGCGTCTCGCGGGCATAGATCTGCTCCAGGCTCATGTTCTTGCCGGCTTCGATCGTCTTCACCATCTCCTTCGCCGCAGCCACTTCTTCGGCGCTCGGCATCCGCACCCCGACCGTCAGCAGCTTCTCCTCCATCACCAGCGGGGCCCAGTCGAAATAGCTGATTTTCTGGTAAGCCTCGAAAGCTGCTGAGGAGACGTCTTCCGCCACGCCTTCAATGTCATATTTCCGCCGCTCTTTCTGCGTGTAGTCCATCAGCCAGGTGTCGCCGCTGGTGGCGTTGGCGAGCGCGGCCATAAACGGCGGACGAGGCTTGCCCGTCAATGTTGACACTCCCCGAATTTTGCCATCAATCTTTTCGCAGAAGACGGCGAAGTAATCGGCGGAAAGCGCTTTCGCGCCGACATAGTGCAGCGAATAAGCGGAGAGGACCGCGATCGGCTGACCATCGGGTGATTGCAAGCTGACGACCGGAACATCGGGGTCCACCGGGCCGGCCGCCCGGATGGCATTGGGATTGTTGTGCCCGGGGTGCATCATCACGGTGTCGTCCTTGGTTCCGCCAAAACGGTTCGTCGGCGCGATGCCCGGCTTCATCACCCAGTGGCGGTTGGCGACGTTCTTCTCATCCCTTCCCATCCCCCAGCCAATGCGGGCGGGGGCCAGGTTCTTCTGGGCGTACGCAATTCCCTTGGCAATCTGCGGCGGCAGGAAGCGAACGTATTTGGCATCGGCATCGGTCCCCAGGCAACCGTAACTGCTCGGGGCGCTATGCGTATGCGTCGAGGAGATCAACATGCGACTGGTGGGAATGCCGGTCGCCTTGCTCGCCATCTCCTTGGCTTCATCCAGCAGCGACCGCGGAATCATGCAGCTATCGACGATGACAATGGCTGCCTGATTCGTCCCGTCGTCCAGCACCAGACACCGCGCGTGCAGCCGGTCGTTGACGGTGTCGGTGGAGACGGCATTCATATTGCCGTTGACCAGGACCGGCAGTTCCAGCGGCGTGATGTCAATCGCGAACGCGCCGGCCCGGAAGATCTTCTTATCCGCTGCATTCGTGGGCATCGGCCCGGCGAGCAGGCCGACGAGGAAGGTGGCCGTCAAACCCAGACGCCAGAAGTATCGCGTCATGGTGAAAATCCTGTTGTGTGGGTTGTTGTTGCAATTTCCATATTCTACTGGAATCGCTGACCAGTCGCATCGCTGCATTGTCAGCGGACTTTCCCTTAATCAACCGGAAGGTGCACCCCCAGATTCTCCACCCTATAAGTGGCTAATGCGCCCGGTTTGATACCGGTTTGGCGATGCATTTTTCGTCTGTATCAGCGTCGTCTCTCTGCTTGCAACTCCTTGTCCGGCTGCCACTTCCACTAATGGCTGCATCATGCCCAGCGTTGTCGCCGCGCTTTTCTTGATACCCTAAAACCCCCGCTCTTCCGGGGTAAGTATTCTCGATATTATAATCTGTTGTTCAAACATAATTACACAATAGAAAATCCTCTTAACGGCACTTTATCTTCCCTTACCCTTCCCTTTCCCAAGACCCCTTGTTGGAGTCCCGCCCTCAAGCGGCCCCTCCCTGTGAATGGCGAAATTCGAATTCCAAATGTCGAATGAGAGCATTCTCGCCATTCGAGTATCGTCATTCCTTCTCGCGCATTCCGACCACTACTGTACGTAAGTGTATACATGCCGATTGGCACGTTCAAGGCCGTGCAGGCCAGATTTGTCGAATTTCTTTTGCCCCCCGAGGCTGGCAAATCACACGCCTGCATTTCTCACCATGCGGAGTGAATCGTTGACAGGCTTTTGCGACACAGGTCTGACGCGCAAGGGAAGGAAAGTACTCGACGTGCCACCGCTCCAGCAGCGGCGCAAGCTGGTCGAAATGCTTGAGCCCCGTATGTAAATACGGACGCTCGACAAATGGTAACGATGTTGATCGTCGTCGTCAGCCTTCAGGCTACGGCGTACGACTCAGAGCGGCTTCCAGATCGGACCAGAGGCTTTTATTCTCCTTTTGTTCCTCTTCGGGCATCTTGGCGACTAGCTTGGGGTCGCGAAGACTGGCCAGGTCGGGATCGCTGATCCAGTTGACCAGCGTCACCAGCAGTCGCTGGCGATCCTGGGGACCGCTCTCTGCAAACTGCTTGTTGATGTTATCAAGCTCGGCTCGCAGCCAGGCGGCCGCCTGTTGACGAAGGCGAGTCCGCTCCGCGTCAGCGAGTTTTCCGGCATCTCCCTCGCCGCTGCTGGCGCGGAGAGCGGCGCAGGCGGCGTTGTAACGATTCCCTTTCATTGGGTCATCCGCCAATTTCGGGTCTTTGGCGAGCGCCTCGGCGAAGAAGCGGGCCGACGCGGCAAATCGTTTTCGTTCAAAGCTTAGCAGGGCCAAGTCCAGCCGCTGTCCATTGTCGGCCGGCTCCAGCTTGCCTTCGATGAAGAGATCGAGCTTGTCCAGCAGCGGCTGCATCCACTTGGCCTTCTTGAGCAATTCGGGAGAAATGGGATCCTGCGGATCAAGTTCCAGTGCCTTGTTCAGACTAGCAATAGCCTCATCGAGCTTTCCCTGCTCGAACAAGATCTGCCCCAGCAGCCGATGAGCAAGGGCGAGCCGGGGTTCGAATTGCACTGCCTTTCGCAACGGGACGACAGCTTCCTCCTGTTTTCCTTGGAGGTACAGTGCGAAGCCCAAATTCAAGAAGGCGGGTGCGTAATCCGGGGCAAACTCGTTCGCCCGGCGGAATTCGACCATTGCCTCATTCAGATTGTCTTGTTGCAGTTGAATCAAGCCAAGCAAGTTGTGGGTCCAGGCGTGCCTCGGCTCCAGTTCGCTCGCTTGTTGGAGGGCCACCTGAGCGTCGGCCAGTCGCCCCTGGTTGTAGAGCTCCATTCCACGACTGCGGAGTGTGGCGGAATTCGACGGACGACGGGCATCTTTGTAGATCAAGAGCGACGCTTCTCGGCGCAGGACTTCGGCAATCAACCAGTCGAGTCCCACGACACTACTACTGACCGGCAACGTCCCTTGATGGGCCTTCGATCCCAAAGTCTCCAACTGGAACGGAATGAGCGCCGTGGCTTCCGCCAACGACCGGCGGGATTCGCTGCCCTGCTGCAGTTGATGCTGGGCCATGGCGAGCACGACCAGAGCCAGCGCCCCGCTCGTGTTCTGTTTCTGGTTGAACTCGAATGATTTCTCACTCCACAGAATCGCTTGCTTGAAATCGCCATCACGATAGGCAACCAAAGCCAGGCCGCCATAGCCCCAGCTGGGGAGCCATTCCGGACCAGCCTTGTTTTCCAAGGCGTCTTGCAGGATTTTTACGGGCAGCTTCGAACGGTCCACGCTCTTGGGAAGCAACAGGCAAGTCTTGCACACCGAGTCGGCTTGCTCGGGAACGGTCGTGGCGCTGAATTGCTCAAGCATCCGTCCGCAAAGTTCGCGATATCCTTTCTCGTCCATGGCGAGGACCATCCGAGCGGCCGCCTTGCTCCAAATAATGCGATCGGTTCGCGTCGCTTCGATCTCAGCTTGCGCAATTTGCGCCGCTTCGGCCCACTTTCCCAAGGAGGCCATGTGATCTCCACTCGCTCGCATGGAAGCGGCATCAGGGGGCCGGCGAACATCGTTGTGAATCAGCAGGGCTGCTTCGCGGCGCAGGATTTCGTTGATGAGCCCGTCCGCGGCGATGACACCAATGCTGACTGGCAGGCCGCCCTGGTAGTCCTTGGATCCGAGCGTCGCCAATTCGAAAGGCATGAGAGAGGTCGCTTCCGCTAGCGACTTGCGGGCTTCGTCGTTCTTTTGCAGCCGCTGCTGGGCCATCGCCATGACCGTCAGCGCCATGCCCCCCGTGTGACCTTTCCGGTCATTGAACTCAAACGACTTTTCGCCCCATCGGATTGCTTGTTCAAAGTCTCCATTGCGATACGCGATCAACGACAGCGTGGCATATCCCCAGGGATGAAAACCGACAGGAACTGTGTTCTTTTCCAGCGAGTTGGCGAGAAGTTTCATCGGGAGCTTCGTACGATCCACGGCATCGGGCAGCAGCAGACAGGCCTTGCTGAGGGAATCCGCTTGTTCCACGGACGGTGCTCCGCCGAATTCGTCGAGCATCCGCGCACAGAGCTTGCGGTATTCCTCGGCATCGCTCGCCAAAACAAGGCGTACGGCGGCAGTTGCCCAAACTGTCCGATCGCCAGGATTCGCCGCCACCTCGGCCAGTCCAGCCTTGGCGGACTGAGTCCACTGCCCCTGAGTGGCGTACTGATTTCCGCTGGCGCTGTGCATGGCCGCCAATCGGGGATCTTCCAACCGGGCCTTGAGCGGCGCAGCCCGCGTTGCATGATTGGCCACCAGCTGCGAATTCGTCTGTTTTAAAAGGTTCCAACGTTCTTGCCACTGTTCGCTGCTGAGACCGCTCAGATCCCCCAATTCAATCCGCTGAGCCGTGGCCAGTTCCGCCAGATGTGCCAAATCCGCGGAAGGGGTGGGGGACGGCGCAAGCAACGGCTCCAGGCCGACTATCGCGAGTTCGGCAGTCCCGTAACAGACCAAAGCATGTCGGCCGTCGGGAGTAATCGCCTGGGTATTGGACGAATCTCCTTCTTTTCCCCCCAGCCCAATAGGAGAGGCAATGCGCCGGCCTGTCGTCAACTCCCATACTTGTAACCAGGGCTGTTTGCGAACCGTGGTCAACGCAAACCGACCATCGGGCGTGATGAGCACATCGTAGGCCTCGTCGCTATGCGTCATGGGAGGGCAAGCCAGTTTGCCGGCTTGCCAGTCCCAATAACGGACTTGTCCATCTTTGCTTCCCGTCAGCAGCCGCTTCCCATCGGGACTGAAGGTCACGGAGAACAATCCATAAGAGTCTCCCGGATGGGGCAAAGGCTGCGACAACGCTTTCCCCGTCGCCAGATCCCACACTTGAACCGCATTCTTACCATTGACCATCGTCGCCAGCATCCGGCTGTCGGCCGAGAGGGAAAAGCTGCGGAGGAAGTTGCCACCCTCCAGGCCCACGGAGACCCGCGGAAACCGCAATTTGCCGGTCGCGGCGTCGCGAACGTCGATCCCCGCGGTATTTCCCGCCCCGAGAGCCACCAGCGTCTTGCCATCAGGCGTGTATTGCACTTGGGGCTTGGGCTCGTTGGTCCAGACCCAGCCGTCGTGACGCGACTGATAGGTCACTTTGCCGGTATGGTGATCAACGACTAGCAAGTTTCCCGTTGCGCAAAGGACGGCCAGCTCATTGCTGCCTGGCCGGGCCGCTACGCTCAAGGGAATTCCGGGAAGTGCGATTGGCTCAAACAATGCGCGTGCCGTGGTGACATCCCAAACACCTAGAAATCCCCCGCTTTCACGAATCCAAAGGGCGGCCGCGGAGCGGTTATCACCGCAAATGCAGGACTCGACTAAATCGCCCGGCAACGCGATTGCCGCGCCGGCTGGCCTGCCAGTCGTTGCCGATAATATATGAAGGTTTCTTATCCCTTGATGCCTGAAGCCGAACGGACCTTCATGCCAATAACCAGGAGCGACCAGTTGACCGTCAAAACTAATTCGAGGTTTCCCTCCCCAGTTGCTTTCCCGGGCCTTCACCAGTTCGTCGGTGGGACGTTGCCAGACACGAATCAAGCCATCCGATTGCGCGGTTGCCACATGCGTCGCATCGCTGGACCAAGCGCAGTTCTCGACGTTCCCCATATGAGGCAACGGCTGGGTCACGGATTGGCCGTCAAGGAGCGACCAGATGCGGGCGGTTTGGTCCCAGCTGACCGAGAGCAGCATTGTGCTATCGGGACTGAAGGCATACTTCTTGACCAAGTTGGTGTGACCAAGGTGTAGCGGCGGACGGCTGACGTCGACGGCATGATGCACCTCGGGACCGTAATAACCTCCGATAGCAATCCAGTTGCCATCTGGTGAGGAGACGACGCTCGGTACCCCCCAAGGCTTGACTTGAATAGTGGGCGGTTGTTTGGGCCGACCGTTCGCCATATCCGTCCGGGTGAGTTGATATTTGGCACTGATGGTCACCAGCGTCTTGCCATCGTCGACGAGGACTGGTGGCGAAGCCACTTCAGGTGTGTGTGGGAGCGGGGCAAAAAGAGGTGTCGACGATTCCTTGTCCCCCGTCACCGCAAAGACACGAGCCAGTTTGTCGTCGCAGGACGAGACCACGCGATCCCCCTTGGGACTGAAGGCCAGCGCGATGACCTGTTTCGGATGCGATATTTCCGACCCGAGAAACGTCTGTTCCTGAGTGTCCCAAATCCGCATGGAATAGCTGCCAATGGCCAGGTAGCGTCCATCCGCGCTGAATGCCAATGCTTGGACCGAACCTGTGTGGGGAATTTGTTGCAATCGTTCCCCACCTGGGAGGCTGAGAATCTGCACCTGGCCACTCATGAAGCCGATCGCCACGTTGGAACCAGTCGGGTGGAAGCAGGCACTAGCAACGTTTTTCAATTCGTCGGCCCAAGTAAGCAATTTCCCGTCGCGCCACGACCAGAGAAATAGCCGCTGGTCGCTGCGGGACAACAGCAGATCGCCACCCGGTTGGAACTCAAGCTGTCGGGGATATCCCCCCAGCGACATGACCGCCACGGGAATCGTCGCCTCGCGTAGCCAATTCTGCGCCCGCAGCCGGTTAGTTTCTGCCCGCATTTTCTCCCCCGCGGCTGCCGATTGCTCGGCAGCCGTTGCGAACCAGAGCGCCGCCTCGGCAGGGGCTTTGCGTTCGCCGGCCAGGAGCCCTCGCGCGGTCTGCATGTCGGCCACCATGATGTCGGCCCGGGTCTTTTCAGACTCGGCCCGAGATTTTTCCGTTTCGGCGCGAGTCTTCTCTGATTCCGCCCGCGTTTTTTCCGCTTCGGTTTGCAGCAATTGCTTGGACTCCGCTTCACGGGCAACGACTGCGTTGCGCTCGGCAAGTTGGGCGTCCTGTTTCAACTGGCTCTGGTACATGGCGGCCCAAGTCGCCGCGAGGCCGCCGATTGTCGTGACGCCGACAAACACCACCGCCAGGCCCAATTGCAACCGGCGGGCTCGCCGCTCCGCACGGGTAGCCGCTTCATGCTCCGCAACGGTGTGCAGCGCTTCTTCGGCGCGAGCAGCTTCCGAGGCCCGTTCGACTTCGGTCGCCCGTAGTCGCGATTCCACCGAAGCCAGGTAGCTCGATATCTTCTCCGCTACTGCGCCGGCGTTACGCGGTCGCTGGTCCGGCTCCACCGAGAGACACTCTTTGGCCAGGTCCACCAGTTCCCGATCCGCCTCGCAAGCCTCCAGCCGAGCATGGCAATCGTCCAGTTTTCCGCGGGTGGCGCGGCGGAAGACCTCCGTGCCGTCTTGGCCTAGATAAGGGGGCTTTCCGGTCAGGATCTCGCAGAGAATCGCTCCCAGGCCAAACACGTCGGCCCGTTCATCCAGCCGATCGATTTCCCCCAAGGCTTGCTCCGGAGCCATATACGCCGGAGTACCCATCACCGAACCGGCCAAGGTATGACTGCCAACAATTGGCGCGCTTCCCGAGCTTCCTCGCTGCACGGTGCGAATCACGCTGACATCCTGCTGCTTCTGAATTGCCTTTTTTTCGTCGGCCACTCCACCGACCCCCAGCACCTTGGCCAGTCCCCAGTCCATCACCTGCACCTCACCGAAGGCGCCGACCATGATATTGGCCGGCTTGAGATCGCGGTGAATCACGCCGCGACTGTGGGAGTAGGCGAGCGTCTGGCAGATTTGTTGGTAGATGCCGAGAAACCGCGTCCGTTCGTCACTTGGCGTCTTTCGCTCGGCGAGCAGGGCCGCGAGCGTCTGCCCCTTGACCAGTTTCATGCTGAAGAACGGCCGCTGGTCGGCGAACTGTCCCAGTTCATAGACGGGGACAATCCCCGGATGCTGTAGCTGGCCGCTGATTTGTGCCTCTTCAACAAACCGTTGCAGCACCTCAGGCTTGTCCTTATGCGACTCCAGCAGCACCTTGATCGCCAGGTCGCGGCCGAGATCGTTGTCCCGCCCTTTCAGAATGGCCCCCATTCCGCCCCGGGCGATTTCGCCAAACAACTGATATCGGCTCTCGCGATGCGTCGCTGGCAATTCGCTGGATGTCGCCTGCACCACCGGTTCAGCCGCTCCGTCAGCCTCGTCCCGTAGCATCACGCGTGGCGCGTTCCCGAGAGCAGGCAAAACGCTGGAACTCGCGTCGCTGAACATAACCGTCGCATCCGCAATCGCTGCGACCTCAACACGCGGCACATCTTGATTGACTTGGGGCTTAGAGTTTTGGTCCAAAATCGTCTTTTCCGGCATTCATCACCTCGAACATTGGCGGGCCCATGGGGACGAGCCAGATTATTCCCAAAACGGTGCCGCGTCGCAACCAGTATCTTCGGTTCATCCCACCAAAGCGTACTCGGTTTGATGGAGTCGGGGTGAGAACAAAGGGGACGGGTCAAATCTCGTTCGGCCCGAGACTTGACTGGGGCCATGCGGCGCGAGGAATTCGGTGGGGTCCGACTGGCCGAGGGAGCGGTAGACGTTGCGGCGAGGCTTCTCGCAGCGTGAAGCGGCTCGGACTGCGAGACCCAGATGTCGTCGAGGGAATTGAGTTGCGTGTGTCTTGTTGCTGCGTCGAGCCGTTTCAACGTGTCGAGGTGCGCCAGCAGTTCCGCCTCTGTGGCCAAGTCGCCGAAGTACGAGCAAATCATTTCCTAGGTACAGAGCGTTGGCTTGCACCCGGTCCACGGGCTCATCAGCAGGCAGGCGATGATCCACGTGGGGAGAGTTTCACAGTTGCTTTTTAAGCGACTTCTTCAGAGCTGGAAGAAGCTGCAAAATCTGCTGAATGCGCGCGTCGTTGGAGCGGGCAAAGGTGCGCAGCTCTTCCAGACGCTGACGGGCTTCTTCGGGGCGGTCCAATTCCAGCAACGTCATGCCCCAGCTGGATAGGAGCGAGGCATGCAAGTCGTATGAGGATTGCGGCGTTAACCGCTGATAGGCTTTAGCATAAGTGGCATTCGCTGTCGATTCGTCACCAGCCCGAGAATGCGCGTTGGCCAGATTCACGAGCAACTCGGTCTCAGACTCGCCATCCTTCAGTTCACGCGCCAACTCGATGCCGCGATCGTACAGTTTCCGGGCCTCGGCGTAATTGCCGGCTTCGCTTTCGAGCGACCCGTAGTTGGTGATCAGGGTGACCAACTCGCTCTTGCGATCGAACGCCGCCAGGACCGCTTCGGCTTCCTGATACGCTTCACGGGCAAGTTGCTTGCGGCCAAGTTTCTTTTGGGCATTCCCCAGACGCAGCTGCGCGATGCCGATCATGCGTGCCATATGCGAGAGGTCTTTTTCTTTGACAGGCCCGTCAGGCAGATGCTTAACGACATCGAAGACCGCGCGGTAACTTTGAGCCGACTCTCGCAGCGGCGAAAGGGCCATTTCGGGTTTTCCGATGCGCGAGAGGGCCAATCCCCACTGTCCCAGCGCCAAAGGACGCTGCGTGGGGTCGTTGCCGGCAACTTCCACGAGTCGCCGGGCGGCCAACTCCGACTCCGCGGCATAGCCTCGATCTGGCAGTTCGTTGGTGGCTTCGAACAGGAGCTTGAATTCCTCGACCTCGTCCTTCGCCTCCCGGGCCGCATTGATTTTCGACCCGAGCGGCTCCATTTCGGCCGGCAATTCAAAAGGAGGAACGTGACCGGCAACCGCCGGAGGATCAGCCGCGGGGGGAGCAACGCTTGGAATCGAAGTCACTTTCTGGCGTTGGTTTTGCTCGGCGAGCAACTTCCGCAACTCCTGCACCACGGTGTCCACCTCCTGCTTGGCGGCGGATTGGGATTTTCCCTGGGTTGCCTTGGTCCCCTTGGTCGTTCCACGCGTCGAGAGCACGAGCGGAATGCCAATCGCCAGGAGCAGAACCAACGCTGCGGCCGTTGCTGCCGCCACGATGGGCCACTTTTTTGCACTCGGTTTGCCCGTCTTCCAGCTGTGCAGTTCGGCAGCAAGATCAGCTGCTGTGCTATACCTGCTGCCGGGATCCTTGGCGAGGCATTTCAAACAGATGCGCTCCAATTCAACGGGAATTCGCTCGTCGATTTGCCGCGGGGGTCGCGGCTGGCGATGTTGAATCTCGTCGAACAGCTCGTCGCGTTTGCCGCCGAAGGGCCGTTTGCCGGTCAGCATTTCGTAGAGGATGACCCCCAGGCTCCAGATATCCGCCCGGCCGTCCAGGCGGTGCGTTTCTCCCCGCACCTGCTCGGGGGCCATGTACAGCAGTGTGCCGGCGATGTTCCCGGCCAGGCGGCGCTGCAATTCCTCCGTCACCGCGAGACCAAAGTCGGCAATGTGCGGCTGGCCGAGCCAGTCGAGCAGAATGTTCGCCGGCTTGAGATCGCGATGGACCAGGCTCTGCCGATGGGCGGCATGCAGGGCGTCGGCGATTTGAGCGGCCCATGACGCCGTCTGGCCGGGAGTGGGGCGGTTTTCCTTCAGGGAATCCGCCAAGGTTTTGCCGTCGATGTACTCCATCACCACGAACCATTCGCCGCTCTTCAGCCGCTGCACGTCATAAACCGCCACAATTCCGGGGTGGGCCAGCTGCGCGGCGATTTTTGCCTCGTGCGAGAATTGGTCGTTCTCAGAGTCGTCCGCCAGCTCGTGGCGAGGAATTTTCACGGCGACTTTTCGATTCAGTTGCTCATCCTGTGCCAGCCAGACGGTACCAAACGTCCCGCGGCCGAGTTCCCGCAGGAGCGTGTAGCGGCCAAGCAAAGACTCGCCAGTCTGGTGGAGCGAATCCGCGGCCAGGCGGGTAGAAGGCAATCCGCTGGCGGTGTTGGCCGATCCCGGTGATTTGCCGGCAGTGGAGGCAGACGACGTTTGCGTGATTTTCGCCGAATGATTGCGGAGCGAGCGCCCGCAACGGGGGCAAGTTTCCGCCGCATCCGGCGCGAGTGTGCTGACCGTCACAAGACGGCAAACGGGACAGTCATTTGCCATAGGGTGCACCCTTCACGACGTTACACGTCGATTCTAACTCGGCGGAACCGCATGGGGCAACGAGAAAAGCGGCGCAGACGTCCAATTCAATTGAGGTGCATAAGATCATTTGCGTTGGGCGGCTGTCGGCTGCGAGCGTCAATAGATTCTTACGTCGCGGAAGTTACCAGGCTTCATTATGCCGAAAGTAGAAAGCGTTCAGATTTCATCAAAATGGAAAATGAAACCTGAACCCAGTGATTCGAATCTGAAGTTCGCCGAGCTGGTTGCCAAGGGGCTTCTTCGGCGGCCCATTGAGATTGCCGCCGTCCGCCACGAACCGATGAATAAGTAGCTGGACCGACTATTTCCCAATGCTTAGCCAAACGTCGCTGTGGTTGAACGTGCCGGGGCCTAGTTTGGCGGGGTAGGTGACACGCCGAGTGAGCGGCGCGTCGCCCGCGGATTTGGCGAGGAGCTGAAACGTGCCCGGTTTAACCTCGGCGGCGGCGGTGAGGATAAGTTTGGCCGTCTTGGCGGTGTCGCCGGTGGGCAGGGATTTCAGTGGGGCGGCTGTGATGCCGGCCGGGAGGTTCTCGGCGGTGATGTCGATCTCGCCCGCGAACCCGTCTTTGCGGTCGATGGTGAGCGGGATCTCCAGGGTCTTGCCGGGGACGATGCTGAACGTGCCGGCTGCGAGTGAGACTGTGAAGTCGGGAGTGACCGGAGTGAGAGTGATGCGGTAAGCATAGCGCAGGCCGCCGCGGCGATGCAAGTCGGCGATTTCCAGGCGGTACGGGCCGTCGGCGGGAGGAGTGAATTTCAAAACGGGTTCGCCGCCGCGGCGCGGGCTTTCCGCTTCGGCCAATTGCTTGCCGGCGTCGTCTGTCACGCGAAGGTAAGGGTCCACCTCGTAGCCGATGCTGTCGGACTCGGCTTTGATGCTGAGGGCCTTTCCCTTGACGGCGGTAAAGCGGAAGACGTCGCTATCCTTGGGCTCATCGAGCCGGCCGCTGAGGACGCAGGGTAGCGGGCATTCCTGCGGGGTCTCGCGACTGGCGGTTGTCTCGGCGATTAGCGACGGGTGGCTTGTCACTAGCAGAGGCACCAGGCCCGTGGCGTCCGGCGATTGGAAGAAGAGGAGCTCGCGGAGGTCCGTGGCCGGGACTTCGAGCATCGCGGAGGCGGTCGGCAAATTCCAGCCGTGCAGCTTGAGCTCCGTCGGCTTGCCGAGTTGCACTGCTAGAGGCAAGGTGTGGTCCGCATAGCCGCCGGTGGTGAGCGTGAGGCGGTAGAGATAATTGTCTCCGCCGGCGAAGGCGATGGAGCTGTTGGGCTCGGAGGGAAAGGCGAAGATCCGGACCAAGTAGTTGCCGGCCTGGGTTACCGCGAAAGTCACTTGCGGGTCAAGGCCGTGGCTGTCGTTGTCCTGGGCCACGACCGTGCCGCTTTCGGTGCAGATTTGCAGCACGGCATCCATCGGCGAGCCGAGCAGTTCATTCCCGATGACGGAAGCGACGAGCGTCTGCCCCGCCTGGGCCGGGATGGAGAAGACATCGACGTCGTTCTGCTTCTGCAGCTTCCCGGTGATAGCGGCCGAGCTACTAAGCTGCTGCCGCTCTTTGAAGGAGTTGTTCGGCTCGACTTCGGCGACTTCGGGGAGCGAGCCGACGAACAGCGGCCGCGGCACGGAAGCGCCATCGGCTCCGATCAGACGGACCCACGTTAGTCCCGGTCTCGCATCCGCAGCTGCGGTCACCTTGAGCTTGCCGCGGTCGGCGAGCGCTTCGATGGCCAAGCCAGGGTTATCGGTCCAGACTTGCGCCGGCCAGGTGCCCCCGAGGTTTCCCGCTGCTGTCACTTCCGCCGTCTGTCCGCGAGAGACGCCAGTGGGAATGAACGAGGTAACTTCCGGTGGCGCGGCGGCAGCTAGAGAGCAAGAGAGCAACAGTGGAATGGTGAGACAGGTTCGCATGGGCCTATTGTACTTTGCGAAACCAGAAGAGGGATTAGGACACGGAAAACACGGGGAACACGGCAAGGCAGATGAAGTGAAGCGAAGTTGGCAGGAAAATTGGAGCCGACAAGCCGTGTCCCCCGTGTTTTCCGTGTCCCAAATTCCTACCGAGCACTCGCTTCCATCCGCTCCACCTCTCCCACCAGGGCTCGGAAGAACGGCTCCACATCGGTTACGAGTCCCACGGTTTGGAAGGAGCCGCGGTCGGCGAGCTTGATGCAAGTGGACGGGTTGATGTCCACGCAGACGACTTTGACCCAGGCCGGCAGCAGGTTGCCGACGGCGATCGAGTGGAGCGTGGTGGCGACCATCAGGCAGAACGTGACGTCCCGGATTTGCTCCCGCATCTGCTGCTGGGCTTCCAGCGTGTCGGTGATGACCTCTGGCAGCGGGCCGTCGTCGCGGATGCTGCCGGCGAGGAGGAAGGGGACGTTGTTTCTGATGCACTCGTACATGATGCCGCTTTTCAGCTCGCCGATTTCGACCGCCTTTTTGATGCTGCCGATGCGACGGATGCGGTTGATGGCCCGCAGGTGATGCTCGTGCCCTGCTTCCACAATGTCGCCGCAGTCCAGCCGCACGCCGAGGCTGGTGCCAAAGATGGCCTGCTCGATGTCGTGCGTGGCCAGGGCGTTGCCGGCGAAGAGCCGCTGGATGTACCCCTTGCGGAGAAGTTTGCAAAGATGCTCGTCGCTGCCGGTGTGGACGATGGCGGGACCGCCGACGAGCAGGGCCTTGCCCCCTTCTCGCTTCGTGCGAATCAGCTCCTGGGCAATCTGCCGGATGGCGACTCCCTTGGGCTTCTCGGTGGAGACCGGGCTGTTCATGAACTCAAAGCCGTGAGCCTGCGTCTCGCGGCCGTGGGGATGGACCCGCACACCCGCATGGCCAACGACGAACTGCTCGCCGAGCCGCACGTCGGTCATCGCCCGGCAGCGGGCGGTGCTGGCGGCTGGGTCGACCAGGATGCCGCAGTCCATCTCCTGGTCCTGCAACTCCACCCACTGGCCGCCGAGGCGAATCTCCGTCCGCTGGTTGGTGGTGCTGTAGAACCCTTCCGGGAATGCCCCGGCGATGTCGGCTGCGACGAGGCGGCAGTCTTGCTTGACCACCGGTATCGCGCCGTGGTCGGCAATGGTCGCCAGAATCTGCTCCAGCTTCTCTTCGCTGGGGGCGCTAACTTCGACTAGCGCGTAGCTCGGATCCTTCCGCGCCTGGCCAATCGTGATTTTCTCGATTCGAAACGCCCCACCCGCCGCTGTCACGCAGTCCAGCACCTTCGGCAGCAGCAGGCTGTCGATTATATGCCCGGTCAGTTCCACTTTTTCCGTGAACTCGCTGCTCATTGCGCACCCCTTCCTTTGCCACATTCTACGCATTCTGGGGCCTTTGCGGCTGCAAATCGCTGTAGGCGATTGGGCGGCTTTTTGAAACAATGGGCCTCTCACTAATTTGCCGAGACCGCCCGTAACGGTCCTTGGCCTATCGACCTGCATGGAGGCTTGTTGTTATGGAATCGTTCGTTCGCCGTTGCCACTTTGTCGCCGCCTCGCTTTCAATGGCTGCATTGTTGTTCCTGGCCGGCTGCGGCGGGAAAGAAGCCGCTGCCACCGCGAGCACGGAGGAAACGGCGACGGATGTCACCGCTGCTTCGCCGGCGTCCGAATCGACCATCACAGCCCGCTCCACGGTTGCCCAAGCCAGCTACGAGAGTCAGCCCTCGATCTACGGCAATGCCGATGCGACCCCGATCACCAATCCGGTCGTCATCCTGCACACCTCCGCCGGCGACATTCAGATCGAACTGTTCATGGAGCAGGCCCCGCAGAGCGTGGGAAACTTTCTGGATAACTACGTCCGACAGGGAGCCTACGAGAACACCATCTTTCACTACGTCGATCCCAAGGGCTTCATCCTCGGCGGCGGCTATTCGGCGGAGTTGGTCCACGTGCCGACCCGCGGCAGCATCAACAACGAATCGAGTAACGGCATTTCGCACGAGCGTGGTACCGTCGCCATGTCGCACGAGCCGAACGAACCCAACAGCGGCACCTGCGAATTCTTCATCAACGCGGTCGAAAACACGGGCCTCAACTATCAAGGGACCGCCCCCGACCAGCGAGGCTACTGCGTCTTCGGCCGCGTGACGCAGGGGATGGAGATCGTCGACCAGATTGCCGCTGCAGCCGTCGAGCCGAAAGAAGGTTTTGACAACTTGCCAGCGGAGGCGATTGTGATTCAGTCAGTGGAAGAGGTGAAGTAACTTGCTTCTGATGGGCTGGCCCGTGATAATCAGCGGGTCATGCTTTCCCTCCTTGGCACTCCCGGGACTCTCTGCGATCGCCCTTCCAGGCGAGAGTTGCTCTCCGTGGGAGGCCTATCGCTCCTCGGATTGGGACTGCCGGAAGTGCTTTCGCGGCAGGCACTGGCAGCGGCGGACTCTCAAGCACAGCCTACAAACTCTGTCTCCGGTTTTGGCAAAGCCGATTCCGTCATTCTGCTTTACATGCAAGGGTCGCCGAGCCACATCGACTTGTGGGATCCCAAGCCGAATGCTCCGGCGGAAATCCGGGGTGAATTCAAGCCCATTCCGACCACCGCTCCGGGGATGATGCTCGGCGAGGTGCTGCCGATGCTCTCCCAGCAGGCGAAGCATTTCTCGCTGGTCCGCTCCATCGGTGTCGATCCCAAGGGGCTGCGGAACCACGGGGCCGCCATTTATATGCTGATGACCGGGCACGACCCCGGCAACTTCACGGAGACCGGCCTGGCGGTGCCGCCTTCGCGCGAGGATCTCCCTTCGGTCGGCTCGGTGGTGGCCAAGTATCGGCCGGCTCGGCCGGGGAGCCTGAGCTACGTCACGATTTGCAGCCCCGTGCGCGAAGCGGGACAGATCGGCGTGGGACAAGGGGCGGGGCTGCTTGGCCCCTCCTTCGATCCTTTCACCATGTACGAGAACCCCAAGGAGTCGATCAAACTCCCCGCGTTTGCCTTGCCGGCGGAAATGCCGCTGGAGCGGCTGCAGTCCCGGATCGACCTCCGCCGCGGGCTCGACCAACTGTTTACTCCCGAGTCCGCCGCGAGCAGCAAAGGCTTCAATCCATTTTTCCAGCAGGCTATTTCTCTCCTGCAGTCGGACCAGACGATCCGGGCGTTCAAGCTGGAAGAGGAAACCGCCGCACTGCGCGAGCGCTACGGTCAAACCACTTTCGGCCAAAGCTGCCTCCTCGCTCGGCGTCTGGTTGAAGCGGGCGTCCGGTTTGTGCAAGTCACCTGGCCCGCCCGCTCCGACGACGAGCCGATGGCTGGGCCGGACGGTTCGTGGGATACGCATCGCAACAATTTCCCCATGCTTCGGGACCATCGCTGCCCAGTCTTCGACCGTTCCTTGTCGGGGCTGATTGAAGACTTGGCCGCCCGAGGCATGCTCGAAAAGACGATGGTGGTGGTCATTGGCGAATTCGGCCGCTCCCCCAAAATCGGCGTCGGTACGACGAACAACGTCGGCCCCGGCGGGCGGGACCACTGGCCGGAATGCTACAGCTTTCTGATTGCCGGCGGCGGAGTGCGGCCGGGGCAAGTGTATGGCGAATCGGATCGTCACGGAGCCTGGCCCAAGTCGGATCGCGTTCATCCCTACGACCTCATCGCCACCGTCCACCACGCCCTCGGCATCGACCCACAGACGCAGTACCTCGACACTCTCCGCCGCCCTCGCCGCCTCGTCGAGCGCGGCAAGCCGATTCTGGGACTGTTTTGAGTTCGAAATGGCATGGGGAGAGTGCTAGCAACCTCACATATTAGGCAGGCGGAATCGTCGCCGCTCGCCGCGCTGACCTGAGCCGTCAAATTCAAGCTGGCAGCATCGGCAGTTCGATGCTGCTAGAAGTCTACCCAACTCGGGCTTGGGAAGTGGAAGGGCCTCTTCTATACTCCCCGCCGCTTTCCTCCCGCCAACCGTTCCGATTGTCGCCCCCAGGGCAAGGATGCTCCGATGCTGCGCCGAATGATCCTGGCCCTGACTGCCCTCGCGACAATGTTCTCCGCCGGCTGTGCGAATGGACGGTTCTACAATCCCTTCCGGCCGGGCGACGTTCAGGCTCAGCGGATTCGAGCCACGGTGCATGATCCCTATCCCGATCAGGACAAGGGGCCGGCTGTCGACGACGCCCGTCCTCGTGACTATCAGCGCCAGACGCCGGAGCCAGTTCGCAACCGGTTCTATTCGGATAGCACCTTGGGGCGGTAATGCCTCATCGGACGATTACGCTACTCCGTTGACCACATTCTCCGGCACCTTCCCCGTCAACCGGGCCACGACCTGCCTGGCGACGCGGCTGCGGAGATTGGCCAGTGACTCCTCGGAAACGAAAGCTGCGTGAGGAGTGACGAAGACTCGTTCGTCGCGAAAGATCGGCAGCGAAAGATCGGGAGGCTCGGGATCTTGCACATCGAGAGCCGCCCCGGCGAGCTGTCCCGATTGCAGCGCGGCCAAGAGTGCGTCGTGATCGATCAAACCGCCTCGCGCGGTGTTGATGAGGTACGCGCTCGGCTTCATCTTGGCGAATTGCTCCGCGCCGATGCACCGCTTTGTTTCGGGCGTGAGCGGAGTGTGGAGTGAGACGTAGTCGCTGCGTGACAATAGCTCGTCGAGCGTAACGAATTCGACTCTCGGCAGTCCGTTCTTGCGACTGCGGCTGGTGGCGATGACTTTCAGGCCGATGCCGAGGGCCTTTTCCGCCAGTTTGCGGCCGATGTTTCCCATGCCGACGATGCCGAGCGTTTGGCCTTCGATCCGGCGGAGCTTTGGACCCGACTGCAACTGATAGCGGCCTTCCTTGGTCTCGCGGTGAAAGAAGGCGACCTTACGGGACAGCGCCAGCAGCAAGGCAAGGGCATGCTCGGCAACTTCAATCAGGCAGTAGTCCGGAATGTTCGTCACCGGAATCTTCTGGGCGGTGCAATGGGCCACATCAATGTTATCCAACCCAATCCCCAGCCGACTGACGATGCGACACTGCGGAGCGGCGGCAATGACCTCCCTTGGAACCTTGGCCCAATTGGTCATGATGGCGTCGACATTTTTCGTTTTCGCGAGCTCCGCCAAAGAGGCCGCATCCTGCTTCCCCTTTTCGGCCACGACCAACGCGGCATCAATGCCCGATAGAATTTCGCGCTCGATGTGGAGGTCCGGCCAGGCATAGTCGGTCAGCAGAACGTGAAAGCGGGGCATGGGGGAGGGGAGGTCAGAAGGCAGTAGGCAGATGGCAGGAGGCAGAGAAAGAAAGGTTAAAACAACATTCACTGAAAGACAATGGGCTGCGACTTACGCTGCTCACTGCCGACTGCCGACTGCCTACCGCCGACTGCCCACTTCCCTCCCTCAGTCCCCCACGCCGATATCCACATCGAAGGCGTCGTAGATGAGCTCGTTCTCGCGGTCTTCGTGGCTGCGGAGGCGGTGGTCGAAATCCAAGAAGCGCGGGCCGACCCACACGGCGAGTGCGGCGGTCTGGCCGGCGAAGAACATGCGCTCCGCCCGGTCGACAAGATCCGAGAACTCTGAGTAAAGCTCCTGATGCTCGCTGCGCAGGTGATCCGCCTTCTCCGCCAGTTGCGGGGCGACGTGCAATGGCTCGTCAAAATAGCCGTACGCTTCTTCCAAGGCGAAGTGCAGCGCGAGTTGGTCCCGCAGTTCGCTCAGCCAATCGACCAGGTGCCGGCACATGCCCGTGGCAATGGGGCGTGAACAACGTTTCCGCAGGTCGGCCAGGGATTGCCACAGCTCCTGGTTGACCTCTTTGATTTCCTGCAAGAATGCCGGATTGACCGTGACGGTCGCGGTGGTGGTTAGAACGGACATCAGAACCTCCTTGCCCGCGTCGGCGGGTGAAAGGCGGGTCGGCCCGAAAAACTAGCTGCGGCGCAATGAAGTAGGACCAGCTCGCAAACTCAATCGAGCCGCAAAGACTTTCGCGGCTCAGCACCGGTTATCGTAAGGAGGGTGATAGCGAAAGTCAAATAATTTCGCGGCAGGCGGCATTTTTTGGCTTTGGCGCGGCAGGGACTTCTTGCTTGGCGCTCCATCTACAGACTGATAGACTTGCATAAGTAGTGAAAGAGAGCACTTTGGGGCAAATATGGCAGGCGAAGGTATTCGCCGAGGAACGGCCTGATGTCGAATCATGACCCGTATCGCCAGAATCCCCCTCCCGGCGGTTATCCACCTCAGCCGCCCTATCCTCCGCAGCCCGTTCCGCTGCCGCCGCAATACCCGCAGTACGCTCAGCAGCCCCCCGCTCCGCAGTTTCCGCAGCCGGGATATGGCGGGCAGAATGGCTATCCCCAGCAGCAGCCGGCGTATTATCCGCCGCAGCCGGTAGCCTATCAGCCGCAGCCGATTCCCGTTCAGCCGATCCCGCTGGCTCCCGTGGCCGTGCCTGCTCAGGCGGAGCCGATTCCGCAATCTGTCTGGCAAACTCCGCAGCCGGTGCGCCCCGTGGCTCCCGTGCCGGTTCCAATTCCACAGTCGGTCGTTGCACCGGTCCCGGTTCGGCCAGCCGGCCCCCGTCCCGTTCTTGCCACGCCGGAAAACAAAGCGGCTGCCACTGCCAAGGTCGCTGCAACGCCCCGTCCGGTGCCGGCGAACCGGCCCGTGCTTGCGCCGGTAAAACCTGGTGGCGGAACGTCGTTTGCCGTCCAGCCGCCGCGCCCAGAGGATGAGCCGCCTCCGGACGACACGGCCAAAGTTGTCAAAGGCGCGCCGCCGTGGCTGGTCAGCATGATCGTCCATGCGATCATTCTGCTGATCATGGGGTTAATCGTAGTTGCCACGGATCCCAAAGAAGTGATTGAGCTCATCTCTCCTCCCGACATTTTCGCGGAGAAACTGGGGGAGCAGGTCATGGAGGACGAGCTGCAATCCCCTGAGTCGATGGAGCTTGAAGTCATCGACCCCGCGCTCTCCCTGAGCGATAAGCCGCCGGTCGAGGATCCCTTCGCCGCGCCGCCGATCATTGACCTCAACAACCCGGATGCCAATTCGTCGACGAGCGACATTCAGGCGCCGGCCATCGGGCTGGCGCTCACGGGACGCCAAGAAGGTTCCAAGAAGTCGCTCCTGGCCGCTTATGGCGGAACCGCGACGACGGAAGCCGCGGTCCGCGAAGGCTTGCTGTGGCTCAAGCGACAGCAGAAAGAGGACGGCACTTGGAGTTTGATCGGGCCATATTCCAGCGGGGGCTATGCGGAAAACCGTGTCGCCGCGACCGCCATGGCCCTGCTGGCTTTCCAAGGTGCGGGACACACTCACCAAGGCAAAACTGAATTCCAACCGGTCGTGGCCAAAGCCTGGAAAGCCCTGCTCGCCATGCAGAATGCCGATGGCGAATTTCAAGGCGAAGCGACCTATAACCAGAAGACCTATGGCCAAGCCCAGGCTTCGATTGCCATCTGCGAAATCTACGGCATGACCAAAGACAAGAACTTCCGCGATCCGGCGCAGAAGTCCGTAAACTACGCTCTGTTCGCCCAGTCTCCGCAAGGGGGCTGGCGGTATAGCCCCAAGGAAGATGCCGATACTTCCGTCACGGGTTGGTATGTCATGGCCTTGCAAAGCGCGATGATGGCGGGCCTGGATGTTCCCAGCCCGAACTTCGACAAAATCACCGCCTTTCTGGACAGCGTGAGCCAAGAAAATCAGAGCAAGTACGCCTACATGCCGGGGCAGGACTACCGACTTTCCATGACGGCGGAAGGACTCCTCTGCCGCGAGTATCTGGGATGGAAGCATAACGACGAACGGCTGCGGTCGGGGGTCAATTACTTGCTGGCCAACCCCATCGATTACAACAGCTCGGAGAGCCACCAGAATGTCTATTACTGGTACTACGCCACCCAGACCTTGCATCACATGGACGGCGACGACTGGGACAAGTGGAACAAGGTCATGCGACAGGCGGTTCCTTCGCACCAGATCAAGAGCGGTGCGGAAAAGGGAAGCTGGGCCCCCAGCGCTGGGGATTCGCATGGTGCCGGTGCCGGCGGGCGGCTGTATACCACGTGTCTCTCCATCTACATGCTGGAAGTCTACTATCGGCATCTGCCGATTTATAAGTACCGGCTGAGGTAGAGGTTGGAGTGCCGCTGGAAATAGTGAGCAGTCCTGGCCTGTTCATGCGGTCCGTTTGCGGATTTCGGCGCCAATCTATAGGCTGGAGATAGATTCCTATATCGATTGGGGAGCGCCCGCATGTCTGCATTCAGCCGTCGTGGTTTTTTAAGTTCTTCGCTGGGTGGACTGGCGGCGCTGTCGCTGGGGAGGGAGTCTTTCTCCGCGGAGGATGCGCCGGTTGGTCCCAAGGGTCCAGAATCCCTCTTTCTGACCTGGCAAAGGGATCCGACCACGACGATGACCATCCAGTGGGTGGGGCCACCGGAGGCCGCCGCAAAGTCCTCGATTCGCTTTGCGCCGGTCGCACTCCAAGAATGGAAAAGTGAAGTCGCGCAGTTGCGGCCCTTTCCGGACACGGATTTGCAGGTGCATCGCTGTGAGCTTTCGGGGTTGGCGCCCGGAACCGAGTACAAGTTTCAGCTTGGCGAAGTTTCCACCGTCTACCGCTTCCGCACCATGCCGGCGAGGGCGACGGATGTCATCCAATTCGTTTCTGGCGGCGATTGCGGCGTGAACGCCCACGCCGTGGGGACCAACATCATCGCCGCCAAGCAGGAGCCGCGGTTCGCCCTCATCGGCGGCGACCTGGCCTATGACAACGGCAAGTCGCCGCAGACGTTTCTGAATTTTTTGCAAAACTACAGCCGGCACATGGTGGACCCCTTGGGGCGGTTGATTCCCATGCTGTCGTGCATCGGCAATCACGAAGTGAACGGCGGCTACAAAGGGACACGGGAAAAATCGCCGCACTATCTCAGCGTTTTTGACGGCCTGTTCGCGGAGCAGACGTATGGAGTGCTTGACATTGGGGACTACTTGAGCCTGGTGCTGCTCGATACCGGGCACATCGCCCCCATCGGCGGCGAGCAGACGTCCTGGCTGGAAAAAACGCTGGCCGACCGGCAGGAGCGGCCGCACTTGATCGTCGCCAACCACGTGCCGGCCTATCCGTCCTATCGTTCCCCGGAGGGAAAAACTGGCTCGCTGGGGACCGGCGAGGAGAACCGCAAATACTGGTCGCCGCTGTTCGAGAAATTCAAAGTGGATCTGGTGCTGGAACATCACGACCATACATTCAAGCGGACCCATCCGCTGACCGGCGGACTCAAGGACAAAAATGGCGTCCTCTATCTGGGCGATGGCTCGTGGGGAATGTTGCGAGCTCCCAAGAAGCCGGAAGAGCGCCCCTATCTGGCCGCCGTCAGCCAGGCCTATCACATGAGTGTGCATCGTCTGGAAGGGGAGCAGCGGTTCCATGTCGCCCTGGAGGAGTCCGGCAAAGTCGCCGACGTCTGCATGACCACCAGCAAGCGCCCCAGCCGCCGAGGGTAATGCATTCCATGAACGTGCAGTTCTTGATCGACCGCCTTTCGCAAGCTCCCAGTATCATCAGCGCCTTGCTCGTGGGGGTGACGACCGAGCAGGCGCGCTGGAAGCCCGCGCCAGACAAATGGTCAATGTTGGAAGTGATCAACCACCTGGATGACGAGGAGCGGGACGACTTTCGCCAGCGGCTCGACCTGTTGCTGCACCAGCCCGGCCAACCGCCACCCCCAATCGATCCCCCTCGCTGGGCGATTGAGCGGAAATACAACGAGAGAGACCTGGGCGAATCGCTGCAGCGATTTCTTTGCGAGCGCCAGAAATCCCTGGATTGGCTCAGATCTCTCCAGGAACCGAACTGGAACAACACGCACCAGTTCCCGCACGGACCAATACAGGCAGGCGACCTGCTCGCCTCCTGGGCCGCGCACGACCTGCTGCACATTCGCCAACTGACCCGGCTGCACTTTGAGTATCTCCGCGGCGTGTCGGCCCCGTTTAAGACCGAATATGCCGGTCAGTGGTGAGAAACCAAGCGCGGCGTGGCGGCTAAACTAATGCGTGATTCCGAGGAGCGCCACATGACGAAGATTGCAATGGGTTTGAGCGTGCTGGGGGTGATGTTTGCGGTCAGCGTGTCGGCCATCGGCGCGGACACCTGGGCGGTGCCGGAGAATGCGTATCGCCTGGCGGTCAACGTCGAGCCGGGGGCAGGGCCGCGCGTGCAGTGTCCCGTGGGAGTCGAGTTGGATTTCGACAAGCTGTTTCGCGACGCGGCGATTCCGGGGCAGCTTGATCGGAATTCGATTCGCGTCGTGCGAGCGGCTTTCGCCGGTGAAGGGGCCGCTGAAGTGCCGCATCAATTGACGGGGGACTTCGCGAACGATGGCGCGGGGCATGTCTGGTGGCGCATGCCGGATGCGCGGACCGTGCGGTATCACGTCTATTTTGATTCGCTAGAGCACGGATCCAAGAAGCCGCCGGCGCGAATGGCGTTGGTCGGAGTCGGTGACAGCTTTCATTTCAACAACGGCCAGCCGGGCCTGGCCCCCGTGCATCCCTTGCACAGCCAGTTCTGGCATCTCGATTGGGATGGAGACGGGCGGCGCGATCTGATCGGCTTCGCGTATCGGCGGTACGAGTTCCGCACTCCGCTCGAAAAGAACATGGGAAATGACATCTACTTCTTAAAGAACATCGGCTCGGCGCGCGAGCCGTTGTTCGCGCCGCGGCACCGGATCAAGGGGAACGACGGCAAGCCTCTGCAAACGGACCTGCTGCCGCAGAACATGTTTCCCGTCGATTGGGACGGCGACGGACAGGTGGACTTCATCGGCATGGACAGCCGCAAGAACCTGCTGCTGTGGCGCAACACGGGGGCCCGCGATCGAAACAGCCTGTGGCTACTGGCCCAGCCGCGCGTGCTGGCGGCGCTCACGGCCGTTTCGGAGTTCCGCGAACAAGCGCCGGGCGTCATTCGCAAGCCGACGTTCTACATCCGCGCGATCAATCCGCTCGATTGGGACGGCGACGGCGGGCGCGATCTCGTCGTGACGTGGGCCAACACGAACTTGCTGGACAAGGTCGATTCCAAACGGGGAGTGATCCCCTATGGCGCGCCGTTGCAAGTCTTCGAGTTGCTGGAGGATCTCTCCAAAGAGAAGGGAGTCCCGCCAGGGGGCAATCCGGTGTTCGCGCCGCCGCGCGTGATCACCGAGGAACGTGGATTGCCGATCCACGCCGCCTGCTATGCCACCGGCGGAGTTTCCTATGTCGATTGGGACGCCGACGGCGATCACGATCTGTTGTTTCAGGACGCGACCAATCGGCCCACCGAGGGCGGCCGGCTGATGTTCGCCGAAAATTTTGGTTCGCGCGGCCAGCCAAAGTTCTTGATGCCGATTCCGATTCTGAAGATCGACGACTCGCCGCAAGTGCTGGACTGGAACGGTGACGGCCTGAGCGACCTGATCGCGGGGGGCGAGTTCTTCGAAAACGTCAACAAGCAATCGGGTGGCAAGGCGGAACAGCCCGTGCGCGGCAAGTCGCCCGGCGGCTCGCGCGTGCCGCGAGGGGCAAATTTTCCGCAACTGGTGCCGCGCGGCCCGGCGCGGCAGATTCATCCCGAGATGCTCGGCCATTGGGGCACGTCGGTTGATTGGAATGGCGACGGCACGCTGGACCTCGTCCGCGGCATGACGCGGCATGTGCAGGTCTTCGTCAACAAAGGGACGACGCACAATCCGGTGTTCGATCCGGGCGTGAACCTCGCCGCCGCCGGCCGCGACATTGACCTCCCCAACTGGCTCGACCTGACCGCCGATCCGCCCGTCGATCGCGGTCCGCAAGGCCTGGGCGAGGCGAATCACAGTTGGCTCAACCCGACGGTGATCGATTTCGATCGCGACGGCGACCTCGACCTGTTCGTCACCAGCCAGCGCTGGCAGACGCTCTACTTTGAAAACACCGGCAGCCGCGCCGCTCCCATGCTCGCCAAGGGGCGCGAGGTGCGCTACAAAGACAATCCGCAGGAGTTTTCCTGGCGCTCGAAGGTGTCGCTTGGCGACCTCGACGCGGACGGCGTCATGGACCTGGTCGCCACGTCCGACGAGGACAACACGTTCTACGCCTATCAACCCGCGCAGGCGCAGCCCGACCCGGCTGTCCTCCAATTTGCGGCGCGCCGCCAGTTGTTGCGGGAGAACAAGCAACCGATTACGGGCTGGTACGGCGGCCAGAACAACAACGGCGACAACCACAGCCTCCTGGTCGATTGGGACGCCGACGGCGACCTCGATCTCATCAACGGCAGCGTGGGGCACATCTTCTACTACGAAAACGTCGGTACCCGAACTCAGCCGCAATTCCAATCGCGCGGCCCTTTCCAGGTGGACGGCAATGACCTGCGGGTCTTCCGCCACGCCGGCTCCATCGATGCCGCCGATTGGAACGGCGACGGCCGCCTCGATCTGGTCGTCAGCACCGAGAACCCGTCGGATCAACCGCTGGGCGAAATCCTCCACCTGTTTGACCGCACCTTCATCGAGGGGGACTTACCCAAGTCCACCACGGGCGAGGTTGAGAAAAAGGGGATGTCCCAGTGACAGAGGACGCAAACAAAGGTTCCTGGCACCGTCTTTGCCGTCTGTTGCGTTAGGAACTCACCATGACGAATGAAGCCGAGCAAATCGTCCGCCGCGCCGCTCAGTTTGTGTCTCTCTTGGAACAAATGGAAGAGATGTGGCAGGCCCGCACCACGAATCGAGATGCTTTTCTGATCCTCGACGAATACCCGGTGCGCACTTCGCGAAAAAATGCTCCCTTTATGCCGGTCGACGACGATTCGCCCGTTCCAACAACAGGGAACCGCCGCGGCGGCGACACGGTTTGCCACTACTCCCAGTTCTCCTGTCTGGGGGACTGGTTCTACATGGATTTGCCCGATATTACGCTCGGCCCCAGCGAAGGGCAGCGACTGATTCAGGAGCGGCCGGGGTTCTACTATCTGAAAGATCGACCGGACGCCCCGACGGCATTCAAATCCAGCTTCGCCAAATCGGTGCAAGACTGGAACCCGGTGCAAAAGTGCTACCGCTCCGGCGAGAAAAGTATGGCGGCTGCCGACCTGGTCTATTTGTGGTTTTCGCTCTGGCGAGTCCCCGTGGACTGGACCTTTCAGGCCAAGCTGGGGCACTTCTCTGGCGGCGGCAACAAGATCCTTCTGGTGGCCTAAGAGCCGGCGAGAAACACGAGCCTTAAAGGTGAATAACAATTGACCAAGGCTCTTCAGTGTTTCACTCTGCGGAACAGAGTCCGACACTAGCCCAACGCGCAAGCGAGGGAAAAACGTGTCGAACTTGAGCAACGTCCTATTCCCTCACTTGCGCCTCGGGCTAGTATTTGTGCCGCTTGAAATGCTTTCCCCTCGCTCCACAAAACCTCGCGGTTCAAATCCTTCCCGGCTTCGACTATCATTGGATCTGGCAACTCGCCCGAGATCCAGATGCCTCTGTCGACGGATCAATTCGCGAAGGCCGTCATCACCGCGGGGCTTTCGTCGGCAGATGAAATCAAGACGGTTTGGAACGGTCTGCCAGCGGGGAAGCGGCCGAAGGATGCCGAGACGCTGGCCCAGGTACTGATCGAGCAAGAGAAGCTGACGCAGTTCCAGGCCAAGGAGATTCTCTCCGGCGGATCCACGCCGCTGGTGCTGGGTGACTATGTTCTGCTGGCGAAGATTGGTGCCGGCGGCATGGGGCAGGTGTTTAAGGCCCGCCATCGCCGGATGAAGCGGCTGGTGGCGATCAAGCTGCTGCCGAGCTCGCTGACCAAGGACGAAGCGGCCATCAAGCGATTCGAACGGGAAGTCGAGGCTGCCGCCAGG
>SXOA01000077.1 GCA_005778405.1 Planctomycetaceae bacterium
GAATTCGACGGCCGCCGGTCAAAACGAGTGCTCGTGAAAATCATCGGCGAGTGATTCGCCTGCGCGATTCGTCCTTCGGATTTCGTCATTCCCCCGCTAGTAGTCCCTCACCGCTCCATCCGATAGAGTTGGTGCCGGCCACTTAAAGACGCGATTCGGATCGGCATTGACTTTGGCGAACATCGATTCATCAATCTCCACACCCAGGCCGGGGCCTTGGGGGAGAGTGGCGTGCCCCGTGTCGTCCACGGTGAAGCTCTTCTTGGCCACGCCGGCAGGCATCAGATGGCCATCGAGGTACATCTCATGAATCAATAGGAACGGGACGGCGAAGCTGGCGTGGAGGCTGGCGGAAACGCCGAGCTCGCTGCATGTGCAGTGCGGGGCGAGAGGGACAAAGTAGGCTTCGGCCAGCGTGGCGATTTTTTTCATCTGCGTGATGCCGCCGGTGTGGGCACAATCCGGCTGGAGGATGTCGATGCACCGCTCGTGCAAGTACGGCAGCATCCCCCAGATCGTCCGGTCCCGCTCGCCGGTCGCCAGCGGAATTTTGATGTGCTGCTTGAGCCGCTTGAAAACTTCGATGTTGCCGGGGACGGCCGGCTCTTCGAGGAAGAGGATGTTGTAGGGCTCGATGGCGGCGGCGAGCTGGATGAGCATGGCTGGAGGGACGGCACAGTGGGCGTCGAACATGACTGTGCCGTCCTTGCCGACACGCTCGCGGGTCTCCTTGACCGCCTTCACAAGGTTTTCGATATCCTGCGGGTTGCCGGAATAGGGGTGCGGCCCGCCGGTGCCAGTCTTATGGGCCTTCGGCGTGGAATAGACGCGGACCTTGTCGCGTGTCGGCCCACCGAGCAAGCGGTAGACGGGAACGCCCCACGCTTTGCCGGTGATGTCCCACAGGGCCATGTCGATGGCGGAGATGACGTGCGTCATGAACGGGCCGCCGCGCATGTCGCGATGCGAGCGATAAAGCTTCTGCCACAGATGCTCAATCCGCGTCGGGTTCTCGCCATTGAGCAACTCAAACAACGATTGCGCGAGCTGTACCGCCACGTTGGGTTCGAGCCCCGTCACTTCCCCCCAGCCGACGATTCCCTTGTTGGTCTCTATTTTGAGATACGCTTTGGTCCCGACTCGATAGCCGCGGAGCGCACTGATTTTGATGTCGGCCCCCTTATCGGCCACATTGGCGGCTGGGTTGTCCTGGCCGCGAACCGCTTCGTGCAGGAGCGCCGCGCCGGCTGCGATGGCGACGGAGGAAGTAAGGAGATGTCGGCGAGAGAGGGAAGCGGGCATGAGGTGGCTCCGAGGTCAATGATGTGGCAAGTACAGCAGCCAAAGTATAAGGGAGGTATAAATCTCGTTGGTGGTGAGGAATAGCGCAAAAAAAATCCCAGCCGTTTCTTGGCTGGGATCAAGACACAAAGCATTGCACGAAGCGATTAGCCCACCTTGCTCGCAGTGCTGGATGCCGCCACGGCTCGCGGGTCGCGGAGGATGCGGGTGAGCTTGTCGACGCCGTCCTGTTCTTCCTCCAGGATGTTTTCGAGGAACACTTCCAGGGCCCGGTCCCCTTCGGCCAGAAGCAAAGCTTCGTTGTAGAGCTTTACCGCCTTGGACTCGAAATCCATCGCGTGGTTCAAGAGTTCCTGGAGGTCGTCGGTCTGCTTAACGGGGTTCCGCTCGACCGTGGGGACGCCGCCGAGGGCGACTATTTTCTCGCCAACCAAAGTAGCGTGGCCGAAGGACTCTTTGGCGCTATCGAAAAACATGACCGAATAGACTTCCCGCCACAGGCCGGCAACTACAAATCCCGCCTGGGCGTATTGGGCAACCCCGGTCCATTCGTGGCGAAGGCAGTCGTTGAGTTTATCGATGATCTTGCTTTTTTCCATGTTTCAGGTCCTTTACGAGAGAATTGGCGTGTTCATCGAAATCATAGGGAGGCATCGGAGTCTCGTCCAGAGCGCACTAACTCTTTTTGGGCAAATAGTTTGCGTCGATTCTTAGCGATACAAAGTCTCAGGGAAATCGACCTGCGCCTGGGTCATCCCCTGAGAGCCGGTATCAAGTGAGCCGGCTCTGTTATGGGCGTTTCATGAGGCGGAGTTTCCTGGAGTGGGGACAAAAAACATGACAAATCCCCTGATTCTCACGTGATTTGGTTGACAATTCGGCCGTCGTCGTTAAACTCTGGTGCGGACCATGTTAAGAAACATGAACGTCCGTGGATGGATCCGGGCGGGCCGCCAACATGGCACCCCCAACCGGAGTTTCACCCCTTGAGGGACGCGCTCCTGTATTTACCAGGCTGTAGCGACCTTCGCAGCCACGATGGACTGCCCTATGAAACTCTCTCGCACTGTCGCTTACGCTGTTCGGGCCACGTTGCAACTGGCCCAGTTGGAAGCCGAAGGACCGGTTCCGTGCAGCAAGTTGGCCAACGAAGGAAAAATGCCGGAACGGTTCCTGTTGCAGATTCTGCGGAATCTGGTCACGCACGGAATCTTGCGGTCCACCCGCGGAGTCGACGGCGGCTATGCCTTGACCAAACCACCGAACCAGATTTCTCTGTTGGAAGTCATTGAAGCGATTGAAGGCCCCTACGACAGCAGCCTGGAAATGGGAGAAGGGCTCAGTCTCGATTCTCAGAACAAACTCCAGAAGGCACTGGAAGATGTGACCGGCTCCACGCGCCGCCAGCTCGAGGCGATCAAGCTTTCGCAATTGCTGAAGCCGCCGGCGCTGCACGACCGCCCATGATGACCGCGGCACTCCCTCCCGGCGTTTCGGCCCAAGACTTGGCGCTGCGATTGGAATTGGCACTGACCGCGGGCAAAGAAGCGGGCCGCCAGACGCTGCGGTATTTTCAGCAAGACAATTACTCTGTCCAGCGGAAGGCCGACGAATCCCCCGTCACCATTGCCGACCGTTCCACCGAAGAATTGCTTCGCAGCCACATTGCCGCCACTTTTCCCACGGACGCCATCATCGGCGAGGAGCTCGGCCGCTCCGCGGGCACTTCCGGCTTCACGTGGATTCTCGATCCGATTGACGGAACCAAGAGTTTCATCAGCGGCGTGCCCCTCTATGGAACAATGGTAGGCATCGAGCACTCCGGGCGAAGCCTGGTTGGCTTTGTCTACATGCCTGGATTGGATGAAGGAGTCTACGCGTCAACCGGCAGCGGAGCCTGGCACTTTCGCGGCAACCAGCCGCCGCAGCCGGCCCGAGTTTCCCAGCGGAGGCTCAACGAAGGACTGTTTGTCACTTCGCAATTGGACTCGTACGCGAAGCGCGGTGCAATGGATGTATTTCATCGCCTGGAAAAAGCCGCCTACGTTACGCGGACTTGGGGAGACTGCTACGGCTATCTGCTTGTCGCGACGGGGCGCGCCGAGCTGATGGTGGACCCGATTCTGAACGTCTGGGACGCCGCCGCCGTGCAGCCGATCGTGGAAGAAGCGGGTGGGACGTTCACCGATTGGCAAGGAAACCCCACGATTCACGCCGGCGAAGCGCTGGCGACGAATGGCCTGGTGCTGGCGGAAGTGCTGGGGATCACGAAGAAGTGCGAGCCAAGCAGCTCGTTCACTCCGTGAGCGTGACATTTTTGCTTACCGAGTAAGCTGCTTCTAGATCTCCCAGTCAAGCGCCACATCCAAACACACCGCCGAATGGGTCAGCGCTCCGACGCTGATTCGGTCAACGCCAGTCTCGGCGATGGCGCGGACCGTTTCCAGATTCACGCCGCCGCTGGCTTCCAGTTCGATTGGCAAGGTTGAGAGATTCCGACGAAAGACGGCTTCGCGGAGTTGCTTGGGTTTCATGTTGTCGAGCAGGATGATGTCGGGCGCGGTGGGAAGAACGGCGTCGAGCTGGATGAGCGTATCGACTTCCACTTCCAACATCATCGCGGCCATCCGCGGGTCGCCGGCAAAATGCTCGGCGAGGAATTGCCGGGCCAGCAGCACGGCTTCGGCTGGCTTGTAGCGGGGGCCCTTGATCCGTTGACGGCCGAGCGCCAGGTGGTTGTCCTTGATGAGGATGCCGTCATACAGGCCGCCGCGGTGGTTGTTTCCGCCGCCGCAGCGAACCGCGTATTTCTCAAGCCGCCGCCAGCCGGGAGTGGTCTTGCGGGTGTCGTAGATGCGGGCGGAAGTGCCGGCGATGGCTGAGACGTACTGACGCGTTAGCGTCGCTATTCCCGAGAGCCGTCCGATAAAATTGAGCAGGATTCGCTCGGCAGTCAGCAAGTCCCGGGCAGATCCGGCAATGCGAGCGGCGAAATCCCCTTCTTTCAACTCGTCTCCGTCCTTTGCCAGGGGATGCCACTCCGCCTGAGCGGACATTTCGTGCAGCGTGGTCCTGGCCGCCTCCAGCCCACAGATGACTCCCTGTTTGCGAACCACCACATGGGCAGCTGCGGTTGCGTCGGCGGGCGCTAGTGCCAGCGTGGTCCAGTCGTGCCCGCGGTCCAGATCTTCGGCCACCGCCAGGCGCACCAGCCGGCGGCAGTCCTCTTCCACCTGAGGTGACCATTCAAACTGGGTGTACTCTTTTCGCATCGCGGACTAATGGGTGTAAGGGATTGCACCATCCATGCTAGCAACTATCGATGGTTATGGCGAACCTATTGACCGCAATCGCCGGGCCGGCGTACCATCCCGCGCCGATTTTGCGCGCTACCTTATGACAACCAATCGATCAACCTGGTGGATGTGGGCGGGAATTCTCGCCTTGGCGCTGGGGGTGCGCGTCGGCTCGGGGATCTGGTGGCAGAGCCGGCTGCCCGCCGAAACCCGGTTTCGCTTTGGCGACAGCGAGTCCTACTGGGACATGGGAAAGGGACTGGCACAGGGAAAACCCCTTCAATACGGCAAGGTTCGCAACTTTCGCATTTTTCGTACGCCCGGCTATCCATTCTTGCTCGCGGGGCTCTTCAAAATCTGCGGCGACGGACGGGATGCAGCCCATGAGCCGAATGTGCTGTGCGGTCGGTTGCTGAGCGCCCTTTTGGGGACGATCGCGGTGGGAGGCGTTGGCATACTGGGGTACTTGCTCTTTGGTGCCAGAACAGCCGCTGTCGCAGGCGTCGTGGTTTCGCTCTATCCAGAGGCCATCGCGCTTTCCACTTTTGTGCTCAGCGAAGCTCCCTTCTGCCCGCTGATGGTGTTGCACTTGGTGGCCTGGACGCTTGCCTGGCAAGCGCCGGATGCAAAGCAACGCACTTCTTGGAGCATTGCCGCTGGAGTCGCTGCTGGACTGGCGACGTTGATGCGGCCGAGTTGGCTTCTGTTTCTGCCGTTCGCGGTTCCGCTGGGACTGGTCTTCTATCGCGAGCGGCCCAAGCAGCTCATGATTGCGGCAGTCATGCTCGGCGGACTCTGCGTCACCATGCTCCCTTGGTGGATTCGCAACTATCAAATCGCCGGCCGCTTTGTGCCAACGACTTTGCAAGTCGGCGCGAGCCTGTACGATGGCATCGGCCCGCAGGCCACCGGCACCAGCGAAATGAGCTTTGTTCTTCCCTTTGTGCGGGAACAGGTCGCGGCGGATGAAGCCGCGACGAATGCCGGCGAGCCGCTGGTCGGCATCTTTGAAGATCGTTTGGATCGCCGGATGCACGTCGCCTCGGTCGCCTGGGCCAAGCAGAATCCAAGCCGAGTAGTGGAGTTGGCGGGAATCAAGTTCCTGCGGATGTGGAGCCCGCTCCCCAATACGGCGGAGTTTCAAAGCACGGCTCTCCGATTGGCGCTGGCGATTACCTACACGCCCGTGATTCTGCTGGCCCTCTTGGGACTATGGAAGTTCGCCCGGCGCGGGTGGCCCTATCTGCTCTGTTTTCTCCCTGCCGTTTACTTCACCTGTTTGCACTGCGTCTTTGTCAGCTCGCTCCGCTATCGTCAGCCAGCGATGCTCGTGCTGATTGTCCTGGCCGCGGGAGTCGTTATGAATTTCGTCCCGGCATTTCGCGAAAAGCCCCTCCGCAAGTCGACCTCATGACTCCGATCAAACCGAGCCTGGCTGTCCGTCTGCAGCGCGCCGTCACGCGTCTGGCGACGCTTGCGCTGCTGGTGGCGGCCGGGATCATCGCGGCCAAGTATGTCATCTCCGAGCGGCTGGATGAGGGAATTCGCGCCCGCGTGGAAACGGAGTTGCGGAAGAACTATCCGAATCTCGACGTGCGCGTTAAATCCGCTCGCCGCGTGCAAGGGAAAGGGATCGAAATCCGTGGTCTCACCATCGCTCAGCCGGCAGCCCAAGGAGGGCAGATGCTGCTGCAGGTGAGCGAAGTGCTGGCGGAATGCGACACCGGCTTTCCCGATTTCGTGGCCAAGGATCCCCAGTTCCGGCGGTTCCAAATCCGTGGGATGAAGGTGCGGGCCGAGCGGACCGCCAGTGGAAGCTGGAACCTGCGCGATCTCCTGCCGCTTCCTCAGCGGGATGGTCCCTCTCCGCCCGCCGTGATCCAGGGGGCGACCCTGGAGCTCATCGACGCGCATGCCGGCGGCAGTGGAAACTATGTCCTGCGCGACATCGAATTGTCGGTCAATCCGCAGTCGCGGCTCAAAGCGGACGGGGATCCGCTGCTCCGCATCAAGGGCTCGCTCGGCGGCGACCATCTGGAGCGGATTGAAATCGACGCCCTGCTGGACCCGGTGAACGGCCAGTGGGATCTGAAAGGCAGAGTAGAGGGGCTGGAATTCAATCCCCGCATGCGGGCCGCGCTCCCGCGCGAGCTCAGCGCACTTCTGCAGCCGTTGGCTTCGGTGCGAGGGCGAACGCAGTTTGGCTTTCACGTGAGTCGCGGCGCGAGCAGCAAGAATGCCAAGGTGCCACCCGAGGTTCAATTCTCAATCGACGGCCAGATTGCCGAAGGGCGCATCGACGACTCTCGCTTGCCCGACCCCCTGACCGACGTCGCCGCATCCATCCACTGCGACAACCGGGTGATTCGGATTAAAGATCTCTCGGCTCGCTGCGGACAGACCATCGTCGAGAACCTCTCCGCCGAGCTGCGCGGTTATGGGCCCAACAGCCCGGTGAGCATCCGCATGATTGCCAAGAACATCGACCTCAGCCGCGTCCCCATCGCTTCCTTGCCGGCCGCAGCGCGCGAGGCTTGGGGAAAATTCTCGCCGCGGGGCAGGATCAACCTCTCCGGAACCATTGCGTTTGACGGCCGCGACTGGCATCCGGCGCTGGAAGCAGAATGTCTGGACCTGTCGCTGCTCTACAGTCACTTTCCTTACCGCGTGGGCGAGGGAAGGGGAATAATCAAGCTAGCCCAAAATCGCCTTACTGCCGACCTCCGCCTGGTGGGAGGTAGCCAAAAGCTGTACTGCACTGCCGACATCTTCAATCCCGGCGATGACTATCTGGGCTGGCTGGAACTCAAATCCGCCGGGCCAATGATACTGGAAGAGGGAGTCATTGCCGCCCTGGAAGAAAAGTCCCAGAGCATCGTGCGAGACTTCAATCCTCGCGGGCACATCTCCTTTGCCGGCCGCGTCGAGAGGCGGCTCGAACAGGGAACGGCCCCGCCGCGCACCGTCGAGCATCGGCAGTTGACGGTGCAGCTTCACGACATGGCGGTTCAGCATGAGAGATTTGCGTATCCCATTGAGAGAGTGAGCGGCAAACTAGAGTACCTTGACGGTGATTGGACATTCCAGGAGCTTGCCGGGCACAACGATAGCGCCACCATTACCGGCAGTGGTTATTGGGTTTCCCAGGCTCGCGACGGCAATCAATTGGCGCTCGAGTTTCGAGCTAGCGACGTGGCTTTGGAGGAGGAATTGCGGCTGGCCCTATCGACCGAAGTACAAACCTTGTGGACCAACCTGCGGCCGCGAGGAACTGTGGACCAGCTTCGTGTGGGAATGAAGTTCAATCCATCCACGGCTAAGCTTGGCTTGGAGCTGGATGCCCACAAGCGCCGCGGCGCGCCGGGCGGTCCGGTTTCCATCGAGCCTGCCTGGTTTCGCTATCGGCTCGAGGACCTGAGCGGAGACATTTACTATCGCGACGGCGTCGTCACGCTGGAGAATATCGAGGGCGTCCATGGCAAGACCAAGATTGCCGCTGCGGGGCTTTGTCGCATGGCCAAAAACTCGGCCAACCTGCAGCTCAAGAATCTCTCCGTGGACCGCATTGAGTTTGACCAGGAACTGTTGTCCGCGCTTCCGCAGTCCCTCGGCAGTGCGCTGGCCAGGCTCAGTCCGGCGGGAACCATCAATATGGACGGCAATCTCAGTTTCGCATTGCCGAGTGGTGCCGGGGTCGGTCCGCAACTTGACTGGAATCTGCGATTTGCATTCTCGGGAGGAAGCCTGCAAGCCGGCCTGAAGGTAGAGCACCTCGATGGCGAGGTCCGTTTCGTCGGTCACAGCGACAGCCGCAATCTGCTTTGCCGGGGGGAGCTGGATATTGCCTCGGCCATGCTGAACGACATCCAGGTCACCAGCATCAAGGGTCCGCTGCTGATTGATTCCGAGCAGCTCCTGGCCGGCATGTGGGCGGAAAGAAACCTGCGCAACAAGGCACCGCGATTCATCACGGCCCGACTATTCGGGGACGGTGAGCTCTTCCTCGACGGCCAACTGAAATTCAGCCCGGCCGGCGACTTTCAAATTCAAACCAGCATGGACCACGCCGACCTGGCCACCATCGTTGCGGACCTGCAACCGGGCGTGCGAGGAGTCACGGGAAAGGTCTTTGGTGCGGTCAACCTCGCGGGCACGACCGAAGGAGTCCACACCTGGCACGGCGATGGCCAGGTCAAGCTTACGGATGCCTATCTCTATGAGCTGCCGACGATGGTTTCCGTGCTGCAAGTTCTCAGCATCCAGCGGCCGGACCGCAATGCGTTCTCCGAAAGTAACATGGAATTCAAAATCGAAGGGGACGATTTGGAATTCACGCATCTCGACCTTAACGGCGGCGTCATCAGCCTGAAAGGGAAAGGGCGACTGACCGGTCGCCGCGATCTGGACCTGAAGTTCTACACCCAGATTGGCCGGGACGAGTTTCAGATTTTTCGGCCACTAGTCGGCGACATGAACCGGCAGTTCATGCTGATTGAAGTGACCGGCCCGCTGGAACATCCAATCTCGCGCAAGACCGCGTTCCCCAGGCTTAACGAAAACCTGCAACAGATTTTCCCCGAGTTGGCCCAAGGGGATCGACTCGTCCCTTCTCCCCGCAGCATCCTTTCCGCGCCGCGCGAGGTGCTGGAACGGAGCGGGCTGCTTCCGAAACGAAATTAGCTGCGAGGTGTGCGATGAGCATTGGCTCCTTGGGAATCATTGGCAGTCTGGCAGGAACCTCCCTGACGCAGAAGTCCGCCGAGGTTGACAAGACCCAGCGGGATGCGGCTGATGCGGCCCGTCAGTCGGACGCAGCCGATCGAGCGGAGAGTGCCGAAGGGATTGGTCAAACGGAGGAGGAATCGCAAGCCGGCGAGCGCGACGCCGACGGCAGGCGACTATGGGAACGGCAGCCAAAAAAGACCGCGGAGAATGATGCTGAATTGGCCGCTAGCACCGCGGAGGCGGTTCCCGCCAAAGATCCCGCTGGAGTTTCCGGTGGGATACTCGACCTGACAGGATAATGCCACGATTTAAGCTCAAGAATTGCGTCAATTCTGCCGATAAACCGGCCTGTGACGATTAGGTAGACTGCGAAAACTTTGCCGGTTAGCACGACTAGGAATCAAGCCATGCGTCTGAATATCCCCGCACTTTCGATCTGTCTCATCGTCACCACAATGACCGGTTGTGCGGGACTGGGTTCGCCAAAGTCCGCTGTGCGGGCTGAACTTTCGCAGACTGGAATCACTACCACCAGCGCGGACGGAGCGGGCAAAATGGTTGTCATCTTTCAGCCCGATCAAGGCCAGCCAGAACGCCTGGAATTGCCCCTGACGGAGCCGACGACGGTTCAACAAACGCTGGTTCAAACCGGCGCCCTCAAGAAGTTTGGCCGCATCGAGGTCGAAATCCACCGGCAGCGACCGGGCGGCGGCGGCTACTTTGTCATTCCCTGCGAGTACGACCGCTCGACCCGGCAAATCGACCCCGTAAATGACTACGCCCTGATGCCGGGGGACCGAGTCGTTGTCAAGGAAGACCCTTCGGGCGTCATCGACGACATCCTGCAATCGGCCAGCGGCAATCTCGGCAAACGCTTCACCACCGGCGGCAAGCACAAGGCGTCCAGCAAGTACCGGATAGAAGGTTAGTCACTCTCGTGGGGTAGGCTTCCAGCCTGCCCAGTTATCTCTTTCCCTTAAGGCCCCGGCATGCCATCCGCTGCCGCTTCGCCTTATAGGCAGCTTGTCACTTGGCTTTATTCACAGATTCACGACAACTGTTTTGATACATTTCTGTATCAGAATCATGCCAGAACTCCTTGCACGTCCAGCACTTCCGGCAACCAGGCGCGCTCCGTTTTGGCCTGAATCACCCGTTTCTTGATTCATGAATAACGCCACCATTCCGGTGGTATTATAAGTGACTTTATAATCTATTTTTAAGCCACTTCGACACACTCCACCAACCTCTTAACGGCACAATCCCTTCCCTTACCACCCGATTGTCAAAGAGCCATCGCGGAGTCCCTCGCTGGAGTCCCGCCTTCAGGCGGTCCCCCGTGTATTCCAATCTCAAATCCCCCTCCCGCGTTTCCTTCCCTCCGGGCGCAGCCCGCCCTGACTACTGTACTTAAGTGTACATTCCCCGGTTGGCACATTCAAGCCCTGGCCTCTCGGAATTCCGGAAATTCCTTCCGCCCCCCCAAGCGACCTAAAACCCCGCAACAGTCGCCCCGCGACTCCGAAGCCTAGGTCAAACTCCTGCACGGTGGACGTCCCTTACCACCCGTGCTGCTCGAGGTGTGCTATCCGTCAATTGACGCTCATTGCTTGCGTTAATCTGGGCGGATACCATGCGGTAATCAGGGAAGAGGTTTTCCCTCTGAAAGCGAGGCCGCTGCTTCTCTCTTGCACAACGTGTTGATGGATACTGATCGAAATCTACTGTTCGGCGTACTCGCACTTCAAGCCGATCTGATTAACACTCAGCAGTTCATAGAGTCCTGCACTTTGTGGACCGCGAGAAAGCACGTTTCTTTGGCCGACCTGCTCATCGAACGGGGTTGGATTCTTCCTGACGACAAGGCCCATGTGGACTATTTGTTGGAACGCAAGCTACAAAGGCACGGCGGCGATCCACGCGCCAGCTTGGCATCTGTGAACGATGACATCAAGCGCTCGCTCGCCGCCTTGGGAGACGAGGGAATCCACCACTCGTTGGCCAGCTTATTACGACCGGACGCGTCGGAGGCTGCCGCAACTGTGGATTTTGTGCCGGAAGGTAAAGAGCGCTACTCCTTGCTTCGCTTGCACGCATCTGGCGGAATTGGTCGCATCTGGCTTGCTCGGGATAGTCATTTGGAACGTGACATCGCGCTCAAGGAACTCCGGCCGGAGCGGGCCGGCGATTCCCGCCTGTGGGCGCGATTTCTCCAGGAGGCCCAAATCACCGGACAGCTGGAGCATCCGGGGATTGTGCCAGTCTATGAGTTAGCCCGACGACCAGGTAGCAAACAGCCCTTCTACACCATGCGGTTCGTCAGGGGCCGGACTTTGAGCGAGGCGACGCTGGCGTTCCATGCAAAGCGGGCCGTCGGTGATAACGATTCGTTCGAGTTACTAGCGCTGCTGAACGCCTATGTGACGGTTTGTAACACAATCGCCTACGCACACTCCCGCGGGGTGCTGCACCGTGACCTCAAGGGCCAGAACGTGGTTCTCGGCGACTTCGGCGAAGTGGTTGTGCTGGACTGGGGCCTGGCCAAGCGCGTGGATCACGACGAGCTACTGGAGCAGATAGCGGGTGGCACACAGGGAGGCAACGGTGAGCCGGTTTTGACGCTCCAGGGTCAGGCTCTGGGCACGCCGGCCTACATGGCGCCGGAGCAGGCGGCCGGGCGGCTGGACGAAATCGACTTCCGCACGGATGTGTACGGCCTGGGGGCCATGCTCTATGAAATCCTCACCGGTCAACCGCCGTTTACGGGTTCTGACACACGCGAAGTATTGCGGAGAGTCAGGGAGGAGGAGCCGCCGCCACCCCGGCAGCATTGGCCCGCAGTGCCAATGGAATTGGAGGCCGTTTGCCTGCGCGCATTGTGCAAGCGACGGGAGGACCGTCAAACCGCCGCCGGCGAGTTAGGCCAGCACGTGCAGCACTGGATCGCCGAGTTAGCGGAGCGGAAGCAGGCCGAGCAGCAACGAGCCCGGTTCTTTGCCCTTTCTGTCGACCTCATGTGTATCGGCGGCTTCGACGGCTTTCTCAAGCAGCTCAACCCCGCCTGGGAGAAAACCCTCGGTTGGACAATCGAAGAACTCCAGGCCAAGCCCTGGTCCGAATTCCTCCACCCTGACGATGTCGCGCCGACGGCCGCGGCAGTCCAGAAAATCATCGCGGGCGACACGATGTTATTGCATGAGAACCGTTACCGTTGCAAAGACGGTTCATATCGCTGGCTACATTGGACCGCCCAGGAGATTGTCGGCCAACAGCTCATATACGGCGCGGCCCGGGACGTTACGGATCGCAAGCATGCCGCAGAAGCTCTCCGGGAGAGCGAAGAGCGCTACCGTTCGGTGATCGCTGCAATGCAGGATGGGATCGTACTGCTCGACTCAGACGGCAGCATCCGCTCCTGCAATGCCAGTGCCGAGCGCATCCTGGGACTCTCAGCGGACCAGATGATGGGCCGCACCCCTCTCGACCCTCGGTGGGGCGCAATCTGCGCGGATAGCTCTCCCTTCCCCGAGGAGGCCCGCCCGCCCGTGGTGACCTTGCGTACGGGACAGCCATGCTCGAACGTGATCATGGGGGTGCGGAGACCGGACGGCACCAAGACCTGGCTGTCCGTCAATTCACAACCGCTGTTCCACTCGGATGGGGCCACTCTTGCCGGAGTGGTGGCATGTTTTGCCGACATCACCGACCGCAGGCGCACCGAAGAGGCTTTGCGGCAATCGGAAGCGCTCTATCATTCGCTTGTGGAAACGCTGCCGTTACAGGTATGGCGGAAGGATCGGGAAAGCAGGTTTACGTTTGGAAATCAGAGGTTTTGCGAAGCCCTGGGGCACCCGCTACTGGAAGTAATAGGCAAAACTGACTTCGATTTTTATCCTTCCAAGCTGGCGGAGAAATACCGCGGAGACGACGCAGGTGTCTTGGCGACTGGGATGACCTTAGACACCACGGAAGATCATGTGACCCTCAAAGGTGAGCAACTCCATGTGCAAGTCGTCAAAGTGCCCCTCTTTGATGCCCACGGGGAGATTGTCGGAATACAGGGTATTTTTTGGGATGTGACGGAACGCCTGCGCCTTCAGGAAGCCTTGCGGCAATCGGAAGCCCTCTACCACTCGCTCGTGGAAACCGTGCCGCTAGGTCTGTGGCGCAAAGATCGGGACGGCAGGTTTACGTTTGCGAATCAAAGGATTTGCGAACTGTTCGGAAGTCCGCTTTCGGAAATTATCGGCAAGACAGACTTTGATTTCTTTGCGGCCGAGCTTGCGGAAATTTACCGCAGCAACGACGCAACCGTCCTGGCGACCGGGAAGGCCTTGAACACTACCGAAGAGACCGTCACCGCCCTGGGCGAGCGACTTCAAATACACGTCATTAAAGCGCCCCTCATTGACGCCCACGAGAAGATCGTCGGGACGCAGGGCATCTTTTGGGACGTAACCGAACGCAGGCGACTGCAAGACGCCTTGGACCAAACCACCGCTGAGTTGGCTCGTGTTCGGCAGCGGTTGCAGTAAATGGAATAGGAAAAGTGGACAGGACAACTCCCAACGACGTATCGCGGGACTCAAGAAGAGTCGGAAAGTCTTTGTGACAACCTGTTGACAGTGCCAACCGGGGTGAGATCTGAGATTTGAGACAGGAAAAGCGGAAGTCCCTCACCCGGCCACACCCAGGGGAAGAGAGGATTTGGTTGGGAGGCGGATAGGGAACATTCTGAATGAACTTACTCACTCCTTTTCCATCACTTCCGCCTGCAACTCGCACCACCGCTCCTCGGCGGTCGTCAGTTCCTTCGTGAGAGCCGTCACTTCATCGTGTAGTCGCATGGCTTCGGCGGGGTCAGTCGCGGTCATGAGCTGGCTGCTGGTCTGCTTTTTTTCCCCGTCGAGGCGGGCGATGGTCCGCTCCAGGTTGGTCATTTCCTTGCGGATTTCCCGTTCGCTCCGGCGGGCGGCCCGATGGTCGGGTTTGGCGGGCTTGGAAGTCTTTAGCGCGCTCGGTGGCGGTTTGGCCATGCCTTTGGCCAACTCGCGTTCGCCGTCCTCGATTTCCTTGTTGACGGAATAGAGATAGGACTCGTAATCGCCGCGGTAGTTCGTCACGTGGCCATCGCGGACCTCGATGATGCAAGTCGCCACGCGCTTCATGAAGTGCCGGTCGTGGCTGGTGAAGATGACGGTCCCTTGATAGGCCAATAGCGCTTCGGCCAGGGCTTCCACGGTGTCGACGTCGAGATGGTTTCCCGGTTCGTCCAGCACCAGCACGTTGTATTGACTGAGCAGGAGCCCCGCCAGGCAGAGCCGGGCCCGCTCGCCGCCGGAGAGGACGGAAATCTTTTTCTTGACGGCATCGCCGCGAAAGAGGAGAGCCCCGGCGAGGTCGAGAATATGCTGCGTCTTGGTGCCCGTGGCCGCGTTGTATTCCAGATACTCCAGCACTGTCTGCTTGTCGGGGAGGCTGGTGTAGACGTGCTGGGCGTAGATGCCGACCTGGCAGCCGTGCCCCCATCGGACTTCTCCGGCGAGGGGCTCGAGCGAATCGACGACGGTGCGGAGAAACGTCGTTTTCCCCTGGCCGTTATCCCCCACGATGGCCGCCCGCGAGCCGTGGTCGATTTCCAGGTTGATGTCGGTGGCGATTTGCCGGTCCTCATACCCCATCGCCAAATCGCGGCAGCGGACGGCGGCCCCCTTGCGAGGTTCGACTCGAGGAGCCTGAATGTTGGCGGTCGGCTCCTCGCTGGCGATTTCGATCACTTCCAGCTTCTCGAGCTGCTTGCTCTTGGAGCGAGCGCGAGTGGCGGTGCTGGCTCGGGCCTTATTCTTGGCGATGAATTCTTCGAGATGGCGGCGCTTCGCCAGCACGCCAGCATTCGCCCGCTCTTCATGGAGGCGGCGGTCAGCCTGGAATTCGAGGAATGCGTCGATCTTGCCGGGGAACATCGTCAACTTGCCGCGGCTGAGGTCGAGCGTGGCGCTGCAAGTCGCGCCGAGGAACGCCCGGTCGTGCGAGACGATGAGGCAGGCCTGATCATAGTGGCGAAGAAAATGCTCCAGCAGAATTTGCGTGCGGAGATCCAGGAAGTTCGTCGGTTCGTCGAGAAGCAGCAAGTTGGGCTCGTGGAGCAGCAGCGCGGCGAGCTTCACACGCGTTTGCCAGCCACCGGAAAGCTTAGCGAGCGGCCCTTCCAGGTAGGCTCCCTTGAGCTCGAACTCCCCCGCGACTTCGCCGCACTTCCAATCCGGCTGGCCGCTGTCGCGCATCAGGAATTCGAGAGCCGTTTCGCCGGGCTGAAATGGGTCATGCTGCCGCAGATAACCGATTTGCAGCTTGGGATGGCGGCTGATCTCTCCGCGGTCCAGCTCCTCCTCGCCGAGCAACACTTTCAGCAGCGTGCTTTTGCCCGCGCCATTGCGGCCGACAAAGCCGACCTTCACGTCGTCGGTCAGCGTCGCTTCCGCGCCGTCGAGCAGAATCTGGTCGCCGTAGCGCTTGTGAGCGTTTTTGATTTGCAACAATACAGCCATGCCAATCCTCGAGGGTTTCACGTTGGAGTCCCGGCATTTGCCGGTTTTCTGCCGGCAACACCGGCTAAAGCCGGGACTCCAACTTGTCGTTATTTCATCAATTCTTCCAAGGCAATCCACCGCTCCATCGCAGCAGACAGGTCTTCTTCCATTTTTTTGAGCCGGCGGTTCTCGTCCGCAATCTTCTCGCCCGGCTGCTGATAAAACTGAGGCTGGGCCATCTCGGCATGCAGCGACTGGACATCCAATTCGAGCTGTTCGATGGCCGCGGGAAGGGAGTCGAGCTCCTGGCGCTCTTTGAAGGTGAGCTTGCGGGAAGCGGCGGCGGATAAAGGACTTTTCGCGGATGGAGCAGCTTTTCCCTCGCTTGCGCGTCGGGCTGGTGTCCGATCCGCTGGAGTCGCTCGCTGGCGCAGCCAATCGTCGTAACCGCCGACGTATTCGCGCATGCCGCTGTCTTCGAACACGATTGTGCTGGTGGCGACATTGTTGAGAAATGCCCGGTCGTGGCTCACGAGCAGCACGGTGCCATCAAACTCCACCAACCGCTCTTCCAAAAGTTCCAACGTTTCCGCGTCCAGGTCGTTGGTCGGCTCGTCGAGCACAATCACGTTGGCCGGCTTGGCGAAGAGCCGGGCCAGCAAGATGCGGTTGCGTTCTCCGCCGGAGAGGAATCTTACCTTCGTTCTGGCCCGCTCCGCGCTGAACAGAAAATCCCGCAGGTAGCCGATCACGTGTCGCGAATTGCCGCCGACGTTGACTGTGTCGTAGCCATCCGCCACGTTGTCCTGTACCGATTTCTCGTCATCGAGCTGCTGGCGGAGCTGATCGAAATAAGCAATCTGCAGATTCGTCCCCAGCCGGACCTTTCCCGATTGTGGCTCTAACTTCCCTAACAACACACGCAGGAGTGTTGTCTTGCCGGCTCCGTTGGGACCGATGACGCCAATCTTGTCTCCCCGCATGATGCTCGTGGAGAAATTCTGAAAGATGGGCCGCTCGCCGTAGCTAAACGTCACATCCTTCACCTCGGCGACCAGCATGCCGCTCCGCTCCCCTTCCTGGATGGCCATCTGCACTTTGCCTGTGTCCTCCCGCCGCGCGCCGCGGATCAGCCGCAGTTTTTCGAGGGCCCGCACCCGCCCTTCGTTCCGGGTGCGGCGGGCTTTGATGCCGGTGCGGACCCAGACTTCTTCCTCCGCCAGCTTTTTGTCGAACAGGGCATTCTGCGTCTCCTCCGCGGCCAGAGCGGCTTCTTTCCGTTTGAGGAACGTGTCGTAATCGCACGACCAGTCAAACAACCGCCCCCGGTCGATTTCGAAGATGCGGGTGGCCAGCTTGCGGAGGAACATCCGATCGTGCGTGACGAACATCAGCGTCGTTCCCCAACGAGCCAGGAATTGTTCCAGCCACTCGATCGCCGCCAGGTCCAGATGGTTCGTCGGCTCATCGAGGAGCAGCAGATCGGGAGCGGCGACGACGGCCTGGGCGATGAGGACACGGCGCTTCATCCCCGACGAGAGCGACTGGCACTGGGCATCCCGCGGCAATTCCATTTCCGCCAGCACCCGCTCCACCCGCTGCTCGGCCTTCCAGGCGGTTTCGTGGTCACCCGTCAAATGCGGCAGCCCAGCGGCCACGACTTCGGCTACGCTCCCCGCGATCTGCTGGGGCACATCCTGTGGCAGGAGCGAGAATTTCGTTCCGGGCATGAACGTCACCTGGCCCCCGTCCGGCTCCACATGGCCGCTCAAGATCCGCATGAACGTCGTCTTGCCCGAGCCATTTCTCCCCAGGAGGCCAATCCGCTCTCCCGGCTCAATCTGGCACGAAACCCCATCGAGCAGCGGCGGCCCGCGATAGCCAATCCGCAAATCCTTGACACTGACGAGGGGCATGAAGCGACGACGAAAAGGGCTGGGGGGCGTAGCGGGAAAGGGGCGGGTTCGACTGTTCCCATTATGACCGACAAAGCCGTTTTTCGGCAGGCCGCTTGGCCGGTCAGCTTGGTCCCCGAGCCAGGGAGTCACGTATCTGTCGCCATCGGTTCTGCGGCGTAAACCGCAGCGTACGCCTGCCGCGCACCAGTCCCCAGGCGATCGGCCATTTGCCGATAAGCGGCCCGCCGATAATCCCAGCCGAATCTCGAACGGGGAGCTTGCTCCAGCCAATCGAAAAGGTGAACCGTGCAGAGATCGTTGTATTCGACGGCAGTGAGTGACATCGCTTCGCCGCTCTCGCGATTCCACAGCATGAACGGCTCCGCGGCTTGCGTGAGCAGTGCGTCGAGCGACGACCGATCCATCAAGCAGTTCCAATACGCCAGGTGTTCAGCCCGCGGGCCAATCAGGCTTACCAGCTCGGCCCGGCGGTCCAATGGAAGTTTGAAATTCTGGAACTTCTCGGTTCCGTAGATGGAATGAAACAGACCGCCGAGGCAGACCTCTTCGTCGAGCTCCTGGCTTTTCAGCAGGTTATAGACGTTGACCAGGTGTCCCAGATAGGTCTTGCGAGTATGCGGCACCTGGTCAATGCCCAGGGCCAGCAAAAAATCCATGTAGGGCTGAAGGGCGGCGCTCATGAGGGGTTCTCGTACCGATGCGGCTGCAAAATGGCAATATAACTACTCGCAGGCAGAGTGGTAAACTTGTGAGAAGCCAAGACGCAAGCAAGGTCGTTCCAGGGCTGCTAGAATTCACGTTGCCTCGGCACAATACTTTCCGGTGAACCGCTGTATGACTGCGCATCGCAACTACACCTTTCTTGGCACAACCCAGAGCCTGTGCCCGGAGTGCCTGGCACTTGTTCCGGCGAAGATTTTGGATCGCGGCGGGCGGGTTTATTTTCGCAAAACGTGTCCCACCCACGGCGTGCGCGAGGACTTTGTTTGCTCGGATCGAAAATGGTACGACCAGATGGAGTTCGCTCTCCCCGCCAAGTCGCCGGCGAAGTTTGGAGTTGAACCGGACCAAGGATGCCCCTTCGACTGCGGCCTGTGCACGGAGCATGAGCAGCATACGTGCGTGGGAGTGCTGGAAATCACCTCGTCCTGCAACCTCACCTGCCCGATGTGCTATGCCGGCAGCAGCCCGGGCGGTAAGCATCTCTCGCTCGCGGACTGCAAGAAGCAGATCGATCGGCTGGTCGAGGTGGAGGGGCGGGCCGAAGTCTGCCAGCTTTCCGGCGGAGAGCCGACGATTCACCCGCAGTTGCCTCAGATTCTGGAATATGCTCTGTCGCGGGAAATCGACTATGTGATGATCAATACCAACGGCATTCGGTTCGCCAAAGATCCGGCGCTGGTGGAACTGGTCGCCCGGTACAAGGATCGGATGGAAATCTACTTCCAGTTCGACGGCCTGAACGATGATGTCTATCAAGCCCTGCGCGGCGAGCCGCTGCTCGAGATCAAACTGGCGGCCCTCGATGCCCTGCAAACAGCCGGCATTCACGTCACATTGGTTGCCACGCTGCAAGGAGGCGTGAACGACGACCAAATGGGGCCGCTGGTGGAATTTGGATTGTCGCGCTCCAACATCACGGGCATCAGTTTCCAGCCGGCCACCTACAGCGGGCGGCACGTGCTACCGGAACAACTGGAGCGGCGGATTACCTATCCTGATGTCATCGCCGGAGTGGCGCGACAAACCAGCGGAAAATTCGCCGAAAGCGACTTCGTGCCACTGCCGTGCGCTCATCCGAACTGTCATCAGATTTCCATCGCGTATCGGCAAGGGACGACTGCGATTCCGATTACGCGGTTCATCGACGCGCGGGCCAATCTCGATCTACTGGCCAACGGCATCAGCTTCACGCGGAAAAAGTCGCGGGATTTGATCATGCAGTATCTGGGACGACAGGCGTGCTGCGCCGGCGGATGCGGGGAGGGACAGGAGTCAGAAGACAGGGGACAGGAGTCAGAAGACAGGGGACAGGAGTCAGAAGACAGGGGACAGGAGTCAGAAGACAGGGGACAGGAGTCAGGGGTCAGGAGACAGGAGACGGAGTTGCCTCATCATCTCTCCCCGTCTCTCCCTCTCTCCGTCTCCCCCTCTTCCTCCCCCGCCGATGACTTTTTCTCCAAAGTCCTCGCCCAGGAACTGGGAGCCGAAAGCCTTTTCCGCATCACGATTACCAGCTTTTTGGATGCCTACAACTTCGATGTCCGCCGGCTGATGAAGTGCTGCACGCACCATGTGCTGCCGAGCGGGCATGTGATTCCGTTTTGTGCGTATAACGTCCTTTATCGCGATGGTCATGTGCCGCTGCCGGAGTTGGTGGACACCATGGCCAAGGCCGCGCCGCCGCGAGTGGTTCGGCCGCTGCCGCTCACGGTCTAACCCTTTCGCGACTGCCCATGTCCGACAGCCCCTTTGCCGGCCCGCCACGATCGCCTCAGCACAAGCAATGCTTCGAGTGCGGTGCGGTCCTGAATCTCGTAGACAAGAGCTGCTGGATGTGCCACGCCGAGCAGCCGTTGCTGGGAAAACTCATTTCTGCAACTCCAATTCCTCCGCCAATGACGGCAAATCCCTGGGCGAAGAATGGGGTGATCTGGCTGGGAATCGTTGTGGCCGTCATCGTTTGCTACGGCGTACTCCGGGCCGGTGACTACGTGCTGGCGAGTGTGTTCCTGGTTTTCGCCGTCCCGACGCTTGCCATCGTGATGCTCGGCTCCGCCGTCTCGCGGGCCGCCGGCAGGCCGTGGGGGACGGGGACCAAAGTGGGGGTGGCGGCGGGAACCATGCTGACCACGGTTATTGTGTGCATCGTCGCCGCCGCGGTTTCCGTGCTGGTCCTCTTTGCGATGTTCATCGCCATGATTCAGGATTGTTTCAGGATGTTGGGCGGAAACTGATGACCCACGAATTCCGCTTCTCTTATTTCCTGCTCATGCTCGCCGCGCTCGGCACTTGCAGCCTGCTGCTTCGCAAGACGCAGGAGAAGTTGCCGCTCATGTGGTGGCAAAAACTGGGGATTGGCGTCGGGGCATTTTGCGGCGCGATGATCGGGGCCAAGTTGCCATTTCTGCTCATCGATTGGAATCGGTTTCTCGATGGCTCCGCGTGGCTTTCCGATGGCAAGACCATCATGTGCGGCATCATCGGGGGTTATTTTGGAGTGGAATTGGCCAAGTGGACGCTAGACATCCGGGTGAAAACGGGAGACACTTTTGCCGTCCCCTGCGCCGTGGCGGTGGCCATTGGCCGAGTCGCCTGTTTCGTCGGCGGGTGCTGTTTTGGGACGCCGACGAATCTTCCCTGGGGTGTGGTGTTTCAACAATCCGGTGACTCGCTTCCCCGGCATCCGACGCAGTTCTATGAAGCGGCGTTTCACCTGTCGATTGCGGGAATACTCCTCGTTCTTCAACAACGTGAACTGTTTCGGGGACAGCTCATCAAGTTCTATATCCTCTTCTATCTGGCTTATCGGTTCGTAACGGAGTTCATCCGCCCAGAGACAAAGCTGGAACTGGGCCTCACCGTTTATCAATGGGCCGCCCTGGCGATGACGCCCCTGTTCCTTTTCCTGTGGTGGAAAGACGCGCATGAGAACGCGCTGGCCAGTACCGGAAAAATCGCCACGATTCCGGAGCCCCCCGCATGAATCCTGCCATCCTCCCGCTCTCCCCGAGCGGCGAGTTCCATACGTCCGAAGGTTGCTACATCACGGAGCTTTGTAATTCGCCCACCGATGCGGAAGCGTCCATCGCTCGCGCCCGCGTCCCAAAGGGCATCACGACCCGCTGGCACCGCTTGAAAGGGACCAGCGAACGCTATGTCATCCTGGAGGGCCGCGGCCGGATGGAAGTCGGCGAACAGCCATCCACCGAAGTCGCCCCGGGTGATGTCGTCCTCATTCCGCCTTTCTGCCGCCAGCGGATCACGAACATCGGCGATTGCGACCTGGTTTTCCTCTGCTTCTGCGTTCCAGGCTTTCAGGCGGACGCCTACGAAGAGTGCTAGTGGCGTCTTTCGCACCGCGAAAGCACGCTACTTTCGCGGAGCGAAAGGCGACAGTGGCAAACTCTACCGGTTGCGTAAGACCTGCATCCCAGGCTGTCTTTGCCCGGCCTACAGATTCTCAGCCCCACGGCTTTTGACTCGCAGTCGGGAAAGTTCCTACATTCCATCTTCGCGGCGTGGGCAAGCAGTCAAGGTTGATTTCGCATGGTGCCGAAGGTGATGAAGGGGCCATTTATGCATGCTCGGTGGCCCCACCGCGCTTCCTCGCCCGCCCACCTCTTCCGCGCCAGAAGCCCATGTCCGCAAAGCCCACTTTTTTTGCTCGCCGCGCGATCATCGTTCTGATGATCATCTTCTTCCTGGTTCCCTTCGCCCTCCGGGGTGCCCGCATGTCGGTGCAGGGGATGAAGAACGACATCAAGGATTGGTTGCCCAAGGACTTTCCCGAGACGGCGGACCTGGACTGGTTCCGCCAGCACTTTGTCAGCGAGACGTTTGTCGTCGCCAGTTGGGACGGCTGTCACGGCGATGCCCAGGATGCCCGGTTTCAACTGTTTATGAAGAAGCTGGAACCGGAAGTTCCGCCCAGCCAGCAAATCGGACCTGTGACCGCGGACACGGGAATCGCCGCCGCAGGCGAAACCGTCAGCGAAGGTGCTACACCAGAATCAACAGGGACCAAGCCAGAGACCGCCATCCGCTATTTCCAGCGCGCCGATTTCATTGGGGACCAACTCGGCTTGTACCTAACGGCTGACCAGCATGAGAACTGGGGAGGCCAGGGAGAGAAATGGCTCCGTGGCCGTTCCTCAACCGACGCCACCAAAAACAGCGAATCCTGGTACTACATCACGCCCGCGGGTGACCTCTATCGCTGGAAAGCTGCGGACGCGCCCCTGATGGGGTTGTATCGCCTGGTAGAACGAAAAGTCAACGGTCCGAGCGTCGCCGGGGAACTCGTCGCCGCCTTCGGTCCCAAGGACGGCCCCTGGTACCACAAGGAACCTCGCCGCTTGCGGGCCCAGCTCTTCAAGTCGGTCACTTCCGGCCCCTCAGTGCTGGCGAGTCTTGTCCGACCCGGCGGCGAGCTGGCCGAACTGAAGAACCCCGACGAAGAAGCCTATCGCCGTTTGCAAGGGACGCTGTTTGGCCCCGCCGACGCCGCCAATCCGGCGGCACCTCGCCAGACCTGCGTCGTCCTCACCCTTACCGACGCCGCCCGGACTAATCTGCACCTGGTCGTGGGTCGCGGCATGCTCGGCAAGCCCTTTGGCAGGCTCTACGAGATTGCCGAGGATTGCAACGTCGCCAAGAAGGACCACACCGGAGAAGGGCTCTGGCTCGGCGGCCCGCCGGTGGACAACGTCGCCATCGATGAAGAAGGAACGATCACCCTGGTCCGGCTCATCGGGCTCACCGCCCTGCTGGGGACCTGCCTTTCGCTGGCCTGCTTCCGCAGCATCTCGGCCACGATCATGGTCTTCTTCATTGGCGGTATCAGTGCCGTCATGAGCCTGGCCTTTGTCGGGTGGTGCGGCTGCAGCATGGACGCCATTCTGATGACCATGCCCGCACTCGTGTATGTGCTGGGCCTCTCAGGGGCGGCCCACATTGTGAATTACTATCACGATGCCGTCACCGACCACGGCCATGCCGGTGCTCCCGAACGGGCCATCGCCCACGGCTGGAAACCGGCGACTTTTTGCACCATCACCACCGCCATCGGCCTTGTTTCCTTGATCACCAGCCAACTGGTCCCCATCCAGAAGTTCGGTGTTTTCTCGGCCCTCGGCGTCGCCGCCACGCTCCTTGTGACCTTCACTTACTTGCCGGCCGCTTTGCAAATCTGGCCGCAGAAGAAGCGGCCCAAACTGGCGGAAGGCCAAACCGACGCACCGTGGTTGGACAAATACCTGGGGGGTTTTTGGAACCTCATGGGCTCGTTCATTATCCGCCATCACGCCATGGTTGCCATTGGCTGCTTACTGGTCATTGGCTTCTTCTGCTACGGCATCAAGGACATGAAGACCACGGTCAACATGCTCAAGATGTTCCACGCCGAAGCCAAAATCATCCGCGACTATACGCATCTCGAGCAGAAGCTCGGCCCACTGATGCCGATGGAGGTCATCGTCTCGATTCCTAAGTCCTCGCTGCGGCCTGCCGATGCCGTGCTGGGAAAGGCCGCCAATCGCGATCTGATCGCCGAGCAAATCCAGATGCCGTTCATCGACCGAATGGAAGTCGCCACCCGCGTACAGCGGGTGATTGAGGACGAATTCGGCCCGCAAGGGCGCGGCATTGTCGGCAACTCGACCAGCGCCGCCACCTTCGTCCGCCCGCTGCCGGGGATCAAAAAGGGTTCCGTCCGCAACATGACCAGCGCGCGACTGGAAGCCCATAGGGAGGACCTGGACCACAGCGACTTCCTGAGAATCGATCAGGCGACCGGAGCCGAACTCTGGCGAATCAGCCTCCGCCTCCCCGCTACGCAAGGAACCGACTACGGCGCATTCAACGAGCAGCTCAAGGAAGCCATCGAGCCGGTGATGCTGGCGCAGCGCGAGAGGGATACGGTGCTGCGGGCTTTGGGCCAGCACAAAGTCGAGCTCGCGAAACAAGCGGCCCTGCAGAGTGGGTCCGAGTACAACCCCGCCTCGGTCAAACTCGCCGCTTCCAAGGTGCTGCTCCTCGGTGTGCCGGCGCAAGTCGCCGCGGAAGAAGCCGGAGGCAAGACTGCTGCCGATGCATCGGCCGCGCGGCCCGCGCAGAATTCTCCCGTCGAACAAACGCCGATCTTCGCTCGCACCTTGCGCGATCTGCTGAGAAACGCCCGAATGAAGGTGGCCCTTAGCACGCCCGATACGAGCACCACGCCCGACTGGGCCAAAGTCCTGTCTGTTTACGACTGCGTGGTGCTCGTCGATAAGCACAGCATCTATGACGTGGCTGAAATCCAAAAGCACGCCCGGGTCTTCATCGACGCCAGCGACAGCCGCTTCGCTCCGCCCGTCGGGGCCTCGATGGACGAGGTCGCCAATGCGGTCGCGTTCAAGCAGAACCCCAGCCAGATGGGCGCGGTCTACACGGGCGTCGTCCCCATCGTTTACAAAGCCCAGCGGGCTCTGCTCGACAGCCTGATTAGCAGCACCATCTGGTCATTCCTCACCATCACACCGCTGATGATGTTCATCTCCCGCAGTTTCTGGGCGGGCATCGTGGCCATGCTTCCCAACGTGCTGCCGGTGGTGATGGTCTTCGGCGGCATGGGCTGGCTGCAGATTGACGTGGACGTCGGAGCGATGATGACCGCCAGCATCGCGCTCGGAGTGGCAGTGGACGACACCATCCACTATCTTAACTGGTATCGCGAGGAGCTCGACCGTTTGGGGGATCGCAAGCTGGCCATCCTGGCCGCGTACAAGCACTGCGCCACCCCCACTTTGCAAGCCGCCATCATCAGCGGCCTGGGGCTCTCGATCTTTGCCCTGAGCACCTTCACGCCGACCCAGCGGTTTGGCTACCTGATGCTCACCATCCTCTGGATGGGAGTTGTCGCCGAACTCATCTTCTTCCCCGCCCTCCTTGCTGGACCTCTGGGACTGGTCTTCAAGCCGCGGAAGAAAAAGGACCAGGGGGTTCGTCCGATTCACCCCGAGCTGATCGGCGCGACCGATGCCGAACTGGCAACCGCCAAAGCCGATGCGGCAGCCAGCGATTTGATTCTGCCCACGGAAGGAACGCAGCGGACCGATCAGCCTCACGACGGCAGCGGCGTACCGGCTCCCAGCAAAACGGGCGTTCTGCGGTCGCTGAAGCAGGAGAAGAAGGGGTAAGCGAAGGGCATTCATCGCTCAGAAACTGGAAAGCTGCAGAGCTTAGCCGCCGCGTCCACGCGGCGAATCCCCGCGTGGACGCGGGGGCTAAGCTTACTCCCTGCCAAGGCACTGGAAAATGGTCTTTCTTCCCCGCTAGAATGGCCCCGTCGTGTCTGGGTATCCCGCGTTCTTACCCCGCATCGAGGCATGTCCACTAACCCCCAGAACCCTTACGCCCCCCCTCAGATGCCGAATGATCCCCAGGGCCCGCCGCCGGGGAGTGAAATGGTCGCGCCGTGCTACAAATGCGGCTGTCCGTATGCCAAGCGGATCAGCTTTACGTGGTGGGGCGGGTTGCTCGGCCCCCGGATGTTCAACCACGTCAAGTGCGTCCGCTGTTTCTCGACGTTCAATGCCAAGACCGGCCAGTCGAACAATACGGCCATCACGATCTACTGCGTGGTCGGCTTCGCAATCGCCGTCATCCTGGGGTTGATTATTGGGATTCTCCCGAATTTGTAACGGCGAAGCGCGAGCCGCCAGTGTATGCCCTGGGGAGTGGACGGCCACGGGACTCAAATCCTCGCTGAAATGGTTCTCACCGGCAGTTGCTCGCCTTCATGATTCGGAATTGCTTTCGGCGGCGGATGGTTTGGCCCGAATGGCGAAGCCGCAGGCGGAACCGGCTTTGGGGGCTGCATGCTGCGGTAGACGGCTAGCGATATCCAGCCTCCGAGGAAGGCCAGCACTACCGGGGCAAAGATGAAGAGAGAGCAAATCATGTTGATTAGCTGCGTTTCCCCAAACTCATAGCGCCCATAACCGCGACTCCATCGCCAGGGTCCATCCACGGCCATGACCAGGCTGCAGAACACCAGGGCGATGAACGGAACCGCGCCAGCGGCCAGCCCGCCGATGAAAAAAGCCCTTTTGGCCTCGCGGGCATAAATGACTCCCGCGATCCAGTACGCCGGGGTCAGCCAGACGAATGCACAAAACAGCGGAAAGGCAATGAACACGGGAGCATTCAAGATGCTGCAATAAACGCAAACAATGGCCGTGATGATGAACAGCGTGCGCAGGCGGAATTGCATGATGAACGTCACTTTCACACCAGCCTGAAGCGCCAGCGAAGGAAACCGTTGCTAACCGATGGTTCCGTGTCCTTCGCTCGCGCTTCAGGCTTGTGTTGTTAAACCAGCGCCTCTTTCACCAGCGGCGAGTCTTCGGCAATCAGCTTGATGGGCCGATTCGACGGCGTTTGCATGACGGTGGCGGGATCGATGCCGAGCAGGTGATAGAGCGTACTGCCGAAGCTTTCGACCTTGTAGAAGTTGTCCGTGACCTGCTCACCCAGCTTGTCGGTCGCCCCGACGACGCACCCTCGCTTGAATCCGCCGCCGGCGGCGAGGACGAACTGGGCGTAGTCCCAGTGATCGCGCCCGGCATTCTTTTCGGTGCCGCATTTGGGCTTGCGGCCCATTTCACCGAGGGCCAATACGATGGTCGTGTCGAGCAGGCCCCGCTCGTCGAGTTCCATAAGGAGCATCGACAAAGCGTTGTCGAACATCGGAATCTGCTGGCGGCCGGCGATGAAATTCTCGCCGTGCCAGTCCCAGTAGCCGAGACTGAAGTGGACGATGGGAGCGCCCGCTTCGATCAGCCGGCGGGCGAGTAAGAAATGAAGCGGATCGCCGGAGGGGTAACGGTATTTTTCCAGGTGCCCTGTCTTGTACTTTTTGATCGTCTCTTCGCTCTCTTTCGACAAATCGAGAGCCGCCCGCAGTTTGGGCGAGCGGAGCATGTCAAAGGCCGTTTGCTGGTACTTGTCGAGGCCGGCGATGAGCGGGTCGACGCTGTCCTGCCGGCGAAGGCGCTTGTCGAGAGCGGCGAGCAGTTCGGTCTGCTTGGCGAAGGCGGGCAACTCCATTTGCGGCGCGAGCATCTTGGCGATGTCGTCCTTGGAGGACTGCGGGTCGAAGATGAAAGGACTGTAAGCCGGGCCGAGATAGCTGCCGGAGATGGAATTGTTGATGTGGTGGTCGATTTTCCCCAGCACCGTGAACGACGGCAATTCAGGCGGCCCGGGGCGGACTTTGGAAATCACGCTCCCGTACATCGGAAATTTTTCGGTCCCGCTCGGCAGCCGCGGATTGCCGGTCAGCCAGTACATCGGGGCCCGGCTGTGGTCGCCGGGCTGGTTCATCGTGGTGATGGAGCGAATGATTGTGTACTTGTCGGCGATCTTGGCCAGATTAGGCATCAGCTCGCAGACGTCGAGCCCCGGCAGGTTCGATTTGATCGGTTTGAACTCACCCTTGTAGTCCGTCCCCGAGTCCGGCTTCATGTCGAACATGTCCGTATGCGGCGGCCCACCGGCCATCCAGCAGACAATCATCTGCTTGGCCTTCGGAGCCGGAGCCCCAGCGGCCTGGCTCTGAGCGCGAAGCACATCCAGTAAGCTGACGCCACACAGTGATGCACCGCCGATCCGGAGGAAGTCTCGACGAGGGAGAGTGGTCATAGGTGGTCCTTTAGTAGTCCGCTCACTTCGTGAGCGGACATGCCAGCACACGGAGTGTGCTGGCTACTAATGCTGCAAAATAAATTCTCGCGTGTTGAGGACGCTCCAAAGCACAGCCTGTAGCCCCTTCTCCGGTGATTCTGCCGCGCTCACGTGCGAGAGGCAAGTCTGTTTCTCGTTTTCATCCGGCAAGCGGCTGAGGGTGGACAGGTACAAGTCCTCAATCCGCTGGCCTGGGTCCGTGGTTTCTTTGACGAGGCGGGCGATACGGCCGCTGGGGTCGGCAATCTTCTGCCGCACGTGCGGGTGGTTGGCCAGGCTGAGGACTTGCAGCATCGACGGCTCGCTTTGCCGCTGGCAATCGCACTGCACTGCTGAATTCCGTTCGCTCCGCCCGAATTGCTCCAGCACGAAGGCCACAAACTCGTTTTTAGGCATATAAGGAATTTCGACCGCCCGCAGGCCGCTGGGCCACTGATAGTATTTCATATCCATGTCTTCGCGAGTGCCAGTGGTCTGATCGAGTGCATCCAGCAGTACTTCTGCCGGCAAGCGGCGGTAATAGAAGTACGCGAAGTTTGAGCGGTCGATCTCGTTCAGCGGGCCAGCCTGGCTGCTTTGCTGATACGTGCGGCTGGAGAGGATGGTGCGGTGCAGCCATTTCAGGTCATAGCCGCCGGCGATGAACTTTTTGCAAAGCTCGTCGAGCAGAGCCGGATGCGAGACAGGATTGTGCGGCGATAAATCATCGGGCGGGTCGACCAAACCGCGACCAAAGTAATGGGCCCAGACGCGACTGACGATGGCGCGGGCGAAGAACGGGTTGTCCGGCTTCCTCATCCACTCGACCACCTTCTGCCGCGGGTCTTCGCCAGTGGCAATCGTGATGGGTGCGGTCTCTCCCGGCAAGCGATACTGTTCCAGCGACTGCGTTCCCAGCGGACTAGTGACGCTGGCGAAGCTCTTGGCCGCATGTTCGTCCGTCCGGATGAAAATCTCCGCGTGCAGAATACGCTTGGAGACTTCCTCCCCCAGCATCCGTCCGCGGCGCTCCAGGTCCTGAATCTGCTTTTGCATCGCGTCGTTGTCGGCGATGGCTTTCTCATGCGTCGACAGCTCGGTCCTTTTGGCGGCGACGGATTCCCGCAGGGCCTTGAGCTTCTCTTCCATTCCGGCTGCTTCCTTTTGAAGCTGCTCATCCCGCTGAATTTCGTTCTTCAGACGATTGGCATCTTGCTGAGATTTTTTGGCCGCCTCGGCGAGTTGCTTACCGGTTCCCTCTTTGAGCTTCTTGGCCTCTTCGTTCAGCTTCTTCCCTTCCCCCTCAAACTTCTTGAAGAGCGTCCCCTGCTCCGCGTACTTCTTTTCGTTGTCTCCCTCAAAGCCGACACGGCGGACTCGCATGAAGAAATTGGCCAGGCCGAGGAGATCCTCTTGCTGCCAGACGTCGTGTGGGTGGCGGTGGCACTGGGCACATTCCAGTCGCAGGCCGAGAAAGGCGTGGGCGATTTGCATCGCGCCGGGCACCCCGTTGGAATCTTTCCGTTGCCAGTAGATGTCGAGCGTCTTCCTCTGGGCATAAAGCGCCAAATCCCGCCGCGGCAGCCGGGCGCCTTCTTGCAAAGCGATGACTTCCGCGGACCATTCGTCGAGCGACCGGCCGTCGCGGCTGGTGGCGAGCAGAATGCGGGCGGCCAATTCGTCGTAGGGAGTGTTCTCCCGCAAGCGGGCCTTGATCCAGGCTTGAAACCGCGGGGCCTCATTCTGCTCTCCCAAGTCGTCGGCATAGACGCCGTAATCGTGAGCCTTCAGCAGGTCGCAGAATTTGAGCGTCCACAGATCTGCGTATCCGGTTTCATTTAGCAATTCATCGATCTTGAGCTGTCGTTTGTCGGGGCGAACATCCGCCAGGAATTCTCGGACTTCATCCGGCGTCGGCAACAGGCCTGTCACATCCAGCCGCACACGGCGGAGGAACGTGGTATCGTCGGCCAAATCGGCAGCGGGGATTTTGAGCCGGCGGAGTTTGGCGAGGATGTGGTCGTCGATGAAGTTCTCGGACGCTTGCGATTGAACGACTTCGTCTCCTGGCCGAGTCACCAGTGCCATCACCATCACCGGCTCGTCGCGGAAGCGGACGGAAATCGCCACGTCGCCAACGCCGGCCGTAATTACTTTCCCTTGCAAATCAACGGTTGCAGTTCGCGGATCGAGCGACTTGTAAGCGCAAAGCCCGGTTACATCTTCCTTGGAACCGTCCACGAATTCCGCTTCGACCTTGAGTTGATAACTGCCGCCGGGAACCAGCAGTTGCTCACCCGGCGTTACGGTCAGTTTCTTGATCCGCGACGCTCCCACGTCGTCGAGCTTTGCGCCGACCGCCAACCAGCTCCGCAAAAGCTCATACTCGCGGCTGCCGGGCATTATCAGCCGGCCTCCGCCGTGGGGAACTTGCCCGCTGGCTTTGGCGAGCAGCAAGCTCCGCTCCGGCTCGACCAGATTCATCCGCCGCCCCGCCTGGTCCCTGCAAATCTGCTCCCAATCGAACTTTCCCTTCGCTCCAAACAGCGACAGCCGAAACCCATTCTTTCCCTGCACCGCTCCGTGACACGTCCCGCTATTGCAGCCGACTCGCGAGAAAACCGCCTCGACATGGCGGCTAAACAGCGGCGAAGCAACGGCAGTTGTGTTTTGCTGCCCGGACACCGAAGTCACGGCCAGCAGAGACGAAGCAAGAGCAGCAAGTATCGGGCGGGTGATATTCATCGGCCTTCGGTCGCCTGGTGGGAACTTCCATCAACATACACTGATGTTTGGATAGGGACAACAAAATTGGAAATAAACCCTAACCCGAATGCGACATAGAGAGCGATAGATTCGTGGGGGACAGAATGATGAAAGCAGAAGCACGTCTTCCGTCCCATTATTCTGTCCACCATTATTCTGTCACCGAAAACCCCGAATCCGTTCCTCCCCCACCGCCTCCGCGAACCGCTCTTCATACCGCTGGTGGTTGGTCCCCAGCAGCCGGTCCCAGTAGTTGAAGTAGAGGCTGAAGTTGGCCCGGTTGGATTCGTGGTGCTGGGCGTGGTGGGTGGCCGTGTTGAGGATGCGCCCGCACCAGGAGCGGACGAACCAGCGGGGGAAGAGCTCGTAGCCGCAGTGACCGAGGACGTTGAACGAGATTTGCCAGAGCATGAACATCGAGAACGCCAGGGGATGGATGGGGAGCGAGAAGATGACCAGCGGGGCGATGCCGGCCTGCACGAACGCCTCCCAGGTGCTGAACGAGTACGCGGCCCACGGGGACGGGTTGGTGGAAAGGTGGTGCGTGTGGTGCATCACGCGGAACAGCCGTGGGTGATGCATCAGGCGGTGGGTCCAGTAGAAATAAGCGTCGTGAATCAGGACCGTGATTCCGATGCTGAGGAAGAACCACGGCCAGCCGAGCCGCTCGATGCGAAAATACATCCGCGTCCAACCCGATGTGACCGCAAACACCATGAACCCGCCAACCAGGCCATACACAGCCAGGCTCCGGAGCGAATAGAGAAACTCCCAGCTCATCTGGCCGAAAGTCATCGGCTTATCACTGATGCGACGATTGGCGAGACTCTTCGCAAAGACCAGATGCAGCGCCAGCCACGCGAAGCCGGCAACCGTCAGATACCAGATGCCGCGCTCGATGGTCGCGCCGGGGATGGCGAGGAGGGCGTAGGTGAGGCGCTGAGAGAGGGACATGCGGAGAAAGCCCGAATTCCGAATTCCGAATGACGAATGTCATTGTCGCCGATGGCGGGGGCGAGTCAACTCTTTACGCCGCGACGATGAGGCGGTGGGACGCGGGCGTTGTGATGCGCTCCAGTTCGGCGGCGAGATCGGCGAGGAGATAGGGCTTGGCGAGGATGGCGGCTGCGCCCGCCTGGGAGGCTTGTTCGATATCGCTTTGCCGCGGGCAATTGAGGAGCAGGAGTGCGGGTGGCTTGTGCAGTTGCTCTCGTAATTCGTTGAGGTGAGCAAGTTCAGTCGGCAAGTCGAGCGTGGCGTCGGCAATGACGGCGTCGACGCGCTGCACGGGTGGCGGAAGGTTCGGCAGCAGCCAGACGGCGTCTTGGCCGAAGGAGTGGCAAGCGGCGGCGAGGGCGTCAAACATCGAGCGCTGGGCGGCGGCGATGCCGATGAGCTGGCGTTGGGACTTGTTCGACGGCCTAACGTTCATCAGCCGGTCGATTTCCGTGGCGGTGCGGGGCTGCCAGGTTTCTAGTTCTCGCGGCAGGCGGGCTTGCCACTGGTGGGCGTAGATGCGGGTGACCCCCGGCCAAGGACGTCCCGAGCGGACTTCCCCTTCGCACCAACTGCCGAGCAGAGCGACGAGCCTGGCCAGCGGAGCGCGGCGGTGGACCGCTTCGACTTCCGCCGCGGAGAAGCGGCCGGGGCGGGACGCGACGAGGAGGATGAGGTCTGGGTCGGGCCGGGGCCCTCCGTCTTTGGCGGAACATTCGTTCTGTCTTGAGGAATCGTCGTCGCCAAAGACACCCGACCCCCTGGAGTCGCTCAACGGCAGACTCAGCCTTACCTCGCGCCTCAGATACGCCACTGCTGGCGCAAACTCCGCTCGCTGCCAATCACCCACCATCCAAACAAGGGGCCTCTTCATGCCTCCCCTCCAGTTCGCCATGAGGGGGTCGGGAGTCTGTGGCGGCTGTGTCTTGTCGTATTGTTAAGTCGGGGATGCCAAAGACGGAGGGCCCCGGTGGGCTGCTTCATCCTCCCACCTCTTTCTCAAACCGCTCCAAGCAGTCCCTTGCAGCGCCGGCGTCGGTCGCGGCTCGCAGTGCCGGCAAGAAGCCCTCGGCCGTGATCAGCCGGCTAAGGCGGGCGAGGATGCGGAGATGGCTGGCGTCGTCAGTGGAACAGATCAGGAAGAAGACGTCGGTCAGGATGCCGTGGCTTTCGCCGAAGGGAAGTCCTTGATGGGTGATACCCAGCACTAAGAAAGGCTCCGCAAGGGTCTGCGGCAGTGGCCGCCGCGGATGCAGCAGGGCGACGCCGTTTTCCAAAGCTGTCGGATGCAGATTTTCCCGCTCCCGCACGGCAGCAGTCATTTTTTCGGCATCCCAAAGTAGGCCCGTTTCTGCAGCCAGTTCCACCATCGCGGTGATGACCGAACTTTTCGTCTTCGCCGCCAAGGGGGCGGCGATTCCTCCGTGAGGAATTAGCGCTGCAATACTTACGATGTCGCTAGCCTCATGCTGGCCGGCATGGCTGAGCACTTTTTCGACTTGGGCCAGATCTGCGTCATCCGCGGCCCCAATCCGCTCCTCCAGCCAGTGATGAATCTCGGCCTGGGGAAACTTCCAGGCTCCCCCCACCTTTCGCCCCGGCAGCGTCTGCCGCTCCGCCATCTTCTGCACCTGCGCGGGAGTGACGTGCAGATAGCGGGCGAGGGAATCGAGGTCGAAGTCGGCGGTGGCCATGGGTGGATTGTAGCGGGGCGGCGGGCGTGGAAGAACGGCAAAGGGGGAGGGAGTCGGCGGCAGGCACTTGGAGAACCATGTGCCGGCGTCGGACTTGTACGGTGAGTATCAGATTCAGCCGGTTCAATTCACCCCGAAAAAACTTTGCGAAAAACGTTCTTAATCTCCGAGTGCCGTCGTTTCCGCTACAATACCCCTCATGAAGTACGTCTTGCGGAGCCGGATCAGGTAACCGAATTTCGAACCGACACCAAACGCTCTGGCGCTGCGTCAACGATGGCTTTCTGGTGCCTGGTGCCGGTCGTGATTTCGCTGTTGCTGGCAATCGTGGCAGTCAACCGAGCGAACTCGCAATTGGGTTTGGTTGCGGCAATTCTATTTCTCGGTTCGATGGCACTGGGGCTGACGGTGTACCTGGTCCGATTCTTTCACTATCGGTGTCCGGTGTGTAAGCAGATTCTACGTTCGCCCACCACAAGCAAGGTCGGTACTGTCGCCTACTTGTGCCCCTCGTGTGACATCATGTGGGACATCGGAATCATCGACACCCATTTGGATTAAGAAATGGGCAGCAACAAATCTGGATTCATGTCCCTTGACTAAAAATAAACAAACGTATACTATTCTTTTGGAGGTCGGTATGCGCGCTGACTGCCCAACGTGACGTCGATCATTTCCAGGGTCGGGGCGGAAAAGGGAGTTTGAAAAGAGCTTATAATCCGTCCGTCAGCGGGTGAATCAAAAAGTGCCATTTTGGGACTGCGTGAATCAAGGTTACGGCAAGAGGATTTGGCGGAGTTGTTGGTTGGCAAACGAGTTGCAGTGATTCATAATGACGTAAGTATCTCGTGAACAGGTAGTCAAAAACATGAATCAAGTATCCCCCGGTCGAGGTATGATCAGGGCTTATAACCTCGGACTGTTTCGCGGCCCATTTTGGCCGTCGCTGGCGCTGGTGTGCCTGGCTCTGGCAGCGCCTCTAGCCCGGGCCGACGTGGGCGATCCCCAAGTGTCCACCAACCATCCTTGGTATCCGGGGGAACTCGCCTGCTCCACGTTTGAGCGGCTGCAGGAGACGCAAGCTCGAGTTTATGAGCTGGTCATTGGGGCCAGGCCGAAGAATGACCAAGAGAAGGCGCTGGCGGCGTGGCTGTGGCGGAATGCGCATTACGCTCATGGGGAGGAAGGTGCAGAGGATCTGTGGGGGCAAGGATTCACGAAGGGGATGGACCTGCGGACGCGCGAATATTGGACCGGGATGTTCGCCCACGGATTTGGCCTCTGCGGCACCACCCATTCCCAATGGACTGCCGAGATGGAGGCATTATTCGGCCACAACCGGGGCCGCGGCGTTGGAGTAACCGGGCACAATTCGTTCGAGGTCTTTTTGACAGGTGGCGCATACGGCAAAGGAAAGTGGTGCTTGCTGGACCATGACATTTCCACCGTCATTTTCGATGCCAAAGGGGATTCGCTGCTCTCGCTGGCCGAGGTGCAAAAGGACTGGAAGCGACTGACCAGCCGCGACTATCTGCCGCAAAAACAGCACGGCTGGCTGGTCTGCGGGCTGCATCCGGGGGACGGCGCGTCTTACGACAGCTACCAGGTGGCAGAGTACCTTTCCGGCTACAGTGGCCCGCCGCCGATGGTGCATCTCCGCCGCGGCGAACGGCTCCGCCGCTTTTCTCAGCCAGGGCTCGATGACGGCAAGACGTTCGTTTTCTGGGGCCGCAATTACAACACCGACGGAGTCCCTGGTCCGGAACGAAGCCAGACCTGGGTCAACCAACCGGAAAAGATGCAAGGCTCGAAAGATGGAACCGGCTACAAAGCGGGGCAAGCGCGGTACGCCAACGCGGTCTACTCCTACCAGCCAAACTTCAAAGACGGCACTTACCGCGAAGGAGTGATTTCCGAGGACGACAAGCACGTGACGTTCGAGTTCTATACTCCGTACATCATTGGCTCGACCCCCGCAAACGACCAGCCCTGGGGAGTTTACGACTCCGGAGGCAAGAATGGACTGGTAGTTTCTGGAGAAGCCGACTGCACCGTGGCAGTCTCTGTGGACCAAGGAGCGAACTGGCATAATGGCGGCAAACTGAAGAATGAAGTGGACTTAACGGATATGGTCAAAGGGAGGCGGCAGTACTTTCTGCGCCTAAGCACGAGCGCCAAGGCGCTTGAAGAGGCCAATCTCTCGATACGAACCGTCTGCCAGTGCAACGCAACCATCCTGCCCCGGCTCAAGGACGGTGGCACAGAAATCCGCTTCGCGGCATCGAACCAGGCGATAGTTTCGGCAGGTCCCAATCTGCCGCAGGCACAGGCACATGTGGTGGAGGGGAAATTCGATTCGCCGCGCGTGACGCTGGAGCTCAAAACGCCCCGCGGCGAAGAAGCGATCATGCTCTATGCCGCGGCTCACATGCAGTCGAGTAATCCCCCCAGTCCCGATGTTAAATACGACATAGAGTTCTCGCTCGACGGCGGCAAATCCTGGCGGAGTGTTGTGAAGGATTGGCAAATCACGCGTCGCGGCGATGAGCCGGCGGATTTCTGGTCGCAGAGCTTTTGTTGGGGCTCGGCCAGGTTGCCACAACCAGGTGACAAGCCAGTGCGGGTTCGCTTTCGCAATGATGGCGGCAAGAACGTTGCCCGAGCCGAAGCTCACTTGGTTTACCGCACCGAGCGGCGCGACTCGACGCGAGTCACCTTCCTGTGGAAAGACGATGACGGCGAACATGCCGATCGACGCACTTTCGAAGCAGCAGACATGGACCGTGACGTGGTTTGGCAGATTGCCACCGGCAAGGGCGTTGTCACCAAATGGGTCGAACTTGAGCCCCTCAGACCCCAATAGGTGTCCAACTCCCCCTCGGATTGCCCATTTTTGCAAATTCCAAAGGGCGTGCCGCAAGTTACTTCCCAGTAACGACTTGCGGCGTGTTAACTAATCTTGACGCGCTCCCACATGCCGCTATAATGCCCCCAGTTGTGAAGCTTGGTAAGCCTGGGAAGTATCGCGGGTAACGCCGAGTCTAACAGCTTCGCAAAGCCAGTAAGGTATGCGGGCTGCGTCCATAACGCAGCTTTTGGGTTTCAGGGAGTTTAGGACCAGCATCGACGTGGCAACACACGGAGGTCTGGGAGTTCCGTTGGCCGGAACTCCTGCTGGTCTAACCATCGTTTAGGAAGGATGGTTTGAGCCATGTCAACGAAGACAGTATTTACCACGGGCGAGGCAGCGAAAATCTGCAAGGTCAGCCAGCAGACCATCATCCGCTGTTTTGACAACGGCAGCCTCAAGGGATTTCGCGTCCCCGGCAGCCGCTTTCGCCGCATTCCCCGCCATGAGCTGTTCAGCTTCATGCGGGACAATGGCATTCCGACGGACGCTTTGGAAAGCGGCAAGCGGAAAGCCTTGATTGTGGACGACGACCAGGACCTGGTGGAGCTGCTCGCCGATGCCTTTTCGCGCGACGGCCGCTTCGACGTCAAAACGGCCAACAACGGCTTCGATGCCGGCATGCTGGTCAAGGAGTTCCGCCCCGACGTGGTGGTACTCGACATCATGCTGCCGGACATCAACGGCAAGGAAGTCTGCCAGCGGGTCCGCGGGGACAAAACGCTGGAGCAGGTGAAGATTATTTGCATCTCCGGCATGGTCGAGCAGGACAAGGTCGCCGACCTGCGTGCCGCTGGTGCCGACGACTTCCTGCAGAAGCCTTTCCAAGTGGACAAGCTGATGGAGCGGGCCTGCGATCTGCTTGAAATGGAGCGGCCGGTCGCAACTTAGAAAGTGGGGTAGGCTTCCAGCCTGCCCAGAAAAAAGTGGGGCTCGGCAGGCTAGAAGCCTACCCCACGGCCTATGGACGACGGGGACTTCCAGGCAGCTCTGCAGCGGGAAAAACTCGCGGCTCTCCGTGAGTTGGCCTACGGCCTCAGTCACGAGATCAACAATCCGCTGGCGAATATTGCCACCCGCGCCCAGACTTTGCTGCGGGACGAGACCGATCCGGATCGCCGCCGGGCGCTGGCCACCATCAACGTGCAGGCCTTCCGCGCCCACGAGATGATCGCGGACATGATGCTCTTCGCCAAGCCACCGGAAATGGTGCCCCGGCAAGTGGATGCCGTACAGATTGCGGATGCAGTCATCGCTGAAATGGCGGCAGAAGCCAAAGAACAAGGGACGGCTCTCGTCCGCAGCGGCTTGCGCGGGCCACTCGAATTCTCAGCCGATGCCGTGCAGCTCACGGTGGCGCTGCGGGCGGTAGTGCTGAACTCGCTGCAAGCCCTCGGTGCGGGCGGGCGGGTTGAAATCGCCGTGTCAGCCGCTGATAACGCCGTGACTTTCCGCGTGAGCGACAACGGCCCCGGCCTTTCCGACCAGGCGAAGCGGCACATGTTCGACCCGTATTACTCGGGACGCGAAGCGGGGCGGGGACTGGGGCTGGGCCTTTCCAAATGCTGGCGGATTGTGGAATTGCACGGCGGCCGGATCGAAGTGGAGTCCGAACTGGGCAATGGCGCGACGATTAGCCTGCATTTGCCGCTGGAACGGTAATGCACCCTATTTCTCCCGCTCGCTCGAATCCACGATATGCGAGTCGATCACCTGCGATCGCGCGGATGACGTGAACCCTTGCAGCTTGAACTTGGATTTGAACCAGCGGACGAGCGAGAATTTGTAAAGTTGCCGCAGCGGTGGAATCAGGATGGTTAGGCCCACGATGTCTGTCGTCACGCCCGGAAGAATGAGCAGCACGGCGGCGATAAAAATGAATAGACCGTCCAGCAACGAATCGGTCGGCATCCGTTTTTCCTGCAGGTCGCGCTGGATGTTGCGGATGGTCTGCATTCCCTGATACCGCAGGAGAATCGACCCGGCGAGCGCGGTGAGAATGACGAAGGCCAGCGTGAACCAGACGCTGATGTATCGACCCATCAAGAGCAGCAGCGCCAGCTCCAGGAGCGGCAGCAGCGTCATCAACAGGAACAGGCGGGCAAGCGTCATTCGGGTCTTCGGTCCCTCGCGAGCGCTGCGGGTTGGAAAGTCCTACGCTCCCGCTTTGAGCTCCGCCAGATGCTGGGCGGTGCCGACGAGGCGGTCCCAGTTCTTTTCGATGTATTCCGGCGGGCCCCCAATCTGGGCGACGTACTGGGCAACCTGCTCAGTGGGGACCATCTCGATGGCGTTCCAGGGGCAGACCGTCAGCTCGTAGGGGTTGCTGGATTTCTGCGGAATGTGAACGCAGACTTCGCAGCCCACGCACCGCTCCAGGTCGATTTCGCACCAGGCCTGGTTCCCCTTCACTCCCAGCTTCATCTCGATGAGGTTGATGCAATCGACCGGGCAAACCTCCAGGCACGACTCGCAGCCGGTGCAGTTGTCGGCATTGATGACCGCGAGCGTTTTGGGGAGCTTTTTGCGGGGGCCTGCTTTTGCCATGTCGATATTCCTTGACTCGCGAGCGGCATTGGGTGTTCATGCCGTCACGTGATTTTTTTCACAAAGTCTCGTCCAATTATAGGTGGCTATCGGCTGGTGGCCAATCGCGGGAGCAAAGAATTCGAGACCGATTCTGGCTGGCGGCTGGGGAGCAGCCCGTGGAGATAGATGTCTTCCCCCAGGGTCTGAAATTGCATGTTTTCGAGCATCAGAGCCGCGGAAATATCGCCAATTCCCGCGCCGCCGATGGGGGACGGGGCTTTGTCCCCGCCGAACAACTTGGGGGCGATGAAGACGTGGACTTCATTGATTTGTCGGGCGTCCAGCAGCGTACCGAAAAGCTGCGAGCCTCCTTCCACCAAAATGTTCGTCATCCGTCGGCTGCCAAGCGCGTCCAGGAGTTGCAAGGTCCGCTCAAAGCGAGTCTCGGCCAGAAGCGGCAGAACTTCGACCCCTTTTCCAGCCAGCCGTTTGATGTCCTGCTCCTGGGCTTCCGGGCCGCAAACCAGGAGCACGGGAAAATCTCTGGCGGATTTGATGAGCCGGCTGTCCGGTGCGAGCCGAGCCCGGGAGCTGACGATAACCCGCGTGGCGATGCGCGCGGGAGTGCCACCCTCGGGCCGCGCCGTTAGCAGCGGGTCATCCATTTCCGCCGTCCGCCGGCCGACGACGATGGCATCGACGCGGGAGCGGAGCGAATGCACCACCGCGCGGGCCGCGCTGCCGGAGATCCATTGGCTGTAGCCACTTCGCGTGGCGATCTTGCCGTCGAGCGTCATGGCCCACTTGGCGATCACCCACGGGTTGCCTGTGGCGAGGAGCTTGAGATACGGCCCATTGAGCCGGCGAGCCAGATCTTCGTGCAAGCCGACCTCCACTTCGAGTCCAGTTTCGCGAAGTTCATTCAGCCCCTGGCCGCTAACTTCGGGGAACGGGTCTTGCATCGCGGCAACGACGCGGCGAATGCCGGCGGGAAGAATGGCTTTGGTGCAAGGGCCACGCTTTCCTTGATGGCAGCAAGGCTCGAGAGTGCAGTAGAGAGTGGCACCCTGGGCATTGGCACCGGCAGCCTCCAAGGCCGCCACTTCCGCGTGCGGTCCCCCAAAGCGGGCATGAAATCCTTCGCCGACTACCGCGCCATCTTTCACGATCACGCAGCCCACCATGGGGTTGGGCTCCACGAACCCCCGGCCGCGCTCAGCCAGTTCGAGCGCCCGCAGCATGTGGCGGGAATCGGTGTCGGTGAAGGCCATAGATTGCCCCACTAATCCATTCCCGGCACCCACAGCTTGCTCTTGCCGCCGGCGGCTGGCGCGGCGGCAGCGGGAGCGCCTTGGTCGGGAGTCCACAGGCCGGAAGCAGGCGTGGCAGCGGCAGCGGGAGCGCCGGGCGCTGGTCCTGGGGCGGCCATGCTCCCATCGGGCCGCAGGATTCCGAGTTGATACAGAAGCTGTTGCAAAGCCTGGGCGACACCCGGCTCTTTGATGTGCTTGCTGCTGAGCCGTTCGAAGAGACGGCGGAACTCGTCCACTTCGCGCCGTTCCAGCCGCAGCGGGATTTCGGCCATCAGGTAACGGGCCGGAGATTCTCCGGCGGCGACAGCGACTTCCTGAGCCTTGCGGATGTAGTCAATGGCCTCGTCGCTGCTACCTGCCAGGCGGGACATCAACTCGTAAACGTCGGCAAAATCCACTTTCCCCTTGATGCCCGGCCGGCTGACGAGCTCGGGGCCAACCTTTCGCAGCAGCCGGCCTGCGGAATAGAGAATGGCCCGCTGATAGGCGATGAGCAAGTCGTCGTCGCTGAGCTTTTTCACATCCAGGCGGGTCAGACGGACCGGAGACAACAAAGTGATCCGAAGGCCGGCGGGATCGAGCGGCTCGACGGTGGGAAGGCCGAGCGACTTGCGAATCTGGTTGAATTCCGGCCGCTCTTCCGCTTCCGCCAGGTCCATCAGCAGAATGACCGCGAGCGCCCGCGCTTGCAGCGATGCATCTCCCGCCGCCTGCCGCAGCGATTTGCCGTCGAGCACTCCTTGCGGCAAGTCAGGAAAAACGCTCTGCAACACTCGGGTCTTGTGAGCTTCCAGCAACTGCTTCCTTGCCGGCAAAGGCATGGCGTCGGGCAGACGCCAATTGCTGGCGAGAGCCGCCCCCAGGCGCGTAATCTTGCCGGTGACTTCCTCCCCTTCGCGCGTGGTGCCGTCAGGCGCAAGGACCGCTTGCACGGCGGCGATCTTCGCGTCGAAGTCGGCCGTCTTGAGCGTGCTGAACTCAACCCGAGCCGGTCGGTCGGTCTGTTTGCCGAAGAGCTGCAACTCGCCGAGGATGAGCGGAATCTCCGCTTCGGTCATCCCCTCGGCATAAGCCGGCACTTCGCGGTCCACCACCAGAAATGCCGACAGCGGCGGCACTTCGTTCGCCTCGCGGAACTCCGCCGGATCGAACGGAACGGACTCCAGCCGCTTGTTCGACAGCAGCCGTTCTTGCAATGCCTGGGAGTCGTTGACCGCAAAGCTCGAAGTAATTTCCGGGATCACATCATCGTCGGTCAGGTCGCTGAGGAACTGCACTACTGCTTCGGCTTCTACGGCGTCGTCGCGGGGGACGGAAGCGAACGAGGCATACCGCCGCAGCGCCGCCCGAGCCTTGTCTTCTTGACCCAACCAGGATCGCAGAACGCCGATGTTCTTCCAGACCGCCGGCTCGTAAGGTTCCCGCTCGGCGATCGTGTCGAGCTTGTCGACCGCAGCGAGCCAGCAGCCCATGCCGGCCAACTTGAGTGCCACCGTTAGCTCGGCAATTCCCGCAGCGCTCAGCCGGCCATTGGCATCAGCCGAAGCGAGCCCTTCCAGCCCCAGCGCCGGCAGCGGAATATGGCCGCTGCCGTCAAGTTCGATGAGGGCCTGCACCACACGCTGGTCTTTTCCGCCGGTAACCGACGTTTGGAACAGCAAATGCCCGCGGGCACCGAGCAGAATTCCCCGCGATGCCAGCGAGCGGCCGACAAAACCAATGGCGTTGTAAACTTGCGGCTGGAGCTTGCCTTGCGAGGCTTCCAGCGCCGATTGGAGCGTATCGACCGCCTCGAAGACGTCCCCTTTGGCGGCTTCCAAGACAGCGAGCATCCCGAGTCCGGCCGGGTTGCTGGGCATGAGCTTTAGCAGCTCATTGATGGAACTCTGGGCCTGGTCAAGCTCCCGCAGTTCGATTTGCACCTGGGCCTTGAGCAGATACAGACAACCCCGATCCGGCTTCTGGGCGAGCGAACGATTGATCTGGTCCAGCGCCGCCAGACGCTGTTCACCGGTGATCAGCTCCTCGATCTTGTTGTAGTCGTGAATGAGGTCGTTGCCGCAACAGAACTTGACTTTCTTCTCGGTTCCGCAGGGGCAGGGTTGATAGGGATCCAGAGGCATGGCGAAGCCTTGAGTTGCAGTGGTAAGCGGCCGTGAAGGCCCAGAAATCGGGAATTCAGCATCGTACCAAAGCGAGGAGTCAGGAGTCAGGGGTCAGGGGTCAGGGGTCAGGGCGCAGAATTACACCGTCCTGTCGACTGACACCTGACTCCTAGAACTTATGCCCCCGTTGCGGGCCGGTCTTCGACAGCGTCAATACCTCGACGCCGGTCTCCGTGACCATGACGGTGTGCTCGAACTGAGCGGAGAGACCGCCATCCTGCGTTCGCACCGTCCAGCCATCTCGTTTGGAAAGAAGCGTTTCCTTGGTCCCCGTGTTGAGCATCGGCTCGATGGTGAAGCAGATGCCCGGTTCGAGTTTCTGGCGGCGGGCTTCCGCCGTGGGATAGTGCGGCACCGTCGGCGGCTGATGGTATTGCCGGCCCACTCCGTGCCCGACGTATTCCTCCACCACGGTAAAGCCGCTCCGCTTGGCGATGCGGACGATCGCCTCGCCAATCTCCGAGAGCCGGCTGTTGGGGCGGCAGGTATCGATGGCGGCCCACAATGCGTCGTGGGCACACTGCACCACCCGGCGGGCGAGGTCCGATGGCGTACCGACGATGAACGTCTCGGACGAGTCTCCGTGCCAGCCGTTGACGATCGTCGTTAAGTCCACGTTGATGATGTCCCCATCCTTGAGAGCATACGGCCCCGGCACTCCGTGACAGATGACGTCATTGACGCTGGTGCAGCAGCTCTTGGGGAATGGGCTGCTTTGCTGGCCGCAGTAACCCAGCGACGCCGACTTATGTCCGGCCTCGGCGGTGCGGCTGGCGATGAGTTGGTCAATCTCGTCGGTGGTCAGGCCTGGGCGAAGATTCTCACGGACCAAATCGAGCAAACTCGCGTTGAACTTGCAGGCATTGCGCATCGCCTGCCGCTCTCCATCCACGAGATTGAGGCGTTTCCGGTTGAACAGCATGATTGGCAAATCCCGCCACGGCGGGGAGAGGGCCTCAAATTCAAAGTCCCTCAGTTTACCATCCGCGCGTCCCACCGCCCATCGGTATTGCTGGGCAATTTCCGAAGTTCGTCCTGAGCTATGCCTTGGCGGCTGTTCCCGCGGCCATTGCCATTTGTCGCGGCGGCGGAGGAGAGCTTGCGGGAGGCATCGTATCGCTCACCGGTTCAAAGCCGGCGATCCAAAGCGCGTAGCCGCCCAGGCCGAATAGAAACACAACAAAGGCCAGAATGCCGCCGGCATAAGGGATGCTAAGTGCCAGCGCCACAACCGCCAGCCCCACCAAAAATGCTCCCAGCCGCGTCCCCAAGTTATCTTGCTTCAGGAAAATGCGACCCAGCGCCAAACCGACCACCGCCTGCGCCAGGAAAGCCCCAAACAGGATGAAGACGAAGAGCAGAATGCCAAACCCCAGCGCGCCGCCGAACAACACCGTGGGAATCAGTTCGTCAAGCGTTGCCATGCCGACACCAATGGCAATGATCACAGTAGCGATCACCAGTCCGATCAGCAGCACAAAGAATCCGATGCCGCCCGCGATGCCGCCGACCAAACTCGCCAGCGGCCGGGTGCGAACGTTGTCCGCCCAAGCCAGACTGGATTTGGGCAATACCAAGAACACCACCAGGCCAATCAGCGCCGCGCACGCAAAGTGACGGAGGCTGCTATAGACACGTTGCATCGTTTCCGACTGCGGCGGCGGTGCGTTCGGATCAGCGGGATCTTCCTTCGGAATTTCGTGACTGACGCCGCCGATCAGCTTGGCCGCTCCATCAATCTTGGCGTCTTGCTTCGAAGTGTACTTCAGCTTTCCGGCGACTTCTGCCGTGCTGTCAAATGTCAATCCTCCTGGAACCTGCGGCATCTTGATGCGAATGGGCTGGCCCCCCGTCATGGCATCCACGGGCGGTGCGTCCTTGTCGCTATCCGAATAGATTTCCGCATCGCCTCCGATTTTTCCGGCAACTTGCAAATTGGCAATCCCCGCAAGCAAGTCTTTGTCAATCTGCCCTGCCAGCAGGGCCTGATAACCGGCAAAAATGAAATCGCCACCGATCGTGCTTTCCTTTTCGGTTTCGAGACTCATACCGGCCGCAATGACATCGCCACTGACTTTGGCCTTGGGTCCTAGTTTGATCGCCATTCCCGCCACGCGCACATCATCCCCTAGCGTGCCGGTCGCCTCAATCGTTTGGCCAGCTCCGATCACGTCCCCGCGGACTTCGCCATTGATAATGATGTCCTTGGCAAAAGCAATCAGATCCCCTTCCAAGATGCCGTCGATGGTAATGGTTTCGCCAAACGCATAGAGGTCGTCCTTGATGGTCTCTTCGGCGGCGACTTTCACGTCCTTACCGGATCGGAACTCGGCCGCCAGCGCGGGAATGCTTGTGGCGATCAAAGCCAACACCAACAACAGGCGGGAAAACTGCGGCTTGGTCATCTTCGGATTCTCCAGGGAGAACGGAGCGAGGCGCAAGTTGCCTGGCTGCGCTGATTTCGTCTTTCGCGTCATTCGCAAGAATACACCAGTTCTTGCCCCGGCAGCCAAGACTTTTCTCGATTTGCTCCTCGAATCCCTTCAATTTGCCATTTTCAGCCTCCAAAATCTGCCCCCTGCTCCGATAATTCCGCCAGCGCAACATGAAAGCCGCCGCAAGTCAGGGGGGAGAGACTTGCGGCGGCCTTCGGCGGGCAGGAGGAATCTCCTGCCGCTGAACGATTTGGAAAGCGGACTACGACTCGGTGTTCAGGCCGAGCTTGGCTTCCTCTTCCTTCTGGATGATGATCCGAGGGGTGACCATCATCATCAGGCTCTGGGCGTCACGTCCGATGCCAACGTTGCGGAACAGGCGGCTGATGTAGGGAACCTTGGAAAGCATCGGCACGCCGCGCTCGTTGCGGCCTTCGCGAAGCCGCTTGATGCCACCCAGCAGCACCGTGCCGCCGTCCGGCACGCTGACCGTGGTGATCACCGAGGTGAACGCGAACGTCGGGAGCTGCACCGTGGTGCCCTGCACCGTCTTCGTCGAACCCTGCGTCACCGTCTTCTTGGCATCGGTCGGATCCTGCACCGTCGTTCCGGTGTTGGTGGTGACCGAGCCATTGAAGGTGAAGGTGTCCACATCGCCAATCTTGCTGAAGAACGGCACCAGCGTCAAGCGGCAGAACCGCCGGTCAGCCGAGATGACCGCCTGCACCGACAGCGAAGTCCCTTCGTTGAGCACGACGATGACCGGCTGGTGGGCCGCAGCAAAGTCGCCGACAACGGGAATCACGCTGATCACGAATGGCCGCTGCGAGGTATCGGAAACAAACGCCGTCTGGCCATTGAACAGCGTCACCTTGGGAGCTTGCAGCACATTCGTGCGGTCGTCTCCCTGGGCGGCTTCCAAGAGGAAGAACGCCTCGATGTCGCTGAGGATGGCAAACCCAAACGTCGCCGCCGTATTCGGATCAAAGCTGCCGAACTGCGGCCGCGTCGAGCCGAACGACCCTTGCTTGAACTCCAGGTCCAAGGTCGGAGTCGGCGTACCGTTGGGAGTAAGGCCAAAGGAGACGGCATGGCCGCCATCGTCCAGGGTTCCCACCGGCGGAATCAAGTTCTGGGCCAGGGCATTCAGGCCGCTGTTGTCGTCGATGTTGAAATCGAAGTCGATGCCGATCCGCTCAAAGAACCGGTCGCTCAGGGTGATGAACCGGCACTCAATGGTGACCTGTTCGTCCTGAATTTCGCGGAGCTGCGCGAGCAGACGGTCGATTTTCTCGTGCACTTCCTGCGTCTGGCTAATGACCAGGCTCAGGTTCGTGGCGAACTCGGCGATCGAGCCCGGTCCACCGACGTCATCCCAGCTATCCGGGTCAATCGTGGTAGTGATCAGCTCGATGAGGGAATCGAAGTCGGCAATGACGCCGCCACCCATTCCGCCCGGCCCGCCAATCGGCACCGTGCCACGGCCACCCTGGCCAGCCCCTTGAGGAGTACCGGCACCAGCTTGCTGGGCCAGCACCAGAGGATGCGTGGGCTGCGTTGACGGATTCTGCTGTTCATTTCCAGCCAGACCCAGCGGCACATTGCCACCGTTATTGGCCAGCATTCGTCCGCCGCCGTACCCCAGGGAGTTAAGGCTCTCCTTGAGCGCGCCCGGCAGACCCATGTTATAGCTGGGGATGAAGTTCGGAATCGGAATGACCAGGTCGGCTACGTAGTAGACCTGGGCATAGGTATTCGCGTCCTTCGAGTTTTTGCTCACCACGTCCAGAACTTCGTTCCGGACAACGTAACCCAGTTGCATCGGCTCGAGAATGAGCGTCAGCGCACTCTTGAGCGAGACAGGCTGCGTCAGGTTGAGCGTCACGGGGGTGTCGCTGGTGATCCCTTCCGAGTGCAGGGCATTCTGATTGAGGTTGATGTTCACGCCCGTCATTTTGCTGAGCGTATCCATCACCTGCGACAGCGTTTGCCCGTCGAATTTCACTTCCACTTGCTTGCTCAGGGCCTTTTGGATTTCCATCTCCTGGGGAGACAACTTTCGCATGTCGCCGAGCATCTTGCGGCGCATTTTGGAAATCTGATCCCACTTGGTGATGTCACCGTACCGATAGGGCTCGCGGTCATCAAAGGCCACTGCGGCATCGTCGAGAGCATTCGTTGTGCCGAGGTAACCAGCTTCCTTGCGGGCCTTAACGTCTTCGTTAAAGGCAATCTGCTTGGCGAATTTGGACTTCTCCACCAGCAGCGTCGTCACCGCGTTCTGCGGGGCGATTTCGTTGGCCTGCTTGGCGATGATTTCCGCTTCCGCGTAGCGCCGCTCGTCGATCAACTTGTTGAACTGCTCGACAAGCTGCGCCAGTTTGTTCTGCATTTCGACTGTCGATTCCCGGTCGCGGGCGACACCGTCCCGGACCCGGTCGTTGTTTTCCTTGTTCTCGAGTGTGGACTTGTTCGCCTCAATCCAGTTCGCCAGCTCGTTGATGCTCCGGTCCACTAGCGTCAGCAATTGCTTGCGGGCAGCCGGTTCCACTTCCGCGCCGGTGATCCGTTCGCGAACCTTCTTCAGGCTTTCCAAGGCCCCCTTGGGATCCTTGATGGCCATGGTTTCAGCGGCTTTCTGCTCGGTGGCGACTTCGCGCACCAGCTTCTGCCGCAGGACTTCCTGCTGGGAATTGACTTGTTCGAGGGGCGAAACCGCGCCCGGTGCGCCGACCGGAATGGGCCGGGCAATCGGGCCACTCAGATCCCGCAGCTTCCCCTTGAGGTCCTGCAAGGTTTCTGGATCGAGCTGTGCCTGAAATTTCCAGGCCTGGTTGAACTTGGCCAGGGCCGTGACGCGATCCCGGCTTTCCAGGGCCTTGATTCCCTCTTGATAGAGCACCACGCCGGGGCTGATCGGACCCGCGGGAGCGAGGCGCGAGCCTCCCTCTTCCTGCGAATACGCCGCCGGAACGTTACGCGAATTATCCGTGGCCGGATTGTACGAGCCCCGCGCGACCGGATAGCCCTCTGGCTCGTCATCGCTGACGCTGCCGGAAGCCTGGCGGGCGGCGTAGTTTCCATTGCGACCCGCGGCCGGAGCGGCTGGCGCGCCATAAATGCTCTCTTCGGCGGGCCGGGTCAGCGGATTGTTATCCGCCGGCAGTTGATTAGGACTGGCGATATCATCGCCAGCGACCGGCAAGCGAGCCGGGCCGTAAGCAGGAATGCCGTCACCCGCGCCGGGCCCCGCGTCTTGCGGCCGCTGGACAAGTCCAGCCGGTTCGAGACTGGCCGGCCGAAGCTGGCTGATCTCGACACCCACTTTGGACAACTCCGCGCCGAGCTTCTGGGGAGAGTAATCACTGGGGCCAAAGGTGGCCTTATGAGCGATCGCTCGCTGATAGAAGGCCTTGGCGCCGGGAATGTCTCCGCGAGTCAGGGCCTTGCGGCCTTGATCGGCAAAGCTCAGGGCTTTGACCTTGGACTCATCGGTGATGCGGTCCATGGCCGCTTCCCCGTTCCGGCCGCTGAACGGTCCGGCGGGAACCTGCGTTTGCGTTTCGGGCTTGGCGGCCGGAGTGGTGAACCGCGAGCTCGGGCGCTGCGGCGTTTCCGCCTTGGCCTTTTCGTCGGCCACCAGCTTGCGGAGCTTTTCCGGCGTGTCGGCCCAGCGATCCGTAAGGGAGCTGTATTTGACACCCAGCTTGTCGGCCTGGGCGATCAAGTCGCCGGCCTGGTCGAATTTGCCTTCCTTGATGGCCTGGCGGGCGCGTTTGAGCAGCTCGTCTGCTTCGCGCCGAGTTTCACTCTTACCGATGCCAAACTGCCCGACGGCGGCATTGGTCACGGCAAAGCTGCCGGCCAGCGGCGCGGCAGCTTGGGATAGGTTCGTCGGGAGCGTCAGCCCCAGCGCTACGCACCCAGTCAGCAAATGCACGCTCGCTTTCAAAGCGATTCTCCTGTAACAGATTTGGTCTTGGCAGTGTTCCACAAGCCGCGCTGGTTCGAACGAACCTTCTGACGCAGCTGGCGTTCCCATCCGCAGGGGCCCGACTGCTCCAAAAAGCAGCCGCGCTCTCGCGGAGGAGCTAGTTCCAAAATTGGCACAACCCTGGACAAGACGGGGGTAGATGAGAGGCGGGTAAATACCCGCGAAGAGAGTCTGGCGTCAAGAGCAGTTTGACGCCCGGCGTGAAAAATTCCAGAAAATCTTCCGCCCAACTAGCGCTACGCAAAAGCGAACTAGCGGTTATCGAAAAGTAGAGGAGGGGGACTTTAGCGAAAACCAGAAATGGGTGCAAGATTGGTTGGAAAAAGTGCGTAGGCCATCCGTTTCGGATTTCGAGCTTCGATTTTCGGATTTGATTCTATTCTCGCCCGAGTTCCTCCAAAATCTTCCGTATCCCCCGTGCGCACATCTCGCTCGGCAGCGTTGGCCAGTTCTGCCTTTCTCCCAAGACTTGCTGCGGGGCAAGTGGCAGGTGGATGAAGGTGCTGCGCGTTTTCAACTTCTTTTCCGCGGCGACATGCTGCGAGAGATACAGCACGGCGTTGCAGAGGTACGTTCCCGCGTGATACGAAACCTGGGCGGGGATTCCGTCCTCGCGAATCAGGCTGGCCCAGCGGGCGAGTGGCAGAGCGGTGCGATAGGCGGCGGGGCCGCCGGGAATAAGCGATTGAAACTGATCCGGCGATTGCCCCGGCTCACCGCCGACGTTCAGGCCGATGGCTTCCAGCTCGATGCGGCCCGTCTGCGACGACTGCCCCAGGTGCAAGGCAAAATCATAGTCCGCCGCCAGATCCTCGCTCAGCCGCTCCTTGGCTTTGGCGAAATGGACGGGATAACGCCGCGTCACCACCTTGGGAGCCTCCGGCAGCGAGCGGGTCAATTCCAGCAGGGCCAGCCAACTGGAGTTTTCGCTCCAGCGGTCGAAGGGCTCAAAGGCGGTGATAAGTACTCTCGTCATCACTATAATGTACCGTCGTCGGAACTGTTTTGCTCGTGACGAATGGAGGAACTTGCCGTGAAATTGGCCACCCTTTGCCTGTCGCTCCTGCTACTGATTGCCGTGTCTACCGTCGCACTCGGCGGCAAGTTCAACACCGTCCTTTCTCCCGGCGATGCAGCGCCGGATTGGAAGGACGTGCCGGGCATCGACGGCAAAAAGCATGCGCTGGCCGACTTCAAGGAAAAGGAGATCCTGGTCGTCGTCTTCACCTGCAATAGTTGCGACTACGCCCAGGATATCGAGGACCGGCTGGCGGCACTGGGGAAGAAGTTTGAGAAGGACGGAAAGTGCGCCCTGGTCGCCATCTGTCCCAATCCGCCGAAAATCGAGGCGGACGCGCCCGAGGAGCTTTTGAAGAAGGCCAAGGAGAAGGGGTTTAACTTTCCCTATCTGCTCGACCCCGCGCAGAAAATCGTCAAAGATTTTGGCGCGGTTCGGACGCCGGAGTTTTTTGTGTTCAACAAAGACCGCAAGCTGGTCTATCAAGGAAATCTGGACGACAGCCCCGAGGGGAAGAAAATTACCAAGCACTATGTCGAGGACGCCGTGGCCGCCGCTCTCGCGGGCAAAAAACCGGCGGTGGAAGAGACCGCGCCGATTGGCTGCATGGTCCGGTACGTGCGAATGAGGCCGGCGGAAAAGAAGTGAGCGAACACACCCTCACCCTGGCCCTCTCCC
>SXOA01000078.1 GCA_005778405.1 Planctomycetaceae bacterium
GTCCTTGGCCACCTTGAACAAATCCCGCACCCGGCTGGCGCCCACACCAACGAACATCTGAATGAACTCGGAGCCATTGACGGAATAAAACGGCACGCCCGCTTCGCCGGCGACGGCCCGGGCGAGCAGCGTTTTGCCGGTGCCGGGGGGCCCGTTGAGCAGCACCCCCTTGGGAACGCGGCCACCGAGCTTCTGAAACTTGGCCGGCGTCTTCAGAAATTCCACAATCTCCATCAAGTCGGCTTTGACACCTTCCAGGCCGGCGACGTCTTTGAAGGTGATCGGAATCTTGGCCGCTTCGTACCGCTTGGCGGGGCTGCGGGTGAAGCCACTGAGAAAGCCTCCTCCCATCATTTGATTTTGCGTCCGCCGCATCCAGAACCAGAAGAACACCACGACCCCCAGGGTCACGCACATCATGACCACGTAGACCGTCAGCGTGGGGTCAAATTCGTTGTCATACGCCACTCGCACCTTCTGCTCGTCGAGCAACTTATCGAGCGAAGCTCGCGCCGCGGTTTCCGGAGCAGGCAGACGAACGACAAAGTAGGGCTCGCTTCGCTTGGGCTCTTTTGTCGCCTGGGGGCTCGCTTCGGTCTTGGGGGCCGTTTTTTCCTTCTCAAGCACCGGCAGCACGGGAGCCTGGACGAACTTCCCCTGGGCCAGTTCTTTGCCGACCTTGATCTCCGCGACATTTCCCTCGCGAATCTGCAGCATCAGAAAATCGAACGTCACCTCCGTCCGCGTAGGGCCCCGGTTGAGCCAGAACAGCGAGAAAAAGACCGCCATGATTACCAGCGGGATCATCCAGCTCGTGAAGGCGATGCGGGGGGAAGGACGGCGCTCCTCCGGCGATCCATCGTCTGATTGCGGTTTTTGGCTCGTCACTTCAGCCTCTGGCAAGGGTGTCCCAGGACGCTCACCGGAACCCGCAGGCAGGTCCGGCCACTCTCCAAGCATTTTATCCCCAACCAGGGTGATTGGGCAGTCCGGAAATGAATTGAGTGGGTGCGGTAGAGCGAGGGAGAGTCCACTCACTTAGCTGGCCGAGACTATCTTGCTACGCCCACCGCTAGACTCATCCTGTCTGGTGAATTGCAAGCGGACTATAGGGTAACGCCTGACAATCCCTACCGCTTCTGCGCCATTCGCAGGCGGGTTTCGAAGACGCTGGGGTCGCGGGACCATTTGTGGGCTTCTTCCCGCTGGATGAGGCCGGCGGCTGTGAGATAGGCCAGCGACTGGTCCAGAATCAGGATGCCGTCGTCCGAGCCGGTCTGCATGACTGAGTAGATCTGCCGCTGGTCGCCGAGCCGAATGAGGTTGGCGATGGCGGGGTTCACCAGCATGATTTCCACGGCCGGCACCCGCCCCTTGCCGTCCGCCCGCAGAATCAGCCGCTGCGAAACCACCGCCCGCAGGGTCCGCGACAGTTGCTCCCGCACCGCCACCTGCTCGTCCGCCGAAAACACGCTGACCATCCGGCTGATGGAGCCGACGCAGTCGCCGGTGTGCAGGGTGGAGAAGACAAGGTGGCCGGTTTCGGCGGCAATGATAGCGGCCTGGATGGTTTCAAAATCCCGCATCTCGCCGACCAGAATGACGTCCGGATCCTCCCGCAGGGCGGCCCGGAGGGCGGAGGCGAACGTGGGAACGTCGCAAAACAATTCCCGCTGGCGAACCAGGCTTTTGTTGTTCTGGTGGACGTATTCGATCGGGTCTTCGATGGTGATGATGTGGCAATGCCGGGTCAAGTTGATCTGGTGAATGATGGTGGCCAGCGTAGTGGACTTGCCGCTGCCGGTGGGACCGGTGACCAGGACCAGGCCGTAGGGGAAGTTGCCAAGCTCGCCGAGCTGCGGCGGCAGGTTGAGCTCCCCCAGGGTCTTGAATTCGTCGTCCAGGCGGCGGAGGGCCATCGCCACGGTGCCACGCTGCCGAAAGATGTTGACGCGAAAGCGGGTCCGGCCCGGCGTGAAAAACGCCAGGTCCAGGGACTGCTTCTCGGTGAACACGCGGCGCTGATGATCGGTCATCAGGCTCTGGGCCATTTGGTCCACTTCCTGTTCGGAAATCGGCTGGTCGCCGATGGGAAGCAGGGCGTTGTCAATGCGGAAATAGGGAACCAGCCCGCCGGTGAGATGGACATCCGAGGCCCGCCGCTCCAAACAGAGATTCAAAATCGAATCGAGCTGCGTGCGGTTTGGTTCTGTTCCAGGGCATGCCGGCTTGCTCGTGGGCACAATCACCGGCACGAACGGCGACGGAGCGAACGCGGAACTGACGGGGAGGATGGGGGTCATTCCTGTGGCACCCGAAGGGGGTCGGGAGTCTTTGTCGTCGAGTATTCAACCAATGGCAAAATTATTGACGCCAAAGACTCCCGACCCCCTGATGATCTACGTCGCCCTGCGCCAGACCGTCACGCAAAGCCGCGGGGAGATCTGCTGGTTGACGGTGACGCCGGTGCTGGCCTGGTCATCTTCGGTGGCGACACTGTTTCCGGGGGTCGAGTCGGTGTCAAACTCATTCATGGCGCTCACCTGCGCCGTGTTGCTGAAGGTTCCCGCGGTCCCGGCCGTGGCGACAATGGTCAGCGTGGCGCTCGCCCCGGAGGCCAATCCGCCAACATTCCAAAGGCCCGTCGCGCTGTCGTAGGTCGTGCTGCCGCTCGGCGTGGAAGAAGCAAACGTCAGCCCCGCCGGTAGTTGGTCGGAAAGCTGTACGCCGGAAGCGGCCAAGGGGCCGTTGTTGGTGACCGTCACTGTGAAGGTGACGTTGTCGCCAACCGTCGGCGCGGCGTTGTTCACGGTCTTGGTCACGCTGAGGTCCGTCGCATTCGGAGTGACGACGGCGCTGGCCTGGTCGTCTTCCGTGGCCAGGCTGTTATTGGGAGTGGAGTCAACGTCGAACTGATCGCTGGCGCTGACTTGGGCAATGTTGGTCTTCGCTCCCTGTGTCGCCACCGTGGCCGTGATTTGGAGCGTGGCGTTACCACCGCTGGCCAGCGTTCCCACCGTCCATACTCCGGTGCCGCTGTTGTAGGTCGTGCTGCCGCTGGGCGTGGACGAGACAAAGGTCAGCCCTGCCGGCAGTTGGTCGGCGACAGTGACATTGGTGGCGCTCTGCGGGCCGCCGTTGGTCAGCGTGAGGCTGAAGACGACGTTCTGATTGGCATTAGGGGTGGAGTCATCGACCTGCTTGGTGAGCGAGAGATCCGCGCTATTGGGAGTGACGGTGACGCTGGCTTGGTCGTCTTCCGTGGGGACGTTGTTGTTCTTGGTCGAGTCCGGGTCGAACTGATCGACCGCCGTCACCTGGGCGGAATTGGTTTTGGCCCCCAGGGTGGCCGCGGTGGCCACGATTTGCAGCGTGGCATTGGCACTGCTGGCAAGTGTGCCGACAGTCCAAATGCCGGTGCCACTGACATACGTGGTGCTGCCGCTCGGCGTGGAAGAGACAAACGTCAATCCCGCCGGCAGCAGATCGGTGACCTCCACGCCCGTGGCGCTGTTCGGTCCGCCATTGGTGACCGTAATGGTAAAGGTGACGTTTTCACTTTTGTTGGGCGTGGCATTGTTGACGGTTTTCGTCACCGACAGGTCGGCTACCTGCGGCGTCACCGAAATGCTGGCCTGATCGTCCTCCTGGGCGTTTTGATTGTTCGGTGTCGAATCAAGGTCCCCTTCCGTTGCCGCGGTCACTTCGGCGGTGTTGGTTTTCACTCCCGCTGTGGCGACCGTGGCCACAATTTGCAATTGTGCCGAGGCGGCATTGTTCAGATTGCCGATGGTCCAGATGCCGGTGCCGCTGCTGTATGTGGTGGTGCCGCTGGGGGTGGCGGAAACGAACGTCAAACCGGCGGGGAGTACGTCGGTGACGACCACGCCCGTGGCGTTGCTCGGCCCGTCGTTGGTCGCGGTGACGGTGAAGGTAATGGTTTCGCCGACGTTGGGAGTGGCGTTATTGACAATCTTCGTCAGCGACAGGTCAATTTGCGAGGCGGTCAACGGGACGCTCGCCTGGTCGTCTTCGGAGGGGACCTGGTTGTCGGGCGTGGAGTCGGGATCGAACTCATCCACGTCCGTGACTTCGCCCGTGTTGGTGATCGATCCAGCGGCGGTCACGGTCGCGGTGATCGACAGCGTGGCGACCGCACCGCTGTTGAGCGAGCCAACCGTCCAGTCTCCTGTTCCGCTGTTGTAGGTTGTGGTGCCGCTGGGAGTGCTGGAGACAAACGTCGTCCCCGCGGGAAGCACGTCCGAGACGATGATGTTGTTCGCTGCTCCGGGGCCGCCGTTGGTGAGCGTGAGGGTATAGGTCACGTTCTGGCCGACCGTGGGACTGGCGTTGTCGACGATCTTAGTCAGGCTCAGGTCCGCGGGGTTCGAGAAGTCCTGGGTCTTCACGGTCGGGCCGAGCATTCCCAAAAAGGTCACCTGCCCGTCGGTGCCGTCCACACTCGTATCGACTTGCATCTCAATCGCGCCAACAGTGCTGAACGTCGCCGGCCCGGCAGCGCCGCCGCCGGTGGTGAAGTCGGCGATCTTGAAGAGCAACTCGCTGGACGGACTGTTGGGACTGGTGATGGTCTGCTCGGACCAATTCGTGGCATCGGTATAGACCCGCAGCCGGGCAGTCGCGCCCGCATGGTCCGTACCGAGGAGCATGCGGAAGGTGTTTGCTCCCCCAGCGGTCAGATCGATGCTTCCCAAGCCGGCAAAGGCAGTCGCGCTGGCGTCGCCATCCGCGCCGTCCCACACGTCCACGTACCGCCCCTGCGCAAGCAAGCTGGCGTCCCAGGTCAAGGCTCCGCCAATCGCGGAGAGTGTCACCTGGTCTCCGGCACCGGAGGCCGAGGTCAATTCCACCAGCAAGTCCCGTTCACCTCCCAGCGACGAAGCCGAGGCCGCCGAGGCAAAACTGATGTTCCCCACCGGAGGAAAAGCGGCTGTGACGGATGGATTGGCTGCGCTGAAGTCATCGATCGTGGTGCCGGCAGTTCCCTGGGCTTCCAGGGCGGAAATCGTGATCAGGCTGCTGTTTTGGGCGGAGAGCAGAACTCCGCCAATGGTCTGCGAAGGCTGCTCGACCCAGTAGCTGCCGGCCAGCAGGTCTGCAAATGTGAATTGTCCCGTGACGCCGGACGTGGTGCTATCGGTCAGGGCATCTCCCGCTCCGGGTTCGAATATGCTGTCGCCGTCGTCGGTGTAAAGATTGACCGTGGCCCCGGAGATCTGCTCCCCCGCCGTAAAGCCGTCGTTGTTGAAGTCGCGGTAGACGAGTCCGGTGATGGCGCCGAAGTCGGTGGCCAGCATGGCCCGCCCTTCCAACGCTTCGAAGCCGAAGCCGCGGCGGCGGGACTGTTTCCCGGAAGTTGTTTTTGGCCCTTGGAAGAGCGTTTTGACGAGGTCATACAGCGACGAAACGACATTTCCACGCGAGCGGCGAGCCATTCCAAATCCCCCCATCCTTGGTGCAATGACGAGTTCTCTGGCCGCTGCTAGCGGGTTACGCCCATCCATGGGCGCGCGGAAAGAGAGGGTCGTCTCTGTTCCTATCGGCGCGGGGGGCCAGACAACTTGGGGCAATTGCCCCTCGTCCCACTCGCGCGATAGCATAAGCAAGCCGATGTCTCAATTTTGCCCAAGCTGCGGCGCTTCCCTCAACGCGGCCAATGTCGCCGACGGCGGAACCGTGCGCTGTGGGCAATGCGGTTTGCTGAGCGAGCTCAAGCCTGGGTTTGGATCGCCGCCGAGCTTTCCCCAGCCGGCTCCACCGGGGTTTTCGCCTCCGCCCTCTTATCAGCCACAATATCCCCCGCAGAATTATCCACCGCCGTATCCATCCCAAAATCCTTACCAGGCACCCAATCCGTGGGGGGACCAGTTCCAGACACCCGGCTACTATCAAGTTGCCGACCGGGGTCGAGCCTTGTCCAAGGTGGCCGGGCCCGCCATCCTGATGCAAGTCTACGGCGGCTTGGTTGTCGTCAGCGGGATTACGCTGGCGGCATGCATTCCCTTCTTGATCGCGGATGCACCTCGAAATGATTGGCCGGTGATTGTCGTTTTGCTGGGAATCTGCGTCCTGTTCTGCGTGGCACTCGGCGGCTTCACCTTCTGGGCGGCGATGCGGATGAAAGCCCTCCGCTCTTACTCCCTGGCGATGGCGGCAGTGGTCATCACTTTTCTGATTGGGTTCCTCGCCTGCCTCCCCGCCATGCTCGTGGGAATCTGGCCGCTGATTGCGCTCCTCGATGGCGAGGTGAAAGCCTGTTTTGATCGGCCGGACGCCGGCCTGAATTCCTGACAACTCTCGAGCCGCTACAACCACAGTTTCAGCCGGCCGCCCAGCATGTCCGGCAGCGAGCGTTCGACCCAGTGCCGCACCTGCTTGTCATGGTAGCGGGTGCTGAAGTGCATGGCGATGATAACTTCGTTCTGAAAGCGGGCGGCCCGCTCGACGAAGTCGTCCAGGTGCATGTGCCCGTGCTTGTGAATCTTTTCCTTGCGATGGCCCGGTGCAACGAAGGTCATCTCGGTAATGAGAATTTTCGCCTCGTACATCGCTGGGCAGAGGTCGAGCCCTTCGGGCGCCGTGTCGCCGGTGTACGCCACGAGCGGAATTCGCCGTTCTTCCGTCACTTCCTTTCCCGCCAGGCGAATGTCCCGAATCTGATCGCCGGTGAGACCCGTGTACTCCGCCTTGAGCTTCTTCCGCCGTTCCCAAACGATGTAACCCAGCGACGGGACCGTGTGCCGCGTGGCCGAGGCCGTGACGATCAGCTCCCGCGAGAACTCAATCTCATCCCCCGGCTTCACCCCGACAAGCTCGCACGGCAGCCGCCCGCGATCCAGCCGACTGACGACCTTGAGCAGGTGCTCGACCAGGCTGACGGCGTGCTCCGGCAGATAAATCACCGGCGGGTCCATCTTCATCATCCGCCGCCGGGCGATATAGACCGGCAGGGCAGCGACATGGTCCAGATGCGTATGCGAAATGAACCAGGCCGGCGTCCCCATGAAGTCCCACGGCTGGGCACCGAGGTCGAAGCCAAGCTTGAGCTCGGGAATTCGCCAATAAGACTGCACCGCGGCGCGCGAATAGCCTTCGACGGTGAGGTCTTTGTGCTGGAGCGACTTGTAAGGCGAGTTCTGAACCATAAGAAAGAAAATCTCACACAGAGGCACAGAGGCACGGAGGTAAGAGGAGGCGACATGGCAAAATGATGGATGGCAAAATCATAAAACCTCTTATCATTTTGCCATCCATGATTTTGCCTTCTCCTCTTTGTGCCTTTGTGCCTCTGTGTGAGACCTTCTTCCGCTTCGTCTGGTTCACCGCTACTTCGTTTCATTCCAGTAGATTTTGATGTTGTGCGTCGCGCGACCCACTGCAACGACATCCAATCGCCCATCTGAATTCAAATCCCCCACCGCCAGGTCTTCAATCGCCACGCTGCCGGGGTCGACAATCTGCCGCGTCCATTTGCCGGCTGCGGCATCGGTCGGGTCATAGATGCGAACGCCGCATTTGAACTTGTCGTTCATGTTGTCCCGGATCCCGATGACCAGCTCTTCGTCGGCGTCGCCATCGAGATTGGCGCACCCGACGGCGTGTCCCCATTTGAGCTCTTCGTCGAGGACGGTTCGCTTCCAGAGCCAGTCGCCGCTGTCGGGGCGCTTTCCCTCAGGTTTGGTGTAAACGACGACCTGCTCGCCATGCCAGGGCTCGATGGTGGCGAAGTAGTCCCCGCCCCCTGCCAGCCGGCCATGCTTGATTTCGCTGGCTCCCCGATTGGGCATCGTTTTCTGGCTTCCCTCGCCGACGCGAGTCCGTTTCCATTTGCCATGGGCCCCGCGCTCCAGCAGGCTCACCCCTTCGAAGCCGGCGTAGAGAATGTCCGGCTTGCCGTCGTGATTAAAGTCAGTTACCTGAAAGTTGTGCGTGACGTGCAGGTCTTCGTTGATGACTTCCGCCACCCACGGACCTTTCACGGGGTCTTTGGGAACCTGAAACGATAAGAGTCTGGGGCCCCGTTCGGAAAAGTTCGGCTTCGTGGTGTTCTTGCCAAACAGGGGAGAGACAATCAATTCGCTCCGGCCGTCGCCGTCGAGGTCGGCCCAGTTCATCCGGTGAACCGTCGGTTCTTCGCCGATGGGATGCACATCCCATAGGCCGTCCGCCCGCTTCCCTTTGCCAATCCACTGAATCGTGCCACCGGTCATGGTATCCGCCGGCCGCCAGTCGGCACCCACGGCGAAATCGAGTTGGCCGTCCCCGTCCACATCATGCGGGGCAAAGCAGACGTTGTCCTTTTTCGTCTGCCCCTGAATCAGAATGTGCTCCTCCCAGTTCGGATTCTCCAGCCACAAAATCCGCTCCTGATCCACCACACAAATATCCAGCCGCTTGTCCCCATTCATATCCAGCAGCCGGACAGCATAGCCGACGCCGAGGCGGGTCTTCAGCTCCTGATCCCGAAGCTGAATGTCTGCGGCGGAAAGGGAAATGCAGGTTGAAAGGACGAGAGTAAGAGAGAGAAGATATCGCGTCATGGGAAAGCCTGGCCGAAGAGAAGGGGCTGGTTCGGGCAAGCTCTTTTGTAACGCAAAGAGGAGGGGGCGCGGAGGGAGCGGACCGCCAGTCCGGAGGAAGAGCCTGGTCGTGGCGGCGGGAGAGTGATTTTGCGTCAGGGCTCCACAAACAGTAGAATGAGAGATAGATCGATTGCCCGAGGAGCCAACTCATGTCCATCGCCAATTTGCCGCCGCTTGATTTCGCAACAGATATTCCACCGCCATCCTCTGTTTCGGAAACGCTGGCGGACCTGCTTCACGAACTGGGCGATGTGCCGCTAAGCCGCATTCGGCGATATCCCTATCCCGGCACTGCCACCGTGCAGGATGTGGAGCGGATTCAGGCGGAAGAAAAGCGGTTCTTTGAGCTAGTGGATGGCGTGCTGGTTGAGAAAGCCATGGGATGCCGAGAGTCGATTCTGGCAACAGTCTTTATCTGGCACTTTCAGAATTATTCCAGATCCCATAGTCGTGGGCTGGTTGCCGGCGCTGATGGTCTTTTGGAACTCATTCCGAAGCTAGTTCGCGGGCCAGATGCGGCTTTCACGTTCCGAGCGAATGTGGAAGGAGGCAAGGTTCCTTCCGCCGCGGTCCCGCTGCTCGTGCCCGATGTCGTCGTGGAAGTCATGTCCCCCTCCAACACCCGCCGCGAAATGGAGCGCAAGCTCGACGAATACCTCACTGCCGGCGTCCGCCTGATTTGGTACGTCTATCCCGAAGAACACGTCGTCTATGTTTACGCCGGCTCCACAACTGCTCATCGTTTGACGGCCACCGATACCCTCGATGGAGGCGATGTGCTGCCCGGCTTCACACTCAGGCTGGCGGAGCTGTTCGCGGAACTGGATTAACAATAGTAGGCCGCGAGTCCTCTCGCGCGCCAGCAGAATTGAGTTGGAACTGTAAACCGGCACGATTCTCAGTTCCACCTTCAAACGGATGGCTCGCCGCGGAGTGGCGGCCTACTTTCTCAGGCCCAACGGGCCGGCGCTAAGGTAGCCCAGGGCAAGCACGGCGCAGCCGAGCGCAGCCCTGGGTATCGGAAGAACATGGAACGAAAGCCCTGACAGGGCGCGCGAATGAGTTGCGGCAGGACACCTGCGCATTCCGGCAACTGAATGGAGGGAGCGAAGCGCCTGTCAACTGATCCCCATGGAGCAGCTATCGGGTCAATCATTGTTACGCCGTTCGCGTCACATAGAATCCCCAAATGCAATTCGAGAACTCTCCAGCCGCGAAGCTAACAACTGCGTCGGGACTGCCAATCTCGTAAACGTGGAAGGTGAAATCTTGCTGGTAATGCGGGTCCTTGATATGCACTCGTTCTCTCGTATCTCTCCATTCGTGCTTCCAAACGTCGAGGCCGCCGATTTGAAATGACTGACCATCTGGTGCTGTGCCGAAAAACTCCCACTCTGAATCGGTACTAATAACATGCGCAACGTAGAGGGTGGCACTCCGATTCTTACCCAGGAATCTCCGCTTCGACGAGCTTTGCGAGGAGAGAGAGCGATTCTTGCCATCCTAGGCAACAGGCCTCGGGGGGGATGACGTCCGGAATTCCTTCTTGCAGGATGTTCAGCTCAGTCCCGCAGGAGACCTTTTTCAAGGTGATCGTCACCTGCATTTCGCCGGGGAGGTTCGGGTCGTCGAACTTGTCCGTGTGGCGAATCCGCTCGTGGGAGACCAGCTCGAGATAGCTCCCGCCGAAGGAGTGGCTGTGGCCGGAGCTGAAATTCGTGAACGACATCCGGTAGGTGCCGCCGACCTTGGCGTCCAGATGGTGAACCTTCCCCGTGAATCCATGAGGCGGGAGCCACTTGACCATCGCCTCGGGATCGAGGAACGCTCGATAAACCCGCTCGGGACTGGCCCGCAGCACACGGTGAAATCGCACGGAATTGGGCATCAGATGCTCCCTGGTTGGGCAATTTCTTCGCAGACAATTCAACGCTCATCGATGTTGAGAAAAAAATCAATGTGCCATCCCACTATCGCGCACCGTTATGTGCAGCACTTTGTTAGCTGCTGCCTCGTTGTCGAGCAACCGCGTCACGATACGCCTTGTTCCAAAACCGGCAAACCTCTGCGTGCTTGGCGGGTGGAACAAGTACCTTGTTTTCGGGATCGGTCGGACTTCCGCCAAAGCAGATAGGGTGCTTGTCGTGGACCTCCATCCCGATTGCTTCGGTGTTATACACCGCCGACTGTCCAGACGCAGCCAATGACTGAATGAAATCGGTGAAGTTTGCCCCTTGACGCTCGGTATACTCAGCTGCAAGCGGGAGAAAGGGCACCTGAACGACAGCTGCCGTGTCGAGCGAAAACGCAAATGCCTCGCCGCCGCCATTGGACCCAAAAACAATCACCTCCGGCAACAGAGAGGGCACCTCGTAGGCCAGGTTGAGGGCGACCAATTCTTGAAGCCGGTAGAGGCGCAGGTATGTTTCGCCGAGGAACCCCTCCCGACCACCGAATTTTGTCACCGCGGCCAAGTAGTCCTGTGGCAAGCCTCGGAGGAATTCAGCGGGCGGGTTGGCCGTCTCAAAGAACGGACCGGAAGGAGTCGCTCGCCATCGTGCTGCTAGGGCGCTTTGCCAGTCGGCATTCCCGGCCATCAACACCTCTTCTTTTCAGGGCAATCACTTCTTATCCCAAAACCCGCCCGCATCGTACCGGCTGCCCAATGGAGGGTCAAATCAGAAGTTCGCGTGGATGTGGTTGAGACCCTGTGGCGTTTCTGCCGGTGGGAAACGCAAGAAACCATTCTCCACCGGCGGGCTCGTCCCGCCGGAGCGTTGTTTGCCAACCAGAACTCCAATGCAAGTGACTGTTCTTCGCCACCGCCCGGCTTGACCGGGCGGAGCGATGTTTCTGAAGTCATGGTGCAACGATCACCCGTGACGCATCCAAACATTGCTCCGGCGGGACAAGCCCGCCGGTGGCAAAAGACACGAATGCGTCTATTCTGGTTTGCAAACCACGCTCCGCCGAGGCAAGCTCGGGGGGGGCGGGAGATGCCACTACAAAACTTGATCCACACCCGTTCGCGTTTGGGCCGCAGTTCCATTGTAACGCGGAGATCCCCTTCGGCGACTAAGAGAAGAGAATAGGAGAGAACCTAACGCAACTTGACCGATTGGCCATCGATCCTGGCGGAGCATGGCGGAGCATGGCGACGCAGTCTGGCGGACGGTTTACCGGCTGCTCGACCACCATGCCGATGCTCAGGACTGTTACCAGGAGACGTTTCTGGCTGCCTGGCGGTTCGCGCAGCGCGAGCCGGTGGCCGAGTGGCGTCCGTTTCTGGTCAGCCTGGCCACGCGGCCTTTGCCTTCCTTGGCGTCCTCGGCGCCTTGGCGTGATGCTCTCTTCCAAAACGGACATCACGCCAAGGCGCAAAGCTCGCAAAGGCAGGCCTGCAGAATCGGACGGTGATGCTGTTGAAGGGGGAAGGTAGTTCACCCTTGCCGCTTCACCATTTCGTTGATCCAGATCGGAGCGAAGGGGGAGGTGCAACCTTTGGAACAGGGATAGTCGCGATAGATTCCGAGCTTCTCCCCGATGGCGAGAGCCCGCTTGCGGTGCTTGGGGAAGTGGATGCCGATTTCCGCCAGGCACATGTTCATCGTCCATTGCACTTCCTGGGGGGCGGAGCCCATCTCCTTCTCGACGCGGTCGAGCAGGGCAACGAGGTCGAGTCCTTCCGGGCTCTTCGCCACCCGACCGGCAGTCAGTTGCCAGCCGGCGCGGGCCGTCCAGGGGTTGTCCGAGGTCATCCATTTCTGGCGGAGGGTCTCTTTGCCCTCATGCACTTTCGTGACGTAGGAGTGGAGCCAATCGGCTACCCACATCCAAGAGACCGACTTCACCAATCGCTCCAAGTCGCCCGCTGACAGGTCCTGGGGCTTGATCAGAAGGACGGCCAGGAACTGGGCGTCAATGTTTCCGGTTTTCCACAGTGCCAATGCCAACTCGTGATTGGTTTTGATCTTGTTCGCCAGCTTCCGCACGTCTCCGCGCGGGACGCCGAACTGATTATCCCCAGCGCCCCTTCCCAAAGGCCCGCTCTTGGCGTTCTGAGCACGCACGGCCGCGTTGCCCAGCGACTTGAGTTGCCGCATGGCTTCTTCCAGGGTCATTGCCGTGCTCTTCGCCTTTGCGGGCATCGTCTTGGCTTTCGCTGCTTTGGGTTTGGTGGACTTCCTCGATGTAGCCTTCGTGGCTGCCGATGTCTTTGCCATTGGTTTAGCTCTTGTAAGTTGCGACCCTACGTGAACACGATAGCCGCGCCATATTTGAGTGAATGTCGGGCAGCATGAATTAGGCGGATACACGCGTAGCTTTCGATGCCGTATCGCTTCCACCCCGAACGGCGCCCTTGACTCTCCGAAGCCTCGAAGAAGACATTATCCTCGGGATCGAGGTCTGTTGGCAATTCAAGGGCATTTGCCAGAATGGTGCACTCCGCAAGTAGCTTAGACGACGAACCAACCTGCGCACCCGCCAGTCCCGTTTCGTTGAAGTCAAAGAGGACTTCGTCAAATTCCACCGGCACGTAAAACCCTTCCGCGTCACTATGGCAAAGAAGATGGTCAAAGCGTTTCCAATCTGCCGACCTTGCATCCTGCATGGTCGCGATCTCATCGTAGCATTCGAGCATGACTGGATCGTCGTTGGGCCGATCGATGCAGGGAGCCGGAATCGAGTGATTTACGAGCATATGAGCAGCTATACGGCGGAGATAGTGCAAACCGGAGTAACCATACATGTCGCAACTGAAGATTGGGATCCCTTCCGGCTCTGAATGTGCTGGTAGTTGATTCTCAGTCAACAACGCATTGAGGAGCGTGAACTGCTCTCGGAAGTACTCGTAGCCTTCTTCGTCAGCCACCTTCAGATCGGCGAGTATGCCAACTTCGAGCGCCAAGCCCATAATGTCCCTCTCGTTGGCAATCCATTGTCTATCCAGAACACATCCGCATAGTACCGGGTGCCCAATGGAGCGTCAAATCAGCGAATCATTTGCTCCAAAGGGCGCGAAGTTGGCGGGGGCATTCTTGTCTTATTCTTCTGGCTAGTGCAAAGTCATTTCACCAACCGGGACGAGCCCGGTGGGGTCTCCCGCTGCACTCGGGAGCCAAGAAAAGTGGTCCTTCCGGCTTTTCCGTGGGTAGAATTCGGTCTAAAACGGCTGGCCAAAGGAGAGCGAGCCGATGCGGGATATCGAATTGTATCAGCAGATTTTGGGACTTGAAAAACCTTGGAGTGTGAGTGAGGTGGAACTCGAC
>SXOA01000079.1 GCA_005778405.1 Planctomycetaceae bacterium
CCTGTCTCTACGAATCAACCACAAACCAATACTACGCAACCGCTTCCATTTTCCCGAACCCCGATTTTTTGTGTGGACTCTCTACGCGGAACATGACTAATGATCCGCCGCCAGGAGGGGGACCTCCTCCAAAGGCGAACTCTTCCAGGAGCTCGACTCGTTCCCTCAAATCGACAAGCTCGGCATCCTGCGCTTCATTGTGGAGCAGGAGATTCCTCACTTCTCGTTGCAGTTTGGCGATTGGGCTTTCCCCGAATTGCGCCATTACTGGTTGCTGACCTAGGAAAGTGTAGCCACCCACCAGGCCAACCAGGAAAGCACCGGCCAAACAGGCCCAAGTCGTCGAAATTTTTCGTGTCGCAACCATGTCAGAATTCCTTCTACGTTGAGGTTGGTCAAAAAGTACTTTAATCCAGCATACGGAATTGAGGGGCATCCCCCAAAGCGGAAAGCCTGGAGACGTGCGCTGCCTGCCTATGACAAGTACTCAGGAGAGCCCTCTTACTAACGCGAAATCTCCCGAAAATCTCCAAAAAGCTGCGTCTGGGGCGGTGTTTGGCCTACGACTGCTCCCAGTTCAACTCCATCAGAGAATCTGGTTAGTAGTTGATCCGCCCATCCACGGACAGGGTCATGGGCTGATTGGGGAGCGACAGGTCGATAATCGCGTAATAGGTGCCGCCACCGGTCGCATTCGCGAATCGGCCCGTGCCTCCCGTGAATGTAACCACCCCAATTCCCTCCCCGGTAGCGGCGTTGAGGAGCCCCTCATAGTTGAGGGTGAGCTGGTCGCCATTGGCCGCCGTGATTGTCACCGAGCCGAAGCCAGGGAAAACGCCCTCGGCAATGGGCGGGCCCAGAATGGCCGTTCCCTGCTGGGTGGTCAGGCCCATGTGGGTAACTGGGCCGACGCCGGCAAAGTTTGCCGGCGGATTGAAGAGTCCGTTGAAGATGTTGTCCCAGGTGCCAGTGGCCTGGCCCTTGAACGGTCGATCGTTCTTGGCAACTGCCGGGGATACCGTGGCGAGCGTGAGCAGGAGGGCCAAGCCCAGGACGCTAAGACGGCGAAGGTTCAAAGAGCGAAACATCGGAGGGTCCCTTTCTATAAGTTAGTGAGTGTGGAATCAGCAAGCACGGTTAACCCGCACGCAACAAGTATCCCAGCGGCCCGCCGGTCTAACGCGAATTCTCGAAGAAAGTGTCGAATGGCCCTGACGCAGGGGGACCAGCAAGGGGGCGATGAGGAAGGGCGACGATCAGCCGAAGGATTGGGCCAGGTCCCGGATGTAGTCCAGGGCTTCGTCCAGCTCGGGCGTTTCAACCCCTTGTTCGCGGCCGGCGCGGTCGCAGCGGCAGAGCAGAATCAGCTCGTCGTAGCTTTCGTTCTCTTTGAGCCGGCGGTGGGCCCGCTGGCCGATTGTGCCATCCAGTACCTCGTGAGCCAGCATGTGGTTCTCGATGAGCCAGGCAGTCCGCTCGGTAATGAACCCCTCTAAGGCTTCCAGTCCCGCCGCGACGTGGTCGTAAGGATCAATCGCTTTGCCGATGTCGTGCAGGAGCGCGGCCAGCAAAAACTCCTCGTCGTACGCCAATGCGTCGTGGGCGTGGTCGAAGACCTGCAGCGAGTGGTAGAGGGCTTCCCCCTCCGGATGGTACTTGGGATTCTGCTTCACACTTTCCAGCGGCAGCAGCAGGCTCTGATAGACCCGGAAGCGGTCGACCTTGCTGGCGACTTCGTCGATGGCGGCATCGAGATCGAGGCCGGGGTACTCAATCGCCAGGAACTGCTCGAGCTGAGCGATGCTGGCCCGCTCAATCGCCTTGCCGGTGATGGAGCTTTTGAAGACGTAGGACAAGAGGCTGGTCGCATAGACGGTGAGCTCGAACGGAAAGCGGTCCTTCACATGGACATGGGTAAAAAATCGCTCTTCGGCTTCTTTGCGGACCCGCTTATGCTCCACGTCGTAGACCATGCCGTTTTCGTCGAGAATCGACGTGACGGCTTCGATGCTGTCCGTGAAGACGTGCAGGTCGATGTCGCTTCCCGCCCGGATGTGTCCGGTCATCACGCTCCCAATCAGACGCGGCCGGTGCCGGGCCAGAAGGCGCATGAGGCGGAGAGCTTCCAGCCGCATCTCGCGAAGGTTGTCCTTGCGGGCATCCCCTTCGTGCAGTCGGGCGAAGGCCTGGATTTCGTCCCGGATTTCGGCATTGCTCGGCAGGTCGGCCGGTTTGACCCACCCCTGGCAAATGCGATGGGCCGCCTTTTGCTTGGCCCGAAAATATTCCGACTCCTCGCGGGAGTACATCAATCTGGCAGCCTCAAAGGCAATCTGCCGCCGCAACTTCGGATTGGACATTCAGTGCGCCGTAAGCCCCGGAGGTGGCGCGGGAGGGGCATCGGAGAAACAAATCCGAAATCCGAATGACGAATTCCGAATGGGAAGACATCATTCTACCTCGGCATTCGTCATTCGTCATTCGGACTTCGTCATTTTCCTACAGTTCCAGCCCATCCGCCTTCACAGGCACGATGCCGGGAACGAATCCCGCCAGGTACGACGCATCCGGCCCAACAAGTTCCGCTGCGTGGGCGAAGAACTTTTCGGCCCGATCAGCTTCGCCACAGTAGTGCAGGAAGATGCCCAGGACGAAATAAGCGTCGGCAGAGGTTGGTTTCTCCAGGCAAAAGCCGGCGATGGATTCGAGGTGGGCTTCCCTGGCCATGTGGGTGTCGCCATAGAGTTTGCCCAAGGTGAAGCCGTCGCGGGCGATATCTGGATTTAGGGTCAAGGCCCGGCGGAAGCTGGCGGCGGCGAGTTCGTAGCGCTTGGTGGCGGCATAGGCGTGCCCCTTGTGCCAACAAGCTTCGGCCGAATCCGGTGCCATCTCGGCTGCCGATTTGTAACGGTCGATGGCCTGCTGGTATTTCTGTTCGCGGAAAAGCATGTCCCCCTGGGCGATGAACTGGTCCGCCTTGCGACGATACTCGGGGCTCGCTTCCCGCACTTTTCGCGGCTCGGTCAGTTTCCGCACGGCAACTGCCACGCGAGCAACGGCATCCGGCGCGGTCGGTTCGGCCATTCCAAAAAACCTGCGAGCCGCGGCAGGGCCGTAAATGGCCTCCGCCGGTGCGAAGATCGGCCCGTCACCGTAGACGCCATATCCGTAGGGATACGAGTTGTAATAGAAGGTGTTGTAAGCCGGGTAGCTGTAACACGCTCTCGGATAATTGCAGCCACGATACGGCACATAGCCATAGCCGCAGTTGCCGTAACCGTAAGTGCCGTAGACAAACGGCGAGTTAAAGCCGGCGTAACAGGTGTTGGAAAAGAAACCGCCCCCGTAGCCGATGCCGCAATTTCCAAAGCTACCGTGCGGGTGCCGGGCCAACGCGGAAGATGCGAGTGGGAGCAACACGAACGCAGTCAGCGCGAGTATGGACTTTCTAAGCATGTCCGACTCCTATCCGTCGAATGGCGATGTGGCGAACCGTCACATCCGATCCCTTCCCTGAATTGTCGCGGTTTACTCCGGCTGCCGCAAGAGAAAGGGGGAAATTCAGGCGGTACCCCCTGCCGAATGCTCGATCACCGGCACGGGGGCGAAGAACTGCTGGTAGAAGTACCAGGCGGCGAGGGTGAATCCGACGGCGATGACGAAGTAGCGGATGTACTGCTGGTTGACCTGGCGGCCGTAGCGGGCGCCGAGATAGCCCCCCAGAATCGAGGCGGCCATCATCGCCAGCGCCAGCCGGGGTTCATAGAGCCCCTTGAAGAGAAAAATGACGATGGCCACACCGTTGATGGAGCCGGCGAGGACCGTTTTGAGGGCGTTCATCTCGTGAATGTTTTTCATCCCCATCAGGCCGAGCGTGCTGAGCATCAGGATTCCGATGCCAGCTCCGAAATAGCCGCCGTAGATGCCGATGAGCAGCTGAGCCAGGACGACGGCGATTTGCGCCAGACGCGAGGGGCGGGCATCTTCCGGCTGATTCGCTCGGGCCAGCCGTTTAGTGATTAGAGGTTGCAGCGTGAACAGGAGTGCGGCCAATAAGATCAGCCACGGAACGAGGACGCGGAACTGTTTGGGATATTCCGCCGCCAGCCACGCGCCGCTGCCGCCGCCTAGCAGGCTCGGCACGATGAGCAGATTCAACCAGTGGCGGACCTTGGCAATCTCCCGGCGATAGGCCCAGGCGCTGCTGAACGAAGCTGGGCCCAGAGCGATGGTGCTGGTGCCGTTGGCCATCGAATCGGCCAGGTCACCAAAATCCTTGAAAAGGGCCGACTTGAGGGCTGGAAACGTCAGCAGCGTTCCGCCACCAGCGAGCGCGTTGACAATTCCGGCCAGGAGAGCGGCGAGGCAAAGAGAGGAATAGAGAAGAAAGTGTTCCATGTGCTAAGTCACAAATCTCAAATTCCAGATTTGAAATCGGCGATTTAAGATTTGAAATTTGAGACCTAAGTAGGTCGGTGGAATAAGTTAGGCTGCTCGTTTTCGGACGGTAGCCTGGATTTCTAGGGTCAGGTCGTCATGTTCGAACATAAAGCCCATGTGGTCTCGGTTGCCGGTGATGCGGGCGACACCCTTGCGGAAGGC
>SXOA01000080.1 GCA_005778405.1 Planctomycetaceae bacterium
ACCCCTGACCCCTGACCCCTGACCCCTTCCTCTTCCGCCTCCATGAAAATCATCCTTGCCGCTCCCCGCGGATTCTGTGCCGGTGTGAATATGGCGATTGAGAGCCTGGACCTGGCGATCCGGGCCTTTGGGACACCGATCTACGTCTATCATGAAATTGTCCACAACAAGTTTGTAGTCGACACTTTTCGGTCCAAGGGGGCCGTCTTCGTCGAGTCCTTGGATCAGGTTCCCGTTGGTGCAACGCTGCTGTTCTCGGCTCACGGGGTCTCGCCGGAGATTCGCCGCCTCGCCCGCGAGCGCAAGCTGTATGCCATCGATGCCACGTGCCCACTGGTGACGAAGGTCCACCTGGAAGCCATCCGCTATGCCAAGGAAGGCTATACCATTCTGCTCATCGGCCACGAAGGGCACGATGAAGTTATCGGCACGATGGGTGAGGCTCCGCAGGCGATGGTCCTAGTTGAGTCGGCCGAAGAGGCAGACAAGCTCGAGTTTCCGCCTGGCGCGAAACTCGCCTACCTGACTCAGACCACTCTAAGCGTCGACGACGCCAACCGCATCATAAGCCGGCTGCGGACGCGCTTTCCGCAAATCGCGAATCCCCCCAAGGACGACATTTGCTATGCCACGCAAAACCGGCAGGAAGCCATTCACGTGCTGGCCCGCGAAGCAGACCTGGTCCTCATTCTGGGCAGCCAGAACAGCTCCAACAGCCAACGGCTAAAAGAGTTGGCCCAGGAAAATGGCGTTTCCGCCCGGCTCATCGACGGAGCACAGGATATCGACCCCCAATGGTTTGGTGGCGTGAACACGGTCCTCATTTCCGCCGGCGCAAGCGCCCCCGAGTCCGTGGTGCAGGAGTGCATCACCTACCTGAGCGACCGCTTCGCCGCCAGTGTCGAAAGCCGCAGCATCCGGGAAGAGGATGTCCACTTCCCGCTTCCACGTGAGCTGCGTCAGTTGTAGCCGCGTCCAGCACATGCCTCTGCCAGTGGCAATTCAGGGCTCGGCAAGTTATCTTGCCGTTTCCCACCGCTCGCCCGGGCGCTTCACTTTTCAGCCGCGGCCAGAGGATTTCTGCATGCTGGAATTGATCGCTGTCGCCAAGTCATTTGGCAAGACACAGGTGTTGAAGCCAACTTCGCTCGTTTTGGAGCCAGGGAAAACCACGGTCCTGATCGGTCCCAGCGGCTGCGGGAAGAGCACGATTTTGCGGATTATGATCGGTTTGATTGAGCCCAGTGAGGGGACGGTCAAGTTCGACGGCGTGGCGCTGACGCCGGGCAACATCATGTTGATGCGGAGAAAAATGGGTTATGTCATCCAGGATGGGGGCCTGTTCCCGCATCTTTCCGCCCGCGACAACGTGGGACTGCTGGCCCGCTATCTCGGCTGGGACAAGCAGCGTGTGAATGAGCGATTGGAAGAGCTCGCCAAACTGACTCGCCTCCCCGATGGGGCGCTGGACCGCTTTCCTTCACAGCTTTCCGGCGGTCAGCGGCAGCGACTGGGGATTATGCGAGCCTTGATGCTCGACCCTGACGTGCTCTTGCTCGATGAGCCGATGGGGGCCCTTGATCCGCTGGTTCGCTACGACCTGCAAGAAGACCTCCGCGGCATTTTTCAGTCGCTGAAGAAGACGGTGGTCCTGGTCACGCACGACATGGGGGAAGCCGGCTTCTTCGGCGATACCGTGGTGTTGCTCGGCGGCGGCGAAATCGTGCAGCAGGGGACGCTCGCTGACATGATTCATACCCCCGCGAATGACTACGTCACCCGTTTCATCAATGCTCAGCGGCTGCCGGGCGTGGAACCCAAAGAGGTGGCAACATCATGAGATCCATTGTTTCACTTACCGTTTTCCCAGCCGCACTGCTCCTCATTCTTGCATCAATAGCCGCTGCCGAGACTCCAAATCTCCCCCTGGTTCGCGTTGGCTCGAAGAGCTCCATTGAAAACGTGATCCTGGGGGAGATGTTGACGCTGCTCGCGGATCAGGCGAGTGGCGATGCCCGGCATCAAAGCGCGCTCGGCGGAACTCAAATAGTATTTGCCGCCCTCAAGAAGGGAGACATCGATGTCTACATCGAATACACAGGCACGCTCAGCCAAGAGATTCTCAAGGGGCAGCGCGTCCGCAGCGACGACGACATCCGCGCCGCCCTGGCCAAACTGGACCTCGTCATGAGCCAGCCGCTGGGCTTTAACAATACCTATGCCTTGGGGATGAAGGCAGACGTGGCCGAGAAAATGAAGATTCAAACGATCTCGGATTTGGCCCGAGTGGCAAAAAGCTCCACCGACCCTCAATTCAAGTTTGGCTTCAGCGATGAGTTTCTGAAGCGCGGAGACGGTTGGCCGGCAGTGAAAGTGCTGTATCAGTTCGACAATGTGCCAACGGGGCTGGATCACAGTCTGGCCTATCGCGGATTGCATTCGGGAACGCTGCTCGTCACTGACTTGTATTCCACTGATCCGGAAATTGCCAAGTATAGGCTGAAGATTCTGGACGACGATCTGGCCTGCTTTCCCGAATATCACGCGGTCATCTTATATCGCGAGGATTTGAAAGATCGCGCTCCACAAGTTCTGCAAAACCTGCTAAAGCTGGAAGGAAAGATTGATAATAGCGCCATGATGGAAATGAACACCCGGGTGCGGATTGATCACGACCGGGATGTGAATGTGGCAGGGGACTTTTTGCTCAGCAAACTCAAAATCGAAACCCAAAGCGGCGAAGAGAAAAAGTGGGTGGTGATCGGCCGGGACTTTGTGCGCAATACCACGCGGCATCTGCTGCTGGTGTTCTGCTCGCTTTCCGCGGCGGTAACGGTCGCCTTGCCGCTGGGGATTTGGGCCTATGAATATCCCAAGGTCACGCACGGCATCTTGGGAATTGTGGGCATTATTCAGACAATTCCCTCGATGGCGGTGCTGGTGTTCATGGTGCCCCTTTTGGGACTGGGAGTGAAGCCGGCGATCATGGCGCTCTTCCTCTACAGCCTGTTGCCGATTGTCAGAAATACCTATGCCGGGCTGAATGAGATTCCCGCCAACTTGAAGGAGTCGGCCATTGTCCTGGGCCTGTCTCGGCAAGCCCGGTTGTACCTCGTCGAGTTGCCGATTGCCTCTCGCTCCATCCTCGCCGGCATCAAAACGGCGGCCGTAATTAATGTTGGGACGGCAACCATCGGCGGCCTCATCGGTGCCGGCGGCTATGGTGAGCCGATCCTAACCGGCATTCGCCTGGCGGACGTGAGTTTGCTTTTGCAAGGCGCGATCCCTGCGGCATTACTAGCCGTGGTAGTCCAGGGACTTTTTGAATTGTTGGAACGGCTCGTCGTTCCCCAAGGGCTGCGGCTCGCGCGCGGCGATTAGGCGCGCTGGGGAGAGAATTCGACTACGCGGCAATCCGCGACGATTCCATCGGCGGAAAATGAACTGTCGCCGGACTGTGGAGAGTTCGGTAGAATTTGACCTCGTCCTCTTCCAGAAACCAAATGGCGTACGCGCCATCCGTCTCAAAGCGCCGACCGCAGTAGCTTCCCTTGCGGATCAGGATGGATTCGCGAAATTGATCCGGAAGGGGGACTTGCATCCGGGCAAAGGTCTCGGTCACTTGACGGCGGATTTCATCGATGCGCTGGGCATGAGGCATGTCGTTCGTTATCGGCACCACGTGCTAGCCTACTTGGCGCTGTTGCCCGCGGCCCTAACAACTTGCCCCAGCCGCCGACTTGGCCTATCCCGCAACGCCCGCGGGCACTTTAGACCGCTAGCAGACCGCACCGATAGTCGTTGATATGGACGACGAAAACGAAGGTCGACTGGAAGATTTGCAACTCGTGGAAATCCAGGAGTTGCTCGCAGACCACGGTATTGAATTGGGCGAAGCGGCAATCGCCGACCTTGCGCAATTCGTCAAAGAAGCCGGTAGCTTGGAAGCAGCGCTCGACGTTCTCGCGCAACTCCAAAGCCATTCCGAAGCAGCCTAAGAGCTACATAATCTTGGCCAGCGTATCAATCGCCTCGCGCGCGGCGTCAATCCCGCCGAGCTTGTCGACCAGCTTTTTGGCCTGCAACAAATTGGCGAACAGGTCCCCCTTCTTACCGGCGGGACGGCCCGGCTTGCGGCCGCGACGCTTGGACTTGCCGGACTTGCGGCGCTCATTGGACAGAATCGTGCTGATATAAGTCGGGGTGACTTTCACGCCCGCGGCGGCAAGTCCCTCCGAGATCGCTTTAGGCTTCGAATTGGGATTCGCTTTCACGTAACTGCGAATCTCCTCGGACAGGTTGGTGCCACCCCGTTTCTTTGCCATGTGAATTGCCTATCAATGAAATCAGGAATCGAAAGTTGAATAATCAAACTATCGGTCAATGATATCACTGTCAACCAAGCGGCGCATTAGTAATCCTATACTTTTATACCTACGATGATCATTCGTGGAGTCCATAGAGAGTGGCGGGCAACCTGCAGTGTGCCCGGATAGGGCACAAGCTCTTTTGCGGCCAATCATACTCCAAAACGATTCCAGGGCGCATTTTCCCCTTGCCAGTATCAGCCGCTCCGGGGGAGTACTTATCACTCGCGGCGGTGGATCGGCAGCGCTTTCCACGCAACTGTGTCGCCTGACCGTTCCAGACCTCCGGCCAAGCCTGAACCGGAGTCAGCCGCACAACGGCAGGGGTTTAACTGGACAAGAATTAAACATAAGATGATGTTTTGCACCTTTCAGTCTTCTGCCATGTCCTTTTATCCGCGCCGCGAGTTCACGCTCTCCTTCGAGCTGTTTCCGCCCAAGACACCGGCTGGCGAAGAGGCAATGTACGCCAGTGTCGCGGATCTCATGGCGTTCGGGCCGGACGTCATCACCTGCACTTATGGGGCAGGGGGAAGTACGCAAGACAAGACACTGGAAATCACCGAGCAGGTCAAGCGGCGGTTTGGCGTGCGTGTCGCTTCGCATCTCACTTGTGTTGGCTCCACGGTGGATCAGTTGCGGAACTACCTCCAGCAAGCACAAGCCCGTGGCATCGACAACATCGTGGCTCTACGCGGCGATCCGCCCAAGGGCGAAGTTGCTTTCCAGCCGGTGGCGGGGGGCCTGCGATTTGCTACCGAACTCGTGCAGCTCATCAAGCAGGAGTTTCCCGGCTTTGGCTTGGCGGTGGCGGGATATCCGGAGACGCATCAGGAGGCAATCAGTCCGCAGGGGGACCTGGAGAATCTCGCTCGCAAAGTCGCCGCCGGCGGTGACGTGGTTATCACGCAGTTGTTTTACGATAACGCCGACTTTTTCCGCTTTCGACAGGCGTGTAACCAACTTGGCATTTCCGCCCCCATTGTGCCGGGCATTCTTCCAGTGACCAACCTTTCACAAATCCAGCGGATCACCAATCTTTGCAAAGCCCGCCTGCCGCAGCGTTTTGTCGATGAGCTTTCCCAACAGGACGACTCGCAATGGCAGTTCGACCGTGGCATCGCTTACGCGGCCAAGCAAGTGCAAGAGTTGATTGACGCCGGCGTGCCGGGCATCCACTTCTACGTTCTCAACAAATCGCAGGCTACTGGCGCAGTGCTGCAAGCGGTGAAGCGCCCGGCGGCGTCGTGATATGGTAGACCCGCTCTCCTGGCTCGACGACGCACTGGCGGACCTGGACAACCGGGAGTTGCGGCGCACGTTGCTCGCGCGGGAAAGTCCACAGCGGGGTGACCGAATCGAAATCGGCGGCCATTCGCTGGCCAACTTTGGCTCGAATGATTATCTCGGCCTGGCGGGTGACGAGAGACTCCGATTGGCCGTTACCCAGGCTGTGCAAAAACGCGGTTGGGGGAGCGGAGCGAGCCCGCTGGTGACAGGACGAGGTTCGCTGCACGCGGAATTGGAAAGGGAACTGGCCCGGTTTGAAGGAACGCAGGCCGCGCTTCTCTTTTCAACGGGATTCGCCGCCAACGTCGGTGCGATTACATCGCTCGTTAGTCCGGAAGACGCCATTTTCAGCGACGCCAAGAATCACGCCAGTATTATTGATGGATGTCGTCTCTCGGGCGCGCAGATTCACGTTTACAAGCATTGCGAAGTCGACAAACTTCGCCAATCGCTTGCAGTTTCGCGCCAACGCCGAAAGCTCATCGTCAGCGACACGCTTTTTAGCATGGACGGCGACCTAGCACCGCTTCCGCAAATCGCCGACCTTGCCCGCGAGTTCAGCGCGATGCTCCTCGTCGATGAAGCCCACGCGACCGGTGTCTTTGGAGAGAAAGGGCGAGGTATCTGTGAGCATCTGGGAGTCGAAGACGGCGTTCACATCCGCGTCGGTACGCTCAGCAAGGGCCTGGGAAGCTTCGGCGGCTTTGTCGCTGGTTCTCGGGCGTTGATCGATTGGCTGGCGAATCGGGCGCGGCCCTATGTATTCTCCACGGCCATGCCGGAGGCGGTGGCGGCAGCGGGACTTGCCGCGCTGCGGATTGTCCAAGAAGAGCCGTATCGCCGGCAAGAATTGCTCGCGCGCGCGAGAGAATTACGCGAGCACCTTACCTCCGCGGGGCTAAGCATTGGACGCTCGGACAGCCAGATCATTCCGGTCATTCTCGGCTCGCCGGGAAAGACTGTGCAGGTCGCCGGCGAGCTTCGGCGAGCAGGCTACTTCGTACCCGGCATCCGCCCGCCAAGCGTTCCCGAGGGAGAATCGCTGCTTCGTATCAGCCTGTCATCGCTGCATCAGAGGGAACAGGTAGAGGGCCTGGAGGCGGCTATTCGGAGAATAGTGGGAGGGTGAGTGGTGAGTGGGTGAGTGGTGGCAGGCAATGACCACTCACGACTCCACCACTCACTCCCCACCCAAAAAATCTTCCCATCTTCTCTTCCCTTGACCATAGTATCTCTGTGTATAATTTCCTCGGATGGAAAACCTGGTGGTTTTCCTGCTGGAAGATTGACGCATTTTGCTCCGCTCTCCGCCCAGGATCTTGTCGCCCGAGTCCTCGCTTCTCCGGGCGCGCTGATCGTCAAGCAGGTTGTTCGTCAGCAAAGGCGATTTTCGAAAGGGGCCGCAAGGCCAAGCTTGAGATATCCCCACTGCGTGGCTCGCCGGTTCGCTGCTGGGAACCGGCAAGCGTCTTCTGGGCCATTTTGTTGCCAGAGTTTTTTGGAGAGCCCTCGGGCTCGCAGGTGAATGCACATGAGCAAGAATTTGTATGTTGGAAACCTTCCCTTCGGCACAACGACCGATGATCTGCGCGACCTGTTCGCGCAGTACGGCAACGTCAAGTCGTCGCAGGTAGTCATGGACCGGGAGACGGGGCGCAGCCGCGGCTTCGGGTTCGTGGAAATGAATGATGGCGCGGAAGCCGCCATCGAGGCCCTCAACGGCAAGGAATTTCAGGGACGGAGTCTGGCAGTCAACGAAGCCCGCCCCCGCGAGGAGCGTCCTCGGGGCGGTGGCGGCGGTGGAGGCGGTGGCTACCGGGGTGGAGGTGGCGGCGACCGCAGCGGAGGAGGAGGGGGCCGGGGACGCTACTAAGCGTGCCCTCGACAAGAGACTGTGACAAGCGAGCGGGGAGTCGAAAGGCTCCCCGATTTTTTTGCGCTTCGTTGAGCGCACAAAAAGAGGACAAGCTTCTCAGCCTGTCCTCTTATGTTTTGACAAATGCGTCGCTTGCGATTTACCCAAACAGCTTCGTCACTGGCTCCGCCTTTACCAACTCGCGGGGCTGGTTGAGGTGGTTGTAGACGATGGTGTTGGGGTTGATGCCGACCGCGTGATAGATCGTGGCCAGCAGCTCGATCGGATGCACCGGGGTCTCCAGCGGAGCGGAGCCGGTCTGGTCGCTCTTGCCGTAGACAAAGCCCCGCTTGATGCCGGCTCCGGCGACGACAGCCGTGTAGCAGTAGGGCCAGTGGTCGCGGCCGTCGTTGCTGTTGCTGTTGCCGCTGGTGGAGACGCCGCGCTGTGGGCTGCGGCCGAATTCGCCGAGGGCCACAACCAGCGTTTCGTCGAGCAGGCCCCGCTCGTCCAAGTCGCCGATGAGGGCGGAAAGCCCCGCATCGAGCATGGGAGCCGACTGCTTCTTCATCCGGTCGGTTAGGCCGGTGTGCACGTCCCACGAGTGGTTGTCGCTGTTGGCCACCTTCGGCCAGATGACTTCCACCACGCGGGTGCCGGCTTCCACCAGGCGGCGGGCGAGCAAGCAGCACTGGCCAAACGTGTTGCGGCCATAGCGTTCGCGGATCGCTTCGGTTTCCTTGTTCAGGGCGAAAGCTTCGCGAGCCCGGCCGGACATGATCAGGTTGAGGGCGGAGTCGTAGTATTTATCGAGGTCGTATTTGGCGACGGCCTTGTCCACTTCGGGCATCCCCTGATTGATCATGTCCCGCAAACGCGCCCGGCGATCCAGGCGAGCCTCGGAAACCTCCGGCCGCAGAGTCAGGTCGTCGACCCGAATCTTTTCCATCTTGGCCAGGTCCATGTCGTCCCCCGGCGGAAAAAGGTAATAGGGGTCATAGGCCCGGCCGAGGAATCCTGCAGTGCCAGCTTTATTGACGACATTGCTCTCCTGCAGCGGGCGGGGCATCATCACGAACGGCAGCATGGGAACGGTCGGCGGCTTGAGGCGGACGATGTTGCTGCCGAAGGTGGGATAATCCTTGGGAGAGGGAGGTTCGAGCTGGCCCGAGGGGCTGACCTTGTCCGCCGTATAACCCGTGTGCAGTTGGTAAATGGCGGCGGTGTGATTGAAGAGTCCGACAGGCGTGTAGCTCATCGAGCGAATCATCGTGAGCTTGTCGGCGACCTGGCCGAGCTTGGGCATCAGCTCGGTCGTGTCCATGCCGGGGACTTTGGTCTGGGCGCGGGCAAAAACGCTCTTCACATTATCCGGCACGCCGTCCTTGGGATCCCAAAGATCGAGATGGCTAGGGCCGCCTTGCAGGTAGCACATGATGACCCGCTTGGCTTTTCCCCAACCAGGACCGCTGCCGCTCGCGGGAGCATCAGCCGCCTTGGCTTGCAACTGCAGCATACCACCCAGCGTCATCCCCATGACGGCCGAGCCGCCGACCCGGAGAATATCCCGGCGAGTGACTCCTACCTGGGGGTCGCAAACGTCCTTCCCCGGCTGTCCAGGAATGCAAAGCATGGTTCATCTCCAGTGGCGGGCGGTTCGTGTGAGGAAAATCCTAGGCAGGGACGAATCTGGTGGGACGAGGCCCCTACGCTTTTCGCTAGCGCAGCCTCGCTAACATTCGTCCTTTCTTACCCTCCCAGTATAGGGAAAGTTCCGAGTCTGTGTCAATCTTTTGAAGCAATCTCAGCTTAGCCGAGATCTTTCGCGGGTCAGTATACACTACGGCCGCTCTTCCTTGGGAATGTGCACCACGGCCAGGCCGCAGCAGTCCCAGCTTTTGCTGCCGCGGGAGATGTTCCAGGTGATATAGAGGGCTTCTCCCTTGTCATCAATGGCCACGGCATAGGTGCCGCGAGGGATGCAGGCGAGGTTTTGTTCGAAGTACGGTTTCAGGAAAGCGATGACCTTCCGCTTCTTGGTCTGGGTATCGAACTGCACGACCGCGGAGTTGTCGGTGTCGCTGCCGCCGTGAGCGCCGGGGACGTAATACAGGTAGCGGCCGGTGGGATCGGCTTTGAGGGAGGCGACGTATTCGTTCACACCTACAGCCGCGGGGCCGAGCGGGGTGATTTGCTCGGTCTTGGTGTTGAAGGCGTAGATCGTGGATTCATTTCCCTTCCGTCCCTGCGAGACGGTGTAAACGATGTTCTGCGGTGTTTCGTCGGTCGCGGCCCGGATGCCAATTGTCCCTGCGAGCTTCTCCGGAGGTTTGCCGTTGGCCGGGTCGAACCGCAGGAGCGGCGAGTCGGTAACGGCTGGGGTGTAGTAGATGCGGCCGGTCGACTTGGCGAGGATCATCGCGCGGCCGGGGCCATCGGGACCGGAGTACAGGAGCCTTTGCTTGCCAATGTCGTAGGCGAAGAACTGAATTCCCTCATTCTCTCCGCCGACACCCGGCGCGGTGCCGCCGTAGAAGATGAGTCGCTGGGCATCGAGCAGACCGTTGGGGATGCAGTGCTTGGGGACTAGGCCGTGCGAAACGACTTCACCGGCACCGGTCATGGGATTGGCCCGCAGAATCCAGTCGCCGAGATAGTGGTTGGCGTCCGTCGTCACCTTCGTCGAGCCGCGGTGCGTGGAGAAGTACAGCCAACCGTCGATGCCGAGCTCGACGTGGCTGTGGATTTTTCCCGGAGTGTAATGCCCGTCGGGCAGGTTGATGATTTTTCGCACGTCGGCGATCTGCCGCAGCGATTTCTTGGCCGGGTCATATTCGAAGACAAAGGCATTTCCCTGCGGGGCCAGGTGGTCCCCGATGGCCGAGTAATACTTGCCATCCGCGAACGAGCTGTCCCCCCAGTTGGACCAGGGCTTCCCTTCATAGGTTTGCCCTGGGTAGTAGAGAAAGTCCACCGTCGGCGGCGTCTTGGCCACTTCCACTCCTGCCAGCAGCGGCTGCGTCGGCGAAGCCTCCAGGAACATCTCCGAGGTCGCGGTGACGAAGGTCTTACCATCAGGGAGTTCCGGCGGATAGCTCACCTGCTTGGGCAATTCGCGAGGAACCCGCTTGCCGGGGATTTCCTCGGGAGGGGCGGCGAGAAGAACGGCGACTGCGAGGAATTGGAGCATGGCGGAACCTCGTAGCCACACGCGGCCCGCGTGTAGGCTATATGTTGGGCCGTATGAGCAGAAGCCAACACGCGGGCCGCGTGTGGCTACGGCACTTGTTCGGTAGTCATCAAATACGCCAGCAAATCCCGAATCTGCTCTGGCGACAATGGTTGCAGCAGGCCGTCGGGCATCAGGGATTGGCCGGTGGTTTTGGATTCTTCGATTTCATTCTTGGCGATGGTCGGACGTTCGGTGGCTGTTTGCAGGGTGAGTGTCTTTTCGGTCTGCTCGACAATGACGCCGGTCAGGGAGCGGCCGTCGGCGAGGCGGTAGAGGGTGGCCTTGAAGTCGGCGGCGACGGAGGCGCTGGGGTCGACGATGTTTTCCAGCAAGTAATCGAGATTGCGGCGGTTAGAGCCGGTGAGGTCGGGGCCGGCTCCGGTTTTGCCTTGGCCGTAGAGGACATGGCAGCTCGCGCAGGTCTTGGTGAAGAGGGCGCGGCCGGCGGAAGGGTTGGCCTTCGCCAATTCCTCCTTGTTATTAGCTGTTTTGAGCTGCTCCATGAGCTGCTTCTTCTCCGCGCCGCTGACCCGGACTTCGCCCCAGACTTTCGTGAGTTGCTCGGAGAGCTTTTCATTCTCAAAGCTGCGGATCTGGCGGGCGTGGAAGGCGGTGATCTCCTGCCGCTTGAGCTTGCCTGCCTCGATGGCCTTGAGAAGCTCTGTAGCATATTCCGGACGGCTGGAGAGGGTGCTGATGGCGGCGGAGCGGCCGTCGGGGGTGAGGCTCGCGTAGGTTTTGAGAATGAGGGTGGGGACTTCGGCATCGGCATAGCTCGCCAGGCCGCGGATGGCAGTGGGAGCGAGCAGCCGGTCCCCGGCCAGCTTCTTAAGGAGCGGCAGCAGGTCGTCGCCGCGGTCCTGAATGAGCGTCGAGAGCGCACTGGTCCGAATGGCCGCATCCGCTCCTTCGTTGGTGACGAGTTGCTTCACTTCCTCAATCGCCCGCCCTTCGCCGAAGACTACGCCGAGCTTCTGAGCGGCTTCTCTCACCTTCGCACTTTCGCTCCTGGCGAGCGCCGCAGAGATTTCATGCCAACTTGTCGGTGGACGTGTTTTCCGCCAGCCGCGAAGAGCTTGGGACATCCCTTCGAGAACGTCGAGGCGGAAATCATCCGGGGTTTCTCGAAGCAAGAGCAGCAGAAGAGTAGTGCCCGCTGTCCTGCGCTCCAATTCCTCCGTTACCCGACGCGCGATGAGTCGCCGAAGCGTTGGCATCTTGGTCGTTTGGACGAGCTTGAGTCCGCGCAGTAGGTTTTTGGCGAGTGCCGGTTCGGTTCCGTACAGGTCTTTGGCGACCGCCGGCTCGATGCCGTACCAGATGAGAAGCGGTAACTGAGGGTCTGTGGCAAATTCAGACTTCGTCGCCAGCGCATTCGCGATGCCCCAGCGACTCTCGCTCGGCAGCCGTTGCATCGTGGATGCGAGATACAATTGCACGAGCCCTGATTTTTCCTGTCCGGCCAGCTTGGTGAGTCGTTCACTCGCTGCCGTGCTGAGTTCAGGAATGTCGCCAAGCAGCCGTACTGCCCAAACGCGAACGTATTCCTCCGAACTCCCCAGTTGTTCCGTCAGCCAGGCCTCCGTGGATAGGCCGAGGGAGTTCGCCAGCCACATGCACCGCAGTTTGGTGGAAACATCCTTCGCCTTCGCAAAAAGGTCGAAGAGAATCTTGTCAGTCAGTTCCGGGTCGGAACCATGCTGACTTTCGAAATGAGTTTGTAGAGTGACACGGGCTCGACGGGACCACCATTCGTTCGGCCCCACGGCCAATTCCAGCAGCTTGCGGCAAGAGAGATTTCCCGGATCAGCCGGCTTCTTGGCGTCCGTGTGAACAATCTTGTAAATCCTCCCGCTCGTTCGATGCACGCCGTCGTTGTCATGGCATTCACCGATGTCGGACCAGTCCAACACATAGACTCCACCATCGGGTCCATAGGTTAGATCGATGCCACGGAAATAAGGATCGTTCCACTTGGCATGATCCGCGGCATGCTTACCCACGTAACTCGGTCCGTGGCGCTCCAGCGTATCTCGATTGAGCCGCTTGCCGTGATAGTTCACGGTCAGGACGTTGTTCCAATATTCGGCGGGCCAGTTATTTCCGAGATAGATCATCAGGCCGCTATGGGCGTGGCCGCCGCCGGCTTTGTCGGTGGTGGGGCTGACGCCGATTTTGCGGATGTCGCTCCAAACTTCCCCCTGGTCCCAGTGGAAGTGGTCGGCGGCCTGCTCCATCAGCTCGTAGGTGTGCGGGTTCGCATCCGCCCCATACATCCGGCGGAAGTGGGAGCCGGGGACGACGTGCCAGAGATGGCCGATGACCGTGTTGATCATGAACAGCTCGCCGTGCTCGTCCCAGTCGTGTCCCCAGGGGTTGGTGGTGCCGTGGCAGACCACCTCGACGGTCTCGCGGGTGGGATGATACCGCCACATGCCGCAACTGACCTTCGCCCGCTGCGAGTCGCTGGACCCCGGCTTACCGACCGGGGACGTCGCCAGAATGCCGTGCCGCCCGTAGAGCCAGCCGTCCGGCCCCCACTTGAGGCCGTTGACGATGTTGTGCCGCACCGAGTCGCCGTCCCAGCCGTCGAGCTTGACGACCGGCGGGCCGTCGGGAACGTCGTCCCGGTTTTTGTCCGGGATGAAGAGGAGATTCGGGGCACAGAGAGCCCAAACGCCGCCGAAGCCGATCTCGATGCTGGTCAGCTTGTCCCCCTTGTCCCAGAAGACGGTCCGCTTGTCGTGCTTGCCGTCTCCGTCGGTGTCTTCCAGGATGACGATCCGGTCCTTCTGCTCCTTGTCAAAACCCTTGGCCGATTCCGCGTACGTATAGCACTCCGCCACCCAAAGCCGCCCCCGCTCATCCCAGGCCATGGCAATCGGCTGCTGCACCGCGGGCTCCGCGGCAAAGAGAGTCGCCTTGAAGCCGGGGGGAAGCTGGAGGGCCTTGAGGGCTTCTTCCGGCGTGAGGGGCTTAATGGTTTCTTCTTGGGAGTTGGCGGGCTTGGGGAAGGGCTTATCGTCGGCCGCGAGCGTCGAGACGAGGCAGCAGAGGAAGAGAGCCACGGAGGAAACACGGATGGTCACGGATGGGAATTGGGAGGGCATGGCTTTGTGATGGGAATGACGAATAGCGAATTCCGAATGACGAATTGGGTTGGGGACTATGATAACTCAGGTAATCTGGTACTGGGTCAGTTATAAGCTGTTTTTCAAATCGCTCGCACCCTCTGGTGGCTGGGTCTTGATTCATTGATTCATGTTCTTCTTTGCGGAGACTTACGACGAGCGCAATGGACGCAAGTCGCTTTGCTGCAAAGAACTAGAGCGATTCGAGTTGTCGTAAGTTTGATTCATGTGTAGATTTCTGATTCACGTTTTATTGATTCACTTCTCCTGATTACCTGGGAACTATTATAAGTCCTTTTGGCACTTGCCAAGTTGCCCAGCTTCGCGCCTGGCGAGCCTGAGAACATTTGCGTCGCTACTTTCCTCTGCGCGCAGCACAAACCTGGGCCTCGCATGATTGTGAACAATTGTATCAATAAGGCTGGCACTGTCAAGCCTCGGAAGCAAGATTTCTGGAAATAGTTGCTTCAAGTGCAACGCACGTACTTCAGTACTCAAACCACTACTCACCAACCGCTGCTACCCCCCGATACACCTCCACCGTCGCCTCTGCCGCATGTCGTATGTCTCGTTTGGCAACAATGGATACTTGGCCCGCGACGGCGAGTTGCTGGCGGAGGTCGGGATTGGTGAGCAGCTCATGGAGCCGCTCCGCCAGATGCTGCGGGTTTTCGGGCCGGTGGAGGAGGCCGCCGCCGAGTTCGGCCAGAGTTTCGGGAAAACTGCCGTGGTTGGGCACCACGACGGGGATGCCGCTGGCGAGGGCTTCCAGGACGAAGATCCCCTTGGGCTCTTTGTAAGTGGTAGGGACGGCCAGGACGTCAATCGATTGCAGGAATGCCAGCTTGCCTTTACGGTCCACTTCGCCAACGTAGGTGACAGCGCTTTCGAGGCCAGCGGTTTTTAGTTTTGCAAATGCCTCCTCCGCATACTGCTGATTCTGACTCCCGAGCCAGCCGGCAATCCGGAGCTTTGCGTTTTCCATGCCAGGCATTTTGCGGAGCAAAATGAAGGCGTCTGCGAGGACGTGGAGACCTTTTTCCGGGGCGAGACGAGCGAGGTACCCTACCGTAGGCTCTTCCTGACTCCTGACCCCTGACTCCTGACTCCTTTCCTCCTGGGCAGGCTGGAAGCCTACCCCACGCGCGAACTCCGCCACTTCCACCCCCAGCGGCACAATGTGAAAATTCTCTCGCGGAATGCCAAGGTACTCGGCCATGAAGTCGGCGTAGTACTTCGAATTCACCACGAATGCTGCGACGTGGGGGACGAGACTTTTGACCTCGGCGAGGGCCTGCGTTTGATACGGCTCGGGGAGGTCGCGGAGGAAAATGTCGTCCCCTTGGAGCGTGACGACGACGTGGGCTTTCATCCGCTCCTTCAGCAACGGCACACAGCCGGCGGTGAGGATGTTGCTGAGGTGGATCACATCTGGACCACCGTCGACGGCGAGCCATTCCACCAGCCGCTCGATTTCCTTGCGCTGAAAGCCTTCCCGCCCACGCAGGACGGAGACGGCAAGCGCTCCCAGATCCTTGGCCTGGGTCATCGAGCCAAAGCTCGTCGCCCAGCGGACCAGCCAAGGCTGATCCAGAGCCCGATCCATCCACCGCGGCAGCCAGCGGAAGAAGGGGAGCTTCTGCTGGAGATACATGTTGATGCCGCCGAAGAAGATTTTTCCTTCACTCACGTCCTGCCCGTCCGTGCGGATGGGCGTATAGAGGGGGACCAGTTGCACATCATGCCCCAGCGCAATCAGGGCCTTGGCCAGGGCGTTGTCGTTCATGCAACTGCCGCAGAACATCCCCCCGGCACCGGAAGTGAGGTAGACGATTTTGAGGGGCGGGAGGCTCATAGGTGGGTAACTCTATGTTATCTCCGGCAGGGAAACGCGGTTAGATAGCCAGCGGCCCATTTGCATTGCGAAGTCTTGTATCGAACCGCAGAGATCGCGGAGGAACGCAGAGGTTTGGAATTTGGGATTCCTCATTTCGAACAATCCACTGCATTTGTATCTCCTTCCTTTGTGTCAACTCCGCGCCCCTCTGCGTTCTCCGCGGTTCATTTTCTGGTTGAGCGACTATGAAAATCATCATTCCCGGCGGCAGTGGGCAAGTGGGGACGCTTCTGGCGCGGGCGTTTCTGGCGGATGGTCATGAGGTAGTGGTGCTGAGCCGGCGGATGCGGGAAGCGGCGTGGAAAATGGTGCGCTGGGACGGGGAGACGGTTGGGGATTGGCAGAGGGAGTTCGATGGGTCCGACGTGGTGATCAATCTGGCGGGGCGGAGCGTGAACTGCCGATATCATGCGGCCAATCGGCGGGCGATTGTGGAGTCGCGGGTGAAGTCGACCAGGGCGGTCGGCCAGGCCATTGCGAACGCCAATCGCCCGCCCCGAGTCTGGCTGCAAGCCAGCACGGCGACGATATATGCCGACCGGTACGACGCGGCGAACGACGAGCGGACGGGCATCATCGGAGGTGACGAGCCCGGCGTACCCGATACATGGAAGTTTTCCATCGATGTGGCCAAGGCCTGGGAACAGGCGGCTGAGGAAGCGAGCACGCCGGCGACTCGCCTGGTCCTGCTCCGCTCGGCCATGACGATGAGTCCCGACCGAGGGGGCATCTGCGACGTGCTGCTCGGCCTCGTCCGCCGCGGACTCGGCGGAACGTGCGGCAGTGGCCGGCAATTTGTGTCATGGATTCACGAGCGGGATTTTGTACGGGCAATTTACTGGCTGATCGAGTACGACCTGACCGGGCCCGTCAATCTCACGTCGCCCAATCCGCTCCCCAATGCGGATTTCATGCGGGCCCTTCGCCGGGCTTGGGGTACTCGCATCGGTCTTCCGGCGTCGCGATGGATGTTAGAAGGGGGGGCAATCTTGATGCGGACGGAAACGGAGCTGATCCTGAAGAGCCGGCGCGTGGTCCCCGGCCGGCTGTTGGAGGCCGGGTTCAAGTTTGAGTTTCCGACGTGGCCAGAGGCGGCAGAGGAGTTGAGCCGCAGATACCGGGGGTTGCAAAGCAGAGACAAGAAGAAGGACCTCCCCAAGGGTGCCACCGCGTCCAGACACCAAACACGCGACTGGGGGAGTATAAGGACCAAATACCGAGTGTGTCTCCCCCTTGTGTAGTGGAAATCCACA
>SXOA01000081.1 GCA_005778405.1 Planctomycetaceae bacterium
CAGAAAATCAAACACCACTTGCCCGACAGAGTGTATATTCACGGTCAGCCTCCCTGCACACTTGGAAGTCGTTGTATTCCAACTTCTTAGATGCAGCCGGAGGCTGTTTCATTCCCGCAGCCGTGAATAATCCGGGCTAGCGCAAAAAATCATCGCTGGCTGTGTGCAGCCAGCGATGATGAAGTTTCCAATTCCGACCTGCTGTTACAGGTCCGGGCCATAGCCGGGGGCGTTCTTGTCCGCAGCCAGGTCAGTGGCCGTGTTGTAGAAAGCATCCGCTTCGGAGCCGCCCCACAACGTGTCGAGCGAACCGTCGTCACCGGCCGAGTTTAAGCCGCCGTAAGGAGTTCCTGCCGTCAGCAACGCCAGCAGGGCGGCGTCGGCGATGTCGTTCTTGGCCAGGCTGCCGCTTCCCCCGGCGTTGCTGGAGTCGTCTCCCACCACGCCGTCACTGCCGGCACCACCATTGACGATGTCCACGCCTAGGCCGCCGATCACAATGTCATTCCCCCCATCACCGAGCAGGTTATCGTCACCCGCATTGCCCGCAACCAGGTCGTTACCCTCGCCGCCAGCGACGGTGTCGACGCCCGAACCGCCATAGAGCCGGTCGTTTCCAGCCTGGCCGTTGATCGCGTCATTGCCGGGGCCACCATTGACATAGTCGTCGCCACCGCCGGAGTTCACGATGTCGTTGCCACCCTGACCATAAACCGTGTCATTGCCGCCAAAGGTGTTGATCTGGTCGTTGCCGGTGCCCGTCTGCGAAGCGACGGACGGAATGTCGACGACCGGGTCGAAGTCATCGCCCCAGATTTCATCGTTCCCGCCGACGGCCGCACCATTGAGCCGGTCATCACCTTGCCCGCCAATGAGCAAGTCGTTGCCGTATCCGCCGGTCAGCACGTCGTTACCTTCCTCGCCGAAGATGACGGCATTGAGGCGGGTGTTGTACATCGTGATGGTATCGTTTCCCTCGCGACCATAGACGTAAACTTTCGAGGTGCCGGTGGTATACGGGCCGAAGTTGCCGGTGCTCGAGGGATAGTAGATGTTTCCGACGCGGACCCGGAATACCGGATCGACCTGTGCGGCGCTGCGGAACTCGATGTAGTCCGCGTTGCCGGTGGCGCGGACGTAGAAATCGCCGATCACGGTGTTCGTCAGCAGGCCGTCATCCTTCAGATCGATATCCTCGATGCCAGTGAAGCGAACGAGCGCCGTATTGGCACTGACGGCGTTGCCGCCGTTGGTATCGACGATCACGACCGGCGTGACCAGCGGACCGTCGGCTCTGTTGGTCATGTCCAGATTGAATTTGTCGATGACTTCGCCGAAGGGATTGAAGGGGACGCCGGGGCCGGGAGTGGCCGCGAGCACACCTCCATGCACACTAATCGGAATCGTGGCAGTGGGCTGCATGTAGCCGGTGGGGCCGGTGAACAGGTCTCCCGACAGACCGCCAAAGACCTGCACGCTGGACGGGCCAGCCGCGGCGAAATTGAGCGTCATGGTGTCGGCACCCTGCGTGGCCCGCACGGACAGCGGGCCAATTCCCCCATAGAGGATCGGGTCGGGGGAGAGGCCGATGGTGGATATCGAGCCTACAGAGACCGCGTCTCCCGTATTATCGGCCGAGTCGTCAATCAGCAAGCTGTCCCCCTGGCCGCCGCCGTTGATAGACAGCGGCGAGATCAGCCCGTCCAGCGAATTCACGGTCCCATCCACGGTGATTGCGTCGGTTCCGCCGAGCGCGTTGAGAGTCAGGCTCAACCTGTCCCCGATGTTGATCCGCGTCATCTGGTTGCCGCTGATGGTCGTGGTGAGACCACCGCCGACGGTTTGGTTGATCGCGCCTTGGCCGAGGGTCACCGCTCGATCATCACCAAGCGGTGTGAAGCCATCAACGACGTTATTCGGCCCTGTGTCGAGAACAAAGATATCCAGTCCGTTGAAGCCTACCGGTCCCGTGAAGACATTGTGGTAGGGAACGCCCGCACTTAGTTCTGAATTGAGAATTGTCAGGCCAGCCGCGATTGCTTCGGGTGTTTTGCGAAGTGCGTTGCTGATACCTCCTCCACCAAAACTGGTAATTGTGAATGGTGCCGGGATTTGCAACCAGTTATAGGGACTGGGCGAGAGTGCCTCGGTGAGCGCGAAGATTCCACCCCCACCTCGCACAAAGGCTTGGATATCACTTGTCCGCGCCGCAAGTAGCGCGAGGTCGGCAGGTGTGATTCCGCCGGAAACGTTTCCCGAATCGCTAGGTACGTAGAGAATTCGAAAATTAGTCAGAATGGCTGAGGTGATGCCCGCTCCAGTAACGTAGGTTGGCACGAGTCCCAAGGGGGCAATCGCGCTATTGACCGCGGCCCTAACCCGTGAACCGGGGAGAGTGCCAACAATCAGAATCGAGTTGGGGGCACCCGAGTTGAATACGCCATCTCTGACAAAATCAATCCCCTGCTCCATGAATTTCCAGCCATTGATATTCACGCCGCCGACAAAGTCACCATGGCCAAACTCTTCGCGGTCTCCACCGTCAATGAAAACTGGCCCCTGGGTAAACGCCTGCACGGGTGGCAGATTCGGGCCGACCTCGACCTTGACGCTTTCCTCGCCCGCGGAGGTATTGGTCGTGAAGACTCCCCCTTGGACGGTTGTGTCGTCAACACGGTCCAGTCCCGGACCCGAGGAGTCCAGGCCGGTGAACGAGATGTCGACTGTGGAGGGGACGGAAGTGGCATAGGAAATCGTGCCGGAAGTCGGGCTCGAGACGGTGTAGCTCCCCGACGTGATCGAGCCGGCACTGCCGCCGGCAATCCGCAGGATGTCAAAGTCCGGATCCCCCGCGACGTTGAATTGAATCGGAAATCCAGGACCGAGATCAAAACGGCGGAAGACGGTGACACCCTGATTGATAACGACCATTTCGTTCATTCCGCTGAACCCGTTGAACACGACGCTGTTGACACCGGGCTGCGTCGTGGACCCGAGTCCCACGCCATCGTCGTAGTTGATCGTGCCGGGAGTCGCCGTGGACTCGATGACGACCTTTTCATTGACGCCGATGCCGGTATCTCCGGTGAAGGTCAACACTCCTGCGGCAAAGCTGGTGGTGATCGCCAGCAGGCGGCGATCTTCGAGTGGTTCAAATCCTGCCACCAACTTGCGGCGGCGCTGGGCCTGCGTGAGAGTTCGTTCGCGGCGTTTACGCAGGCGAAAGAGGCGGGACAATTGCGACATGGTGAAGTGGACTCCCGTGAAAAAATGACTGCGTGCTGTGGCGGAACCGCCAAGGTGCGCTAGGTAACCATTCCAAAAAGACGAACAACTAGTGACAAATCACTGCGCCAAAGATTTAAAATCTAAACTGCATAGTGTGGGTCAACAGGAAGGCCGGGGCATTCGGCTTAGAATAATCGTAACTCGCGGAATTGGATTTACAATCCTCGCAAGCCGCAAAATACATAGAATTTATGCAATTTGTCGACTCCGGAAAATCAACATCTTATGATGCCTTCCTTGAGACTGCCGTACCGATGGCATAACTTCTTTTACGAGTCATTAATCCAGTGAGGCAATTGCTTATGTGCGTTATCATACGGTTGTCAACACAACTTGCCATGTATGTCCCGCTTTACATCCGCTGCCCCTCTTTGGGGGCATGCCTGCAAGTCTGTCGGATTAGAAAACAAGACCTGATCCCTACTATTGTTCGTTGGTGAGGGGCCGTAATATCGGCGGTAATCCATTTAGCAGTACCACCGCTTTATCGAATGAGTTCTCTCATGCGCCATTCCCTTTGTGCCGTAATTCTCCTGTCCTCCCTTGCCACACCACTGTTTGCCGAGGACAAGCCCGCTGAAAAATGGATTCAACTATTCAACGGCAAAGACCTGGATGGGTGGACTCCGAAAATCAAGGGACACGATCTGGGCGAGAATTTCGGCAACACTTTCCGCGTGGAAAACGGTGTACTGGCGGTCGGCTACGAGAAGTACAAGGAATTTGGCGGCCAGTTCGGGCACCTGTTCTACAAGGAGCCTTTCTCCCATTACCGGTTGCGGGTGGAGTACCGGTTTGTCGGTTTGCAGTGCATGGGGGGGCCGGGCTGGGCAATCCGCAACAGTGGCGTCATGATTCACGGCGAGTCACCGACCACCATGGAAAAGGACCAAGAATTTCCCGCTTCGATCGAGGTGCAGCTTCTTGGCGGGAACGGCAAAGACAAGCGGACGACGGCCAACCTTTGCACGCCCGGCACCAACGTCGTCATGGACGGCAAACTCTTTACGCCGCACTGCGTCAATTCGAAATCCGAGACTTACCACGGCGACCAGTGGGTGACGGTCGAGCTAGAAGTCCGCGGCAGCAAGATCATCAAGCACATCATTGACGGAAAGCCAGTCATCTCCTACACCGAGCCACAGCTTGACGAGAGAGATGCCCATGGCAAAAAGCTGGCCGAGAAGCAAGGCAAGATCCTCAGCGGCGGGACCATTTCCTTGCAGTCGGAAAGCCACCCGGTGGAGTTTCGCAAGGTGGAGCTGCTGAAACTGGAAGAATAGCGATCCACGCGGCGACTCGCGACAGCCGCTAGTTCGTGCGTTTGGCCGCAGGCACCGGAAACTGCTCGCAGAGGGACGAGACTTCGCCGCGCACTCGACTATGCAGTGAAGCGTCCTGTGGATTCTTCAAGGCCGACAGCATCCACTGGCCGACGCGCCGCATCTCGTCCACTCCCATCCCCCGCGTGGTGAGCGCCGGTGTGCCGATGCGAATGCCGCTGGGGTCCATCGGTTTGCGAGTATCATAGGGAATCATGTTCATGTTGACGGTAATGCCGCACTTCTCCAGGACCTCGGTCGCTGTTTTCCCGCCATAGCCGAGTCCGGTGACGTCGACGAGCATAAGGTGGTTGTCGGTGCCACCACTGACGAGTTTGAGGCTGCCGGCCAAGAGTGTATCGGCCAGGGCCTTGGCGTTGTCGATAATCGCCTGGCCGTAAGCTTTGAACGACGGCTGCAAGGCCTCCTGAAAGCAAACCGCTTTTCCCGCGATGACGTGCATCAACGGGCCCCCTTGCAAACCGGGGAAGACGACCCTGTCCAGGTCTTTAGCATATTCCGCCCGACACATGACCAAGCCGCCCCTCGGGCCGCGCAGGGTCTTGTGCGTGGTCGTCGTGACGAAATCAGCAAAGGGGACCGGGCTGTTATGAAGGCTCGCGGCAACGAGACCGGCGTAGTGGGCCATATCGACAAAGAGTTTGGCGCCAACGTCCTTGGCAATTTCCGCGAACTTGTCGTGCGGGATTTCCCGCGGATATGCGCTGGCACCCGCGACAATGAGTTTGGGCTTATGCTCCTTGGCCAGCCGGGCGACCTGGTCGAAATCGATGCGGTGAGAATCGGGCGTGACACCGTAATTGATGAAGTGATAGAGCTTGCCCGAGATGTTGAGTTTCATTCCGTGCGTCAGATGGCCGCCGTGGGCCAAGTCCAGCCCCAGCACCGTGTCCCCCGGCTGGAGCAGGGTCATGTAGACGGCTTGATTGGCCTGCGAGCCGCTGTGGGGTTGGACATTAACGTGCTCGGCCCCAAAGAGCTGCCTGGCCCGGTTGCGAGCGAGATCCTCCACCACATCGACATGTTCGCAGCCGCCGTAGTAGCGACGGCCAGGGTAACCCTCGGCGTATTTGTTGGTCAGGACGCTGCCGACCGCCTCCATCACGGCGACGCTGGTGTAATTCTCGCTGGCGATCATTTCCAGGCCGTCCTGCTGTCGGACTTCCTCGGCGGCGATGGCGGCAAAAACGGCGGGGTCTTGGGATTGCAGAAGGGTCATGATTGCCTGGAGGTGTCGAGCAAGATTGAAAAGGTCCCCCTAGTGTCAAACCGGCTGGCGAAATCGTCAAGTCGGGCAAATCACTTGTCGCTGCAGACGCGGGCTCCGGTGAAGACCTCGCCGCGCTTCGCGGCCGCTCCCTTGGTAGCGGTAAACGCTGGGCTGGCTGGCATGCCGATGAATCTCAGCGAATGGAAAAAAACTGTAACAAGGCACGATGCCGCGGCCACTCATCCTGGGATGGATTACCTGGCGGCTGGCGGCTTACAATGCCTGGAGCCTGCCTTTGCTGCCTGCCTGGTTGCGGCGGAGCCCGCATTTTTCCACCATTACAATGGATACTTCCATGTCTTTCAAATCACATCTCTTGCCTGGTTTCTTGTTTTGCAGCGTCCTTTCGGCCGGAGTCGCCGCCTTCATTTCCGCGCAAGCTGCCGCTCCCAGCGCAGCTAAGCCTTCGTTGGACCTGGCTAAAGTGGAGGCCCAAAAGGGAGATTGGACCCGCTGGCGTGGCCCCACTGGCGACGGCATTTCCGCCGAAAAGGGCCTGCTAAAGACCTGGCCGAAGGAAGGTCCTCCGCTGGCCTGGCAAACCAAGGGTTTTGGCGAGGGCTTCTCGAGTGTGGCCGTCGCTGGGGGCAAGTTCTTTACGCTCGGCAGGAAAAATGGCAAGACGACAATCATTGCCGCCAGCACCAAGGACGGCAGCGTCCTCTGGTCGACACCGTTTGGTGACGGGGAAAAACCCAATTGCACGCCAACGGTCGATGGCAAGCTGGTATTCGGCGTCAGTTGCGGCGGAGATTTGGGATGTTGCGATGTGAATTCAGGCGAGCTGATCTGGAGCAAAAGTTTTTCCAGGGACTTCGGCGGCCGGATGCATTCCAGTTGGGGTTTTAGCGAATCGCCTTTGGTGGATGGCGACCTGCTGATTGTCACCCCCGGCGGTGACAAAGCGATGCTCGCGGCCCTCGATAAGAAAACGGGCAAAGTTGTCTGGCAGACCGAAGCTTCGAGAGACCAACTCGGCCGCGATGGTGGAGATGGAGCGGCCTATGCCTCGATCGTTGTCAGCCACGCCGCGGGGGTGAAGCAGTACGTGACACTTGTGGGTCGCGGATTGATCGGTGTCGACGCCGACAGCGGCAAACTGCTTTGGAACTACAGCCCGGTTGCCAATGGCACCGCCAACATTCCTACCCCGATCATCAGCGGCGACTATGTCTTCGGTTCCAGCGGCTATGGCAAAGGGTCGGCTCTAGTAAAAATTGTCAAGAGCGGCGACAAGTTCGACGCGGAGGAAGAATATTTCCTGGATGGAAACAAACTGCAGAACCATCACGGCGGAATGATTCGGCTGGGGAATTACATTTATCTCGGCCACGGACACAATGACGGCAATCCAGTCTGCATCGACATGACGACCGGCAAAGACGCCTGGCGAGCGGGCCAATCGCCGGGCGGGGCCTCGGCTGCCGTCGCGTATGCCGACGGCCATTTGTACTTCCGCTATGAAAATGCCACGATGGCGCTGATTGAGGCGAACCCCAAGGAATACAAGCTGAAAGGCACTTTCAAGATCAAGACCCACAACGGTCAAAGTTGGCCCCATCCCGTGATTGCTGGGGGGAAGCTGTATTTGCGGGACCAGAATGATATGTTGTGTTATGACATCAAGTCTAAATGAAAATCCGAAATCCGAATGGCGAATGACGAATGGGCTTGAATTCGTGTAAACTGCTCCATCGCTGTTTTTAACATTCGTCATTCGAGCTTCGCCATTCCCCAAATGTCTTTCAAGTCTCTCCTCGCCGCCGGCCAGCTTTGCCGCATCTTCTGCTCAGGGCGGATTATCCATCCCGTGGTTTTCGACGTGCATGGAATGTGCGGCGGCTTTCACGGCATCTGGTTGGACCAGGAGCATTGCGGCGTGACCTACGAACAGGTGGCGCTCGCGGCCGCCTGCTGTCGGGCAAATGGGATGGATAGTTTCGTTCGAATGGCGATGACGAATTACAGCATGGCCACTGCGTTTCTGGAGGCGGGGGCTGGCGGACTGATGGCGGCCCGAATTGAATCGGCGGCCCACGCCGAAGAGTTCATGCAGTGGGTCAAGTTCGCCCCACGCGGCAACCGGGGCCTCAACGGCAGCGGGTTCGACGCCATGTTTGGCGGCAAGACTCTGCCGCAACTGTCGGCCGACGCCAACCGCGACAACTTCGTGGCCATCCAGATTGAAACGCTGGGTGCCCTGGAGGAGTGCGACCAGATTGCCGCCCTGGACGGTGTCGACCTGCTCTTTGTCGGCCCCAGCGACCTTAGCCAGGAACTGGGCGTCATCAGCCAATGGGACAGCGAAAAACTGTGGGACGCCTACGCCCGCGTTGCTGCCGCCTGCAAGAAGCATGGCAAGAATTGGGGAACCATCGCCGTCAACCCAAAATTCGCCCAGCGGACCTACGATATGGGCTGTCGGATGCTCAGCTTCGGAATTGACGCCATCATGCTCCGCCGTGGTATTGAGGCCACCAAGTCGCAGTTCAAAGAGCTGTTTGCGTAAGGGTCGGTCACCGGCTAATTGATCGCCATTTCGTTCGCCTTGGCGGTCTCGCTGTCCTGTTGCATCCACCAGTTGCGGGCGTGGTCGCGGCTCCAGGTGCCGTGCTGTTCGCAATCATCGAGGGCCGCGGCGAGCTCGGCAGCGGATTGATAGCGGTCGTTGGGATTTTTGGAAAGGCACCGCATCACAATCGCCTCCAGATCAAGCGGAATGTCGTCGCGATGTCCGGAAAGCGGCGGCACGGGGTCGTGCGCATGGCTGATGAGAACTTTCAGCGGTTTCTCGTTCTCGAAAGGAGCGTGACCGGTCAGCAAGTAGTAAAGGACCCCACCAAGGGAATAGATATCGCTCCGCGGGTCAGGCTCCTTGTCGCCTGTGGCTTGTTCTGGGGACATGTACAGCGGCGAACCGGTGATGGTGCCGTCCGCGGTGAGCTGGGCGGTGTCCAAATCCGAGAGGGGCTTGGCCAGGCCGAAGTCGAGTAGCTTGGCGACGTCGTAAAAACCGCCACGAACCGCGGCGAACAGGTTCGCCGGCTTGAGGTCGCGGTGGAGGAGACCCAGATCGTGCGCCTCCTGAAGGGCATCGCAGGCCTGCCGCACCAGGTGGATGACGCGAGCGGCGGGCATGGGACCGAACCGCTTCACAATTTCTCCCAGGTTCATGCCGGGAAGGAACTCCATCACGTAATAGAACGTGCCGTCCTCGGCCCGACCGTAATCGAAGATATCAATGCTATTCCAGTGCGACAGTTTCGCGGTTGCTTGGACTTCGCGTTCAAAACGGGCCAGCACCTTGGGATCTCCTGCCTTCTCCGGACGGATAACCTTGATGGCGCAGGGCCGTTTCATCAGTTGATGTTCGGCCAGGTAGACCTCTCCCATGCCACCGGAGCCAATCAGCTTTTTCAAGTGATACTGCCCGAGTTGCCGGGCCTGATAGGCCTGAGTTTGTAAGTTGTTGATTGTGTAGACCCCGAACACCGCGCCAATCGCCGAAATGGCCATCACCAAAATTATCTCCACGAGCGTACCGGGGTTGTTGCTCATGAAAACGAACAAGTGGTGATTCAGGAACATTCCCAGAGCCGTGGTAAGCAGAGGCAGCGTGGCAATCGTGCCAATCACAACCGCCGCCCGCTTCCAGGTGTTGGGGATAAAAATGGCATAGGTATAGATCGCCAGAAGCCAGAACGGCGCAACACCGGGATGGAAGCTGTAACTGTCGACGTACAGGCTTGTTCGTGCGTACTGCATCAACATGAAGAACGCTGCCGGAACCCCGCACGTCCCTAGCTCCATCCAGCGCAATTGGCTGGTCGAAAGGGCCTGCTTCGAGCAGAGGGCAAGGCCGATGCAGCCCACGACCAGCGTGGCGATGATGTGCCAGATGAATGTGGGAAGCGCCAGCGGCCTACTCGGCAAGAGGTCGAGCTGGAAGACGTGCCAGACGAGAAAGACGGCGAACGCTACAAACGTCAGCAGCGAAGCAGACCGCACGCGCGAGCGGAGCAGGTGGTGCACTTCGCCAGAAATCTCCGTGCCGCTCCCTTCGACCAGGTGCACTTTGCAGGCGGCGTGGCACGAAGCGGTCCGGTCCGATGAAGGGTCAGATGGCGCTTCCAGCGTGATGTCCGCGGGACCCAGACTGGTGGGGACATGCCTCACCGATTTGGGCGCGGTCGAGCTGTCGTCCAAGGAGTCGTTCTCGACGGGAAAATGAGCGGGAGAAAACCGGCGAATGTTACGTTCGTTCATCATACCCGGTTCGTTTTCCCGCGTCTAACTCTTGGCGGACATCTCCGAGAATCAGCCGCTCCACTAGGACTGGACATGAAACTGACGCCAGCGATTGAAAGAAATCCCTTGATACGAATTGGCATTGGCAAACTGGAGCTTGTTCGTCGTCGCAACATAGACTGGACGGGTGAGCGTCCGAAAAGGTTCTGTAACGCCCAAGTAAATCGGAAGTCTCTTGTTGTTTGTGCATCTTGTTTGTCTTAGGGATTCGCCCCAAGATGTTGTGGGAGAACAGCTTCCGGGATGGTTCGCGCTGCTAGAATGAAAGCTGGTTTCCAACCCTTCCGATCGCTCTCATGTCAATTCTTACCCCGCGATACCTCGTTCCGTTTCATCCTCGTTTTCTGCCGCACTACTTTGCGGACGTGCTGATCATTGGTGGCGGGTTAGCGGGATTACGTGCGGCCAACGCCCTCGACCCGCGGTTATCGGCTCTTGTGGTGACCAAAGACGCCATCCAGCAGTCCAACAGCAACTTTGCGCAAGGAGGCATAGCCGGTGTCCTGGACCCGGATGACAAATTCGAGGAACACATCGCCGATACTCTGGTTGCCGGAGGCACACTTTGCGACGAAGGAGTCGTCGATATGGTTATCCGCGAAGCCCCTCGCCGGATTAACGAGCTCATTGAGTGGGGAACCCAATTTGATGAAAAGGAAGGGCAAATCACGCTTGGTCGCGAGGGAGGCCACAGCCGCCACCGGATCGTGCATGCGCTGGGCGACATGACCGGCAAGGAAGTGATGCGGGCGGTCATCGCTCGCACCCAAATGCTCGCCAATGTGCGAATCTGGGAGCGGTCATTCACGCTTGATCTGTTGACACACGAAGGAATTTGCCGTGGGGCGATTGTCGCCAATCAGCATGGGGAAAAAATCCTGGTCTGGGCGCGGCAAACCATTTTGACCACCGGAGGAGCCGGGCAAATTTATCGCGAATCCACCAATCCACCCGTCGCCACCGCAGATGGACATGCCATGGCCTATCGCGCGGGTGCCGAACTGCGGGACATGGAGTTCATGCAGTTCCACCCCACTGTCCTTTACATCGCCGGCGGCAGTCGAAGTTTGATTACCGAAGCGATTCGCGGCGAAGGGGGCCGGCTGGTGGATAAGGACGGTGTCCGCTTTATGTCCGCGTACGATCCGCGGCTGGAGCTCGCACCGCGCGACGTGGTGAGCCAAGCGATCGTCAGCCAGATGGAAAAGACTCGACATCCTTGCGTCTATCTCGACGTCACGCATCTTGATCCAGTGTTTGTCAAGCAGCGTTTTCCCGGCATTGCGGCCGCTTGCTTACAATTCGGCATCGACATTACGAAAGATCGCATCCCGGTTCGGCCTGGCGCGCATTATATGATTGGAGGGGTCAAGGTGGACCTCGTCGGACGCAGCAGCATCCCGCGACTTTGGGCGGCAGGAGAAGTGACTTCCAGCGGATTACATGGCGCGAATCGTCTGGCTTCGAATAGCCTGCTGGAAGGTCTCGTCTATGGCGCACACGCCGGGGAGGGGGCGTCCCAATCAGCTCTCGAATTGCTGGCGAGTGAAAATCAGCATTCGATTCCCTCGCTTGAGAATGCTGCCGCCGTTCCAAGCGCGGAACCGCTCGATCTGGCCGACATCCGCAATTCGCTCAAGGCTCTGATGTGGCGGGCGGCCGGCGTTCGTCGCAGCAGAGGATTACTCGATGAAGCCCTGGCTGCCGTTGATCAGTGGCGGCGATACGTGCTCGTCCGCCAGTTCGAGGATGCCGCGGGATGGGAATTGCAAAACATGCTGGCGGTTTCTCGAATTATGATTGAAGCCGCCCTGGCTCGGGAGGAATCCCGCGGCGTGCACTTGCGGACGGATTTTCCAAAAATGGACGACGTCAAATGGAACCGGCATTTATGGTTTTTGCGGGACGATGCTCAGGGGATTGAGCGGCGAGGCATTGCATAGCTGCGACCGGCCGAAAACGGCTTGCTTTTGACCGTTCGCAAGGGGACACTGAAGGAAGACGCCAGCCTTCATCGAAGAGGAATTATTCATGTCATTGCCGCTTACTGCTGCCGAAGTGCTTAGCCGCGAATTCCTGGAAATTCGCGCCAAGATTCTGGAAGTTGCCGCGGCCTTCGACCGCTTGGAACGCTCGACCGGCGATGTGAGCGAGGATCCACGGATCGCCCGGCTGCACGAGGCGCTCAAGGTGGCGAGCGAACCAACAGAGGACCGGGCCGAGCAAGTGCAACTCGTGTTTTCACGCCCCTACGACGAAACCTGGCAACGGGCCATGAAAGTTCTGCCGCGTTAAGAAACTAAATCTGCAGTTTACAATCTCCCTTCTGCAATCGAATTCCCATGGACTACTTCGATCCCCACATTCACATGGTCAGCCGAATCACGGACGACTATGAGACCTTGGCCAAGATGGGGTGCGTCGGCCTCAGCGAGCCGGCGTTCTGGGCGGGCTTTGACCGCGGGACCGTGGACGGCTTTCGCGACTACTTCCGGCAGCTTACAGAGGTCGAGCCAAAGAGGGCGGCACAATACGGCATTCAGCATTACTGCTGGCTCTGCATCAACGCCAAGGAGGCGGAGAACGTTAACCTGTCGCGGGAAGTCATCGCGATGATTCCCGAGTTCCTCGACAAGCCCAACGTGCTGGGCATCGGCGAAATCGGTCTCAACAAGAATACGCGGAACGAATCGATCATCTTCCTGGAGCACCTCGACCTGGCCGCGAAATACGACCAGCAAATACTCATTCACACGCCCCATCTGGAAGACAAATACCAGGGAACCCGGATGATCCTCGACATGCTCACGGGCGACAGCCGCCTCGACCGCAGCCGGGTGCTCGTGGACCACGTCGAAGAGCACACCGTGCGGCACGTGCTGGAGGAAGGCTTCTGGGCCGGCATGACGCTCTATCCCGTCACCAAGTGCACGCCGCAGCGGGCCTGCGACATCATCGAAATGTACGGCCCCGAGCGGCTGATGGTCAACAGCGCCGGAGACTGGGGCCCCAGCAAGCCGACCGCCGTCCCCGACTTCATCCTGGAAATGCGCCGCCGGCGGCACAGTGAGGCCACCATCCGTCGCATTGTTTACGAAAACCCGCTGACGTTCTTCAGCCAGAGTCAGAGTTTTCGGTTTAGGTCGCGGGAGACCGAGGAAGTGGCGAGCAAGTTGGGATAGCTCGGCCTTGGCGTGCCGATGCACTAGAAAGTTGATCGCCAGCTTCGCAGCGGGCACAACGCTTAGGATAGTCCGGCCATTGGTCCCAATCTTCATGGAAGCCTAAGCCGTTTGGCAGTAAAGCCCACAGACAGCTTAGCGATTAAATGGATACTCGTTGACCCAGCGGAAGCCGCGACGGACCAGCAGGAAGTCCTCTCGCTTGATGCGGCGCAGCTTCACTTCGATTGGTTGACCCTGAACCGTACCAGCCAGCACGAGATGACCCTCGTCGATGGTTTTGATGGCGAGCGTGGGCGGCAGAGTGGGAGTTTGGCTTTGGCTAAGAGTGCGGCCATCGGGCGAAACAATCAGCGTCGCGGCGACCAGTCTGTTGTCCATCATCCGAACCGTGATCATGTCTCGCGAGCCAGCACCCCTCATGGACCAGGGAAAGCGGCGGAGGATTACTGTCCGCCATCTTGTCGAATCGGTTAAGAGCGGCGGCACGACCTTGCCCCCCATGGTGAACGACTCGACCTGATAGGAGCCAAATAGCTGGGGCAATTCTGGTGTAGCAGTTCCGCTGGAGAACTTCCGAATGGCAGTGGAAGTGAGCGGCAGACCAATGCCCAGGCAGATCAGCCCACCTTTCATCACTCGCTGCATCCAAATGGACCAGGTCGCAGTGGCGTAAGGAGGACGCTGGTTAGCTTCGGTCACGGGACGGTTCCAAATCAGCAGGTCGGCCAGCCGAGGCACATCGGGCAACAGCAGGTAGATCGCCATGCCCAGCAAATGCGACGAAAACTGCTTGACCGGCACGTCGTAGCAAAAGTTGAGCATCACGACGTTGAGCATCACCCCCACTGACACCATTGCGCCGAGGATCGTCGTGCGACGCCAAACCAGCAGCAGAGCCCCGAGCACTTCGCCGAGTCCGCAGAAATAGGTATAGGGACGGGAGCTTCCCATGAAGGTCCAAACGAGGTTCATGGGGGAAGAATCGCCGTAGGGTTTCAGCAACTGGTCAATGCCCGGCTCCGGAAACTGGTTGAAAGTCGAACCTAGCTTGGCCAGCCCGTAGCCTAACAGAATGAACGCCAGCACGTAGCGCAAATAGCTCCGGAGCAGATCGTGGAGCCAAGGGTGGCTGGTTGACCTGCGGTCCACTCCTGACCAGACGGCCGCGATGACAAGCGAAAGGCAAAAACAGACAAGCAGCCACACATAATCGAAAGTCGTGTCGCCACTGCCGTTGGGAGCGATGAGCGGTTGTTGAATTCCTAGCAAGTTGGCGGCGGTCCAGCGAACCAGAGTGTCCACGCCGGCTTCATACGCCCGGGTGAAATAGTATCCCCCGGCCGGAATCAGCGAATCGATCGGGGCGGGCAGGTTGTAAAGCAACCAATAGGACAGCGAAAAGCGAAGAGCAATTCGCTGGGCCAGGCTGGCTTTCGTCTGCGAAAATGCGAACAGCGCAAGTGTCACGACCACCAGCAGAAGCCAGGGAACAAAGAAAGGTTGGGGCGGGGCTTCGGCGGCACTGGATAGGGGCACTATAGCCGCGCCGGTCGCAGGCGTTTTGTCCGAGACGACTTCCAACGAGACGTCGTCCAACCAGGCCTTCCCATTACCCAGGACCAGCAGTCCGACATGGATTCGCAACGCATCCTCATCCACCTGCCCCACAATTTCGTAGTGGTCCCACTGTTCCATGCGGATGGGCCGATCCTGCATGTTGTCAAAAGCGCCTACCTTGTTCTGACCGTCAGCCGAATCGCGGTCGACTCGAAACCAAAGTTGCGCGCGGCCCTCGCTGGAAAGCTCGCTCGTCCGAACTGCGGCGCGAAATCGAACTCGCTTGCCGCGATAACTGGTAGCGTCGAGCGACTGCATCAAGTTGCCAAACTTGCCGCCAGATTCCTCCGCCCCCGTCGCGTCAAGCAGCACGCACTTTTCGCCGACACGCGGATTGTCCGTTACCACCTGGGTCCGATAACCCGCCTGCTCCAGCACTGCTGGAAAGAGCCAGCCCACAGGCCGTCCGCGAGCGTCTTGCTCCTCGATTCCGCCATTAACGATGCTCGCGGTCTTGGTTTCGGCTTGCGCGGCGACATGTCGCGCCGCCAAAGACTCCCACCCAGCCAAAGCCAATGTCGCCAGGACGACGACAACACGACGACCACGAAAGGGATGAGTCATGGAGCTGGATCCTGATTGGTTCCGGTGACGGAGACCTCTACAGTATCCAAGCAGTCCGCCACCTTGCCAACATTCTGGCTCTCGACTCCATCGATTGCCAGCGGCTAGGTCGAACACCCTCGGGAGTGTCGATTTGCTTTACACGTTACCTAGCGTTTGCCGGCGTACTCGGCGCTGAAGAACTTTTTGCTCTCGGCCACAGTCGGCTTGATGGTGCGGGAGCCTTCGTGCCAGTTTGCGGGGCAGACTTCGCCGTTCTTTTCGAAGTACTGTAGAGCCTGCACCATCCGCAGGGCTTCGTCCACGCTCCGGCCCAGTGGCAGGTCATTCACCACCTGATGGCGCACAATTCCTTGCTTGTCGATGAGGAACAAGCCGCGAAGGGCGATGCTGTCGTCAAAGAGCACGTCATAACTGCGGGCGATGGACTTGTTGAGATCCGCGACGAGCGGGTACGCCAGATTGCCCAGGCCACCCTCCGTCCTCGCCTGGTTCCGCCAGGCCAGATGACTGAACTTGCTGTCGATGGATACCCCCAGGATTTGCACGTTCAGGACAGCGAATTCCTCGTGGCGATCCGAGAAGGCGATGATTTCGGTCGGGCAAACGAAGGTGAAGTCG
>SXOA01000082.1 GCA_005778405.1 Planctomycetaceae bacterium
GAGGGAGAGGGGACCGGAGGGTCAGATTATCCACACCGGCCACGTCCGCCAGCTCGACCTCGCTGTGGATGTGCCGCCGAGTGAACTTTCCGCCGTCTGCTCCAACGAGCAGTGGGGGGAAGTCTACGAGCGGCTGGTGGAGTTGATCCAGTCGCATCGGAGCACGCTGGTGTTCGTGAACACCAGGAGATTGGCGGAGCGGATTGCTCTGCGGCTGCGGGAAGTGCTCGGTGAGGAAGCGGTTGCCGCTCATCACGGCAGCCTGGCTCGGCATATCCGTCTGGACGCGGAACAGAAACTCAAGGATGGGAAGCTCAAGGCCATCGTCGCCACCGCTTCGCTGGAAATGGGGATCGACATCGGCTACATCGACCTAGTTTGCCAGATCGGCTCCAACCGCTCCATTGCCAACTTCTTGCAGCGCGTCGGCCGGAGCGGGCATTCGCTGGGAGCACTCCCCAAAGGCCGGCTCTTTCCGCTGACCCGCGATGAGCTGATCGAAGGGATGGCCATGATCAGGGCGGTCCGAGAGGGAAACCTCGACCGGATTGAAATCCCGCAGTCCCCGCTCGACATCTTGGCCCAGCAAATCGTGGCTGCCGTCTCCTGCGAAGAATGGGGCGAAAACGAGCTGTACAACCTCTACCGGCGGGCATATCCCTACCGCAATCTCTCGCGGCAGGATTACGACGACATCGTGAAGATGCTCGCCGAAGGGGTGAAGGCCGGCAACAAGGCGGGCGTCTATCTGCATCGGGATCAGATCAACGGCAAGCTGAAGGCCAAACGCCACGCGCGGATGGCCGCCATCATGTCGGGGGGCGCGATTCCCGAGCAGGCCGAGTATCGCGTCGTGACCGAGACCGAAAAGACCGTCGTCGGCACCGTGGACGAAGACTTTGCCATCGAGAGCTTGCGCGGCGACGTTTTTCTTTTGGGCAATACTTCTTGGATTATTCGCCAGGTCACCGGCGGCGAAGTCATCGTCATCGATGCCGGCGGCGCTCCGCCCACGATTCCCTTCTGGCTCGGGGAAGCACCGGGGCGGACGGTGGAGTTGTCCGGCGAACTCTCGCGGCTGCGAAGTGATATCGCGGAAAAAATCGACAGCGCCATCACCTGGCTACAAACCGACTGCGGAGCATGCCCTTGGGCCGCGGAACAGGCAGTTCGCTATATCGCCGCCCAGAAAGCCGCCATCGGCCGGGTGCCAACGCGAGAGGAAATCGTCTTCGAGCGGTTCTTCGACGAGTCGGGCGGGATGCAGCTCGTGATTCACTCGCCGCTCGGCTCGCGGATCAACAAGGCCTGGGGGCTCGCCCTCCGCAAACGCTTCTGCCGCAGCTTCGATTTCGAGCTTCAGGCGGCAGCGGACGAGAATGGGGTGCTCCTCTCCATCGGCCCGCAACACAGCTTTGCCATTGAGAGCCTGTTTCCGATGATTGGGCCACATAATGGGCAGTATTTGCTGGAGCAGGCCCTGCTGGCCGTGCCGATGTTCGGTGTCCGCTGGCGGTGGAACATTACGCGGGCGCTCGCCGTGCTGCGGATGAAGAATGGGAAAAAAGTGCCGCCGTTCTTGCAGAAATTCCGCAGCGAGGATCTGCTGGCCCAGACCTTTCCAGAAACGGTTGGTTGCCTGGAAAACCATCACGGCGATATCCAGGTTCCCGACCATCCCATCGTGCGGCAGACGATGCACGACTGCCTGACCGAGGCGATGGACTTGCCAAGGTGGCTGGCGATGTTGCAAGAAGTGAAGGACGGCACGATCAAGTTCTTTCCCATCGACACCCGCGAACCGTCGCCATTTTCGCACCAGATTCTCAACGCCAATCCGTATTCGTTCCTCGACGACGCTCCACTGGAAGAGCGGCGGACACGGGCGGTCACCACGCGGCGGTCCCTCAGCGTCGAGGATTTTCGCGACCTGGCGAAGCTCGACCCCGAGGCCATCGCGCAGGTCAGCCAGGATGCCTGGCCGCTGATTCGCGATGCCGACGAGCTGCACGATGCGCTGCTGAGCTTTGGTATCGTATTTGCCGACGAGTCGACGGCATGGAACCGTGAGTTTCAAGAACTAGTGACAGCCGGCCGGGCGGCGGAGGTGACGCTTGCTCACGGAAAACGGGGCTGGATTGCCGCCGAGCGCTGGCCCCTGGTGCAGGCAGTGTATCCCGGCATCATCGCCAAACCAGTCCCGCAACTGCCACCGGCGCTGCAAAAAGAATGGGAGCCGGCAACGGGGCGACTGGAACTTGTGCGGGGACGCATCCTCACGTCCGGTCCCACGACCGCGGCGGACATCGCCCAGCGGCTGCTGCTGGAAGAGAGCCAGGTGGAAGCATCGCTCGAATCGCTGGAGGGTTCGGGCATTGTCATGCGTGGAAAGTTCACGGAGGCGGCGCAAGCGAATGGTGAGGACAAGAGCCGTACCGAGTGGTGCGAACGGCGCTTGCTGGCCCGCATTCACCGCATGACTCTCGACGGCCTGCGGCAGAAAATCCAGCCCGTCGCACCGGAGGTCTATCTCGATTACCTCACGCGGCAACACGGCTTGCATCCTGCCCAGCAGAAAAAAGGGGAAGCCGGCCTGCGCGAAGCAATTCTGCAACTGCAAGGGTTTGAACTTTCCGCCGGCATGTGGGAGGAAAAAGTTCTATCCGCCCGCGTGGCCGAGTACGATCCGCAGTGGCTGGACCTGCTGTTCATGTCGGGCGAAGCGATGTGGGGCCGCCTTCGCCCGCCGATTCGGGACGAAAAGGATGGCCCAGGCATGGCCGCGCTCAACCGGACGATGCCCATCGCCCTATTGATGCGGCACGACCTCTCGTGGCTGCTGCCGCGGGAACGGGTGAAGGTGGATGCCTTCGCGGGAGGCAAAGCGCAGGACGTGCTCGGAGTCTTGTCGGTTCGTGGGGCACTCTTCTATCAGGAACTCAAGGGGCTCACCGGACTGCTGCCGACGGAGCTGGAGGAAGCGCTCCGGGAGCTGGCCGCACTTGGCCTCGTTTCGTCCGACACGTTCGCTGCCGTCCGCTACATTTCCAAAGGAACCAAACAGACGGTCAGCCGCCGCCTCTGGCCAAAAAGGAAGGCCTTGCATACCGGCACTTCGCCAGTCGGCCGCTGGTCCCGTTTTCCGGGGGAGACGCAGCCGCCGGAGAATGAGGAATACTTGCAGCGGTGGTGCAAACAACTTCTCCATCGCTACGGCGTTGTCTTCCGCGACTGCCTGACGCGGGAGAATGCCGCGCCGCCGTGGTATGAACTGGTCCGGGTCTTCCGCCGGATGGAACTGCGTGGCGAAGTCCGCGGCGGCCACTTCATTGCCCGGGTCGCCGGCGAGCAATTTGCCCAGGAAGCAGCCGTCTCGCAACTGCGGACGCTGCGGGATGCTCCCGACGAAGGTCAGTGGTGCATTCTCTCCGCTGCCGATCCCGTCAATCTTTCGGGCATCATCACCGACGGTCCTCGCATCCCCGCCATGCACAAAAACTCGGTGATCCTTCAAGCGGGCCGCTGCGTCGCCGCCAAAGTCGCAGGGCGTATCGAGTTTTTTGCCGAAGTTGAGCCGATCACGCAGATGGCCATGCGGCGCTCGCTGCAAGTCGGGCGGCGCATCACGAGCAATCTCGAACTCGCGTCAGCCTAAGCCTGGAGCGCGGCTCGCTTATCCGCGATGAACTTGGCGTGGTGGGTCACGTGATTCGTCACCCGGCGGAGCAGTGATTCCAGGGTCATTTCCCCCGCTTCGCTGTGGACGCCCAACCGCTGGAAATCGGCCGCGGGGAGAGTACGGAGGGTGCGAGTCATCGACTGGCGGCAGGATTCAATCACGTTCAGCTCTTCCGCCAGATCCCGCTGGTGATAGGCGAATTTGGCGGCGAAGGCGTTTTCGTCCCGGCCAAAGAACTTCGGTTTGTCCTGTGTAAGAATCACTTTCATCCGGTCGAGATACACCGGCTCAAAATCGGCCAGGTGGCAGACCACTTCCAGAATGCTCCATTTGCCGGGAATGGGGCGAGCGCGAACCTGCTCAGCGGTGAGGCCAGCGACGAGCTTGCGAAGTTCCGCGGGACCGGCCGCGTATTCGTCAATGAGAGTGGCAATAGACATTGCTTAGCTCGCTTTCTTGGGAATTTCGACTCCCATATCCTTGAGCAACATCTGCATGTCGTCCCAGACGAGCTTTTTGGCGTCGGGGGAGCGGAGCAGATAGGACGGGTGATAGGTGGCGATGACTTTGCTGCCGCGATACGTGAAGAATTTGCTCCGCAGTCGCCCGATGGCTTCCCCCGTTTCGAGCAGCGACTGGGCGGCGTGCGTTCCGAGGCAGACGATGTAGTCGGGCTGGAGAATTTCCAATTGCCGCTCCCAGAACGGGCGGCAGTTGGCCAGCTCATGCGGCTCCGGCGGGCGGTTGTCCGGCGGGCGGCATTTGAGGGTGTTCAGGATGTAGACTTCTTCCCGTTTCCAGGTGCAGGCCTCGATGATCTTGTTGAGGAGTTGCCCCGCCCGGCCGACGAACGGCTCCCCTTGTTTGTCCTCGTCGGCTCCCGGCGCTTCGCCGAACAGAACTACTCGCGGCGTCACGGCGCCGACACCGAACACCGTTTGCGTCCGGTAAGCCGCCAGCTCGCGGCAGAGCTTACAACCCTTTACTTCGCCACTGTTGATTAAGTCCAAAGCTACCGTTCGGGCGTCCTTTCCCTCCACATTCGGCGGATAGGGCTGTCGCAGGAGCGAGCCCGCTGCAGGACCGACCGGAACAGCTTTCGCACGAGGCATGTCGGGTTCCTTCCGAAGAGTTGGTGGCGGCGGCACGTGGGGTAGGCTTCCAGCCTGCCCGGCCAGGCTTTGGTTGGAAATTGCAGCTTTCAACCCTTCCACTGGCGGCGGCAGCTTCCCAATCTGCATCACCCCCGCTCGTGACAAGCTCTCCAACCGCTGCGTCAGGATGCGGCGAGCGCGAGCCAGGGATGCATCGTCGGTGGGCATAGCATGGTTATAGAATCGCGAGAAGCAGGAGAGAAGGAGCCAGAAAGACAAAGCGTTTGCAAATTACAGTTCGTCCCCAGCTTGCGGCGGTCGTTTGGCGACTTTAGCCAGCACCTTTTTGAACTTCCGCCTATCCGCCCGCTGCGCCCGTTCATTCAGATAGCTCTCGGTCGCCAGCGCCGAAACCTTCTCGGCCACGGCCGTGGTAATGAACTGGTTGATCGAGATATTGTCCCGCTCCGCGAGGTCGCGCAGCGACCGATGGAGCGAGTCTGGTAAACGCAGACTGATATTGCTCACTGTGTTTCTCCCAATTGCCGAAGAAAATCTCCCGGCCGAATTGCCTCGATTCCAAACGAATCTATCCCGGTAAAGTCGCGCAGGTTAAAGGTCACAATTTTGGAACAGCGGGCGGCTACGGCAAGTTCAAGTAGCATGTCGTCCTTGGCATCCTTGAGCCACGGCCGCCATAGATAAAATATCTCGTGCCTTTGGCCGGCCGCACAGATCTGGTCCATAACTACCGAAATGTCCCTTTGACTCAAGCCCAGTTCCGCACGGTGCCGCAAGCAAACGTCCTCGTATTCCATCACTAATGGCACTGACAAATGAAAATCGAAATCTCCCTCATCCAAACGCTGCAGCAACTGGTGAGAGGTCCCTAGTTGAGACCAAAGGCCCGCCAGAATGACGTTGGTATCAATGACGATTTGAGGCCGTCCCATCGTGGTATTGTAGGCGATACCATGCGTTTGGGCAATGCCGAAGGTGATCTCACCGAGGACTGGTAATGGGATGGGGTGATGAGGAGATGATGAAAAGGCCTGCTCCTTATCCCCTCATCTCATCATCCCCTCATCTCATCATCCCCTCATCTCATCATCCCCTTATCTCATCATCCCCTTATCCCATCACCTCGCCCGCTCCCCCCTCACTGACTATGATAAAGGTGGGTAATTTTCACCATCACCCGCTCAGTCCCCTCCATGCCCGTCCCTCAAGTCGTCATCGTCGGTCGTCCCAACGTCGGCAAATCCAGCATTCTCAACTGGATGGCCGGCCGGCGGATTTCCATTGTCGATGACAAGGCCGGGGTGACCCGCGACCGGATTGCCTACCTGATGGAAGAGCGAGGGCGGTTCTTCGAAATCGTCGATACGGGCGGCATCGGCATCATTGACGACGACAACCTCACCAAGCAGGTCGAGGAGCAGATTGAAACGGCCATCGACTCGGCGGACGTGATCCTGTTCGTGGTCGATACTCGCGATGGTGTCATGGCCCTCGACGAGCAGGTCGCCAAGCGACTGCGGTATGTCGATAAGCCGATCATCTGCGTGGCGAACAAGGCGGACGCGGAGACGCTGGATTCGCAGGCGGACGAGTTCTACAAGCTCGGCCGCGGCAAGCTGATCAAAGTCAGCACTATGCAGAACCGCAACAAGCACATCCTGCTCAACATGATCCTCGAACGGCTGCCGGAGGTGACCGCAGCGGAAGCAGAGGCGGCGGAAGAGCCGGTGATGAAGATCGCGATCGTCGGCCGCCGCAACACGGGGAAGAGCACGTTCATCAACACGCTGACCCAGGCGGAGCGGGTGATCGTCAGCGAGATTCCCGGCACCACACGGGACAGCGTCGACGTCCGGTTCGAGCTCGACGGCAAAACGTTCATGGCCATCGACACGCCGGGCGTTCGCCGCAACAAAAGCGTCAAGACCGACATCGACTTCTACAGTCTCCACCGGGCCCAGCGGAGCATCCGTCGCGCCGACGTGGTGCTGCTGTTCTTCGATTGCACGCAGCGGCTCAGCAAAGTCGACAAGCAGCTCTGCCAGTACATCGGCGACAACTTCCGCCCCTGCATCTTCGTGGTCAACAAGTGGGACCTGCTCTACGGCCAGATGCCGACGGAGCGGTGGGTCACCTACCTGCGGGACAACTTCCCCACCATGTGGCACGTCCCCATCGCCTTCATCACCGGCGAGACGGGCAAAAACGTCAAAGCCCTGCTCAACCACGCCCAGATGCTCTTCAAGCAGTCGCAGGACCGGGTCACCACCAGCGAGCTCAACCGCCTGGTCCGGGCCGCCATGAAAAAAACCCCGCCCCCGATGTTCGGCTCGTTCCGCCCCAAGGTCTACTACGCCACCCAAGTCGGCACCCAGCCCCCCACGCTGGTCCTGATGTGCAACGAGCCCAAAGCCTTCCAACCCGCCTACCGCCGCTACCTGCTGGGCATCTTCCGCGACTACCTCAAATTCGGCGAAGTCCCCATCAAGCTCTATCTCAAAAAACGGGGGACCAGCGACAAGCGCGACGAAGTCGAGCCCGAAGTCAGCGACGAAGTGGTCGCTTCGCACGAAGAATTGATGGCCGCTGGCCAAAACGGCGACGATGTGGACAGCGCCATCTCGGATTCTGGAGATGTGCTGGCGGTGGACGGGGGGAGTGATAGTGTGCTGGAGGAGGGGGAGCAGTAGAGATGTCGCTCGAGCAGGAGCATGTCATCGATGCAATTGGCATCGATAGAGAAACCGGGCATATCGTTCTTACGATTGCGGATTCTTGGGACTGGGCGGACAAGAACGGTCATTTACTGGCATTACAAGCTAAGATCAATGCCTACCTTGAATTCATCGAATCTAAACAGATAAACGATGCCGTTCCCGGTGCATCTGAGAAGCCAATTACAATTGACATCGTCACCAAGTATCCGATGCCAATTTCGGGTATTGAACTGCTGGAGAAGACACATTCTGTCGCCAGCGACTTGAATGTAACGGTTTCGCATAGACATCTTCCTGTTGTAACTCCGTAGTCCAACTCTGAAGTGAGTCCGACCCCACCGGCCTTGTGCCGGTCGGTGAGTTGATTCTGCACTAGAACGGGCTCTGAGCGCGAATCGATGCCCTCACCGACCTCGCGCCCTGTGGAGCAGATGATTCCACGCGGGGAATCATTCGTTCCACCGGCACGAGGCCGGCGGGGACGTGTTTTCGAACGCCGCTTTCTAGTACAAAATCAGCGTTCCACCGGGGCGAGCCCGGTGGGGACGAAGGCAGCAGAGGAACGCCGCTGGTCCCCGACCCCACCGGCCTTGTGCCGGTTGGTGAATTGATTCTGCACTAGAATAGGCCAATAAACAAACTGGCCCCCGCCGGCCTCGTGCCGGTGGAGCCAATGATTCCCCGCGTCGAAAGCGACATGCCCCAGCCGCTTTACACCCCCGAGAACACCCGCGCTGCCTACCAGCTCATCTGGTCCTACGCCCTCTTCTGGCACCATCCGCCGAAGAGCTTTGATTGGCTCGAAGATTTGAAGCGGGCGACCGAACCAGACCACATCCGCGTCCTCAACCACTCCTTCGACCCGCCACACGTCAGCAAGTTCCTGGTGAGCACACTGCCGGCCGTCGCACCAGACGTCATCCCGCATCGGATCAAAGGCCGGCTGCAGCACCTGCTGCAGCGGGAGATGCCGAATGCCTTTCGGCGAAATTATTCGCTGCGGAGCATCGGCTCGACGAAGCGGGACAAGGTGGAGGCGTATCTCGCCTCGCAACTTGAGCATCACACGATGGCCGATGAACGGGTCCAGGAGCGATTGGCGGAGTACCAGATTTCTGAGCCGCAAGTCGATCTATCACGCGAGCGGCAGACCTCTCACGCCATCTACTAGTACAACCTACACCTTGTTTTTGTGATGCAAGATCGGGATATGCACCTGGTCCACGGTGAGCTCTCGGCTATCCGGGATATGATCTGTGGCGCCGCCAAGTCGAAACGTCATCTTCTCTCGCGGGCAGCGATACTGCCGGACCATGTCCATCTGGCGCTTGGCTGTCATTTGGACGAAAGCCCGGAGGTCGTTGCGCACTCGTACATGAACAACCTTTGCTTCGCGCTGGGAATGACGCCGGTGTTTCAGTACAGCTACTGGGTGGGAACGTTTGGGGAGTACGATCTGGGAGCGGTGAAGTAGCGATTGTCAGGAATCATGGGCTCCACCGGCACGAGGCCGGTGGGGGCCGAGCAAACGTTGGTGGTTCGTGGCTAGTGCAGAATCAGTTCACCGAAGGGCACAAGGCCGGTGGGGTCGGACATGGAGCAGGCCCACATACTGCGTCAAGCGCACGAAATGCCGCTAAAATCACACGGTTATTCCACCCGCTCATTCACTCTTCCCACGTACAGTACCTCCGCCTCCGCCTTCCCCGGCGGGAGCAGGACGAGGCCTCCCTTGGGGTGGTCGATTTCCACGAGGCAGTTGGCCGTGCCGGCAGCGTGGCGGGCGAGAATGGCCTCCATGGCCTGAACGGCCGCGACGGTTTGGCGGTCGGCGGAGAGGTCGTTGTAGGACAGGCGGCGGGCGGCAGCGAGACGCTCGGGCCGCTCGCTTTCCGGGCCGCCGAACTGGACCGTGGCAACCTCGCGGACGAACCGCTCTAGCACCTCCACGCCGTAACCCCGCTGGCTCCGCTCTCCCCACGGCTCCAGGAAGGTGCCGTTGTAGTGGTTGTTCATGTTGATTTTGCGAGTCAGCGGCGTCCGCCCCTCCACCGTGCATTCCACGCCGCGCTTGCGGCTGTGGCAGTTCCAGACGCCGTTGTCGAAGCGGAACTGCACCTCCTGGTCGACGTAGCCGGGAAAGTTATCGGGGGTGACCCAGCTCGTGTGGATGTCGAAGGCCGCCTGTCGCTGGTCGGCATACTCATAGATGAGCCGGAGCTGTGTGCTGTCCCAGGTGTCCCCCGCCGGCGAACCGACGATGCCGCGTTGCCCGGTGCAGGCCACACTGACCAGCCGTCCGCCGAACGTGAAATCGATGAGCTTGATGTAATGCACAGCGACATACGTCCCGGGGTTGCGGCCGGCAATCCACTCCGCGAACTGCCCTGTGGCGATGGACTTCGGCTCCAGCAGAGTGCAGTAGCCGGTGTTGACATGCTGGAGCTCGCCATCCGCCACCAGTGTGTGGAGCTTTTTGTGGTCTGGGTCGAGGAGCTTGTGATAGACGACCTTGGCGAGGACGTTGTGTTTTATCGCGAGCGCCGCTAGCTCATCGAGCTCTTGCAGCGTCAACACCGAGGGCTTCTCGATGAGCACATGCTTGCCTGCAAGGATCGCCGCCTTCGCCGCGTAGAAGTGCCGGTCATCGGGCGTGGCCACGCAGACGAAATCGACGCCGCTCTTCAGCAGTTGCCCGATGGAATCCGGCTCTTTAAAGCTCGCGAACTTTGCAATCTTGTCTCCAGCCGCTTTGCGGTAAGCCTCCGCCCTGCTGCCGGTGCGACTGGCGACGGCGGCGAGACTGACGCGGCAGATGCCAAATTTGTTGCTGAAGATTCCTTCCGCGTGCGCCTGTTCGAAGAACGGGCGGTAGGTCTCGTCAAATATCATTCCGAGGCCGACCATGCCGGCGCGGAGGGAGTGAAAGGATGATCGCATGGTGAAGGATACGTGCGTGGATGGAGAAAACGACCATTATAAGCGGCGACAAGGTGCCCACGGAGGGGCTAACTCCATTGACCGTTCACCGCCACTCGGGAATACTCGCCTGCTGGTCTCTTTGCCATCGCAACCTCAGGGGGTCGGGAGTCTTTCGCGTTGTTGCGTGTGCCAAGTGGAAAATCACTGACGCAAAAGGCTCCCGACCCCGACCTTAACTTGAACCCCGACCCACCTCTTCCTACCGGCGCTCTCCGTCCGCTGTTCGCGCTGGCTTTGCCGGTGATGGCGGAGGAGTCGCTCAATTTGCTGGTAGGGTATACGGACTGGTATCTGGCGGGGCATTTCTTGCCGGGGGAGGAGCCGAAGGCGGCGATGGGGTTGATGTCGTACGTGCTCTGGATTCTGCCGACGCTGTTTTCGCTGATTTCGATTGGGGCGATGGCCCTGGTCGCCCGCTTCGTCGGGGCGGGGATGCGGAAGGAGGCGAGCCACGTCGTCAACCAGGCGATGCTGCTCGGGATCGTGGCGGCGGGTGTCGGCATTGTCTTTTTCATGGCTGGCGGACAGTGGTTTGTCTCCGCCATGCAGCTTCGGCCAGAGGCGGCTGAGCTGGCGCTGCGATACATCCGGATCATGACGCCGGCGATTCCCGCCATCATGCTTGAGCAGATCGGCTCGGCCTGTCTTCGCGGTTCGGGGGATGCCGTTACGGGGCTGATTGCCCGCGTGGTTCTCAATGCGGTCAACATGTTTCTGGCGACGGCATTCGTCACCGGCTGGGGTCCATTTCCCAACCTCGGCTGGGATGGGCTGGCGATTGGTACGGCGACCGGCCACATGATTGGCGGGCTCATTATCCTGGGAATGCTCCTTCGGGGCCGCAACGGCATGCAGCTCACCATCGGCTGGCCACGGCCGGACTGGACAACGATTCGACGGCTGCACCGGATTGGCCTTCCCGGCGGATTCGACGCGACATCCGTCGTCGTCTGCCATCTCATCTACGTCTCCATCATCAACGCCCTGGGCACCAAGGCGACCGCCGCCCACGGCCTGGCCTTGCAGATTGAAGCTCTCGCCTATCTCCCCGGCTCGGCGTTCCATGTCGCTGCCGCCACGCTCGCCGGCCAGGCCCTCGGCGCTGGCCAGCCGCAGCGGGCAGTGCGCTCGGTGACCACCGCGGCGATCTGCGGCGTTGTGGTGATGTCGCTCGCCGGGCTGCTGTTCTACTTCGCGGGAGAGCATCTGGCGCAGTTCTTCATCGGCAGCCCGACGGAACTGACGCGGCACTCCGGCAATCTGTTAAAAATCGTCGCCTGCGGCTGCCCCGCATTGGCGCTGCTCAACGTTCTCACCGGCGGCCTCCGCGGCAGTGGCGACACCCGCGTTCCTCTCGCCATCACGTTCATCGGCCTCGTCGGCATTCGCATTCCGCTTGCTTGCTTTCTGGCCTGGGACCAGATTCCATTGCCCTTCACCGAGGGCACGCTTTCCGGCCTGGGTTTCGGCGTCGAAGGGGCGTGGCTCGCAATGGTCATCGATGCCTCGGTTCGGAGCCAGCTCGTGCTGTGGAGGTTCTGGCAGGGAGGGTGGACGAAGGTCAAAGTCTGAAGGACGAATTCCGAATGGCGAATGGAAGAACTGCCCTCCTAAATTCGTCATTCGCCATTCGGAATTCGTCATTCTTCCCCTGCCGCTCCGCACCGCCTAAAATCATCCCATGCTCCCTCCCAAGCCCGAGCGGCCCGAAATTTTTGAACGGCCTGCCAACTCGTGGATATCCATCGCCCTCGTCGCCGGTTTCGGCATCCTGATGGCCGCGACCATCAGCATTCTGACGATGGGCTATTTCCTCTGGATTTTTCTGCTGGCATTTGCGGTATTTGCCATCATCGCCCTGCAATACCTCGTGTGGGGATATTGGTTCGAGCGGATCTATCGCAGCAATTTGCCGCCGGACGACGACATTCCCACCAGCAGCCACTCGTGATTAGCGCTTCCCGCGGCGTCAAAGACTTCGCAAGAATTCCACCAAGTCCCTTACTTCCTCAGCTGAAAAGCTTTCTTCGCCTGGATGCTTCCGCGGCGAGAACACTTCCGCCAGCGTCTTCGCCGAGCCGTCGTGAAAGAAGGGACCGCGGTGCGAAAGGCCCCGGAGGCTGGGGGGGTTGAAACGGACGTTTCCTTCTTTGTCCTTGAGGCCGACGTCGTAGGTCTCCGGCGATGTGTACGTCGGGGGAGCGTGGCATCGGGCGCAGTCATGCTGTTCGAAGACTTTCTGGCCGCGGGCGACGGCGGCTTTGTCCAGGGTGCCACGGAGGACATCCAGTGGAGGAGGCAGTTCCAGAGTATCAAGGTACGCGGCAATGGACTGGATCTGATTCTCCTGTGGAGCTTCGTCGGACTGCATGGTTTTTTCCAGGCTGCTCCTGATTTGCTCGGCGAAGTCTTTCACTTTGCCATTCCAGGCATAGGGTGCTGTGTCCTTCTGACCGAGCAAGGACAAAACTCGTTTCGGCGCGCCGAACGACAAATCGCTAAGGTTATCATTGAGCTGTCCGTTGGCGTGTCCACTGCTGTGACAACTGTTGCAGCTCATCCAGCCGTCGTGAGAGAGATTGGCATCGTGGAACAGAACCTCTCCCCGCTCGATTTGCGTCAGATCGGGCTGCCTGCCAAGCGGAATCGTGGCTGTCACTTCGCGATCCGCCAGGCTCACGAGCGAGAGTGAGTCGTCGTACATGTTGGCGACAAATGCGGACTTGCCGTCCGGAGCAATTCTCACCGCCACCGGCCGCCTACCGACAGGGACGCGGTACAGGCTGAAATCATCTTCCTTGCCGAGCGTGATGTGATTGACACCCGAGAGCGTGACGACGACCGTCCCTGCGGCGGACATGTCGAGCCCGCCGGGGTCGCCCGAGCCCTTGCCCGGCTCGCCAAGCGGGTGCATGTGGGCTCCGTGGTAAAGTTCCTTGCCGCCAGCCAGGGCCGATTCCACCTTGAGCCAGCGGAGGTCGTTGGACATCAACATTCCCCAATGGACGTCGTTCTGAATTGTGTGGGCCAGATCGTTGAGCATCTGGTGGGCGACCAGGATCTTTTTCCCGTCCACGCTGACGCCCAGGCCGCGGATGTTGTGGCCGGGGAATTCCTTGGAGACTTGCAGCGAAAGGTCCGCCGGATCAAAAAACGCCAGCCGACCGGCAAAGGCGTCGGCAACGGCCAGCTTGTTTTCCTTGGCGAGCAGCGTTTGCTCGCGCGGGGCAAACGAAAGGTCCACCTGCTTCGCCAGGACCAACGGCTGGTTGGCATCATCCTTGATATCGATGGCCGACACTCGCCGGGACCAGAGAGACGCAACGAAACAGCGATTGCCATCCGCTGCCGCGATAATATTAACTGGGTAGGGACTAACCGGAAGCCGCTGGACGACTTTCAATTGATCGGCGGCTTCGATCTTTAGCAGGATCACTTCGTGAGCCGCTTCATCCGTGGCGAGCAGCAGGTTACGCTGCGCGAGGAATGCCAGGCTGGAAAGCTTTTTACCAGCGGCAACTTCGCTAATCACCTTTTTCTCACTCGCATCAACGACGGAAATTGTGCCGCTCTGCTGGTTGGCGACGTACAGAGTCTTGCCATCCCCCGAGAACTGCAGTGCCAACGGTCGCCGCAACATCGAGCGGCCCAGCAGCGGCTCGGCAGCTTGAATCTGGGACGCAAGCAGGGTGGCCAGGAGGAGGATGCCAACGCGGAAATGCATCAGGCCACCGGGAATAGGGGGGGAGGAATTGGCGGGAAGGAACCCACTTAGTTTGGCACATCCAGGCGCGGCGAACAAGAGAAAAGAGCGTTCTGTGTCCTATTCCGCATTGATCTGGTCAAGCTGATCCAGCAGAGCTTTTACGCTGGGGCGGTCCGACAGGGACTGGCCGACATAGGCGAAGCGGACTTCACCTTGCTTGTCCAGAATGTACGTCGCCGGTTTCGAGAGGTCGGCGCGGATGCCCAGGGCGTCGACGGCTGCGAGGTTGAGATCCAGGAGTAGCGGGAAGGGAGCATCGGCAGCGGTTTTCTTATCTCCCTGTACGCGGGCGGCGAAGGTGTCGAGAGTGCCGGCATCGGATTTTCGCGCAATGGGAAACACGACCAGCACTTCCGCGTCCCGTTGCGTGAACTTGGCGTAGTTGGCTATCAGTCGCGATGTCTGCGTGGAGCAGAAGGTGCAGATGTTTCCCACGGACTTGCCGTCCTTCTGCGTCTCGCTTCCCACAAAGCCGCGGGTGACGACCAGCACGAGGTTGGACTTGCCGCGGTAGCTGGCGAGATCGACTTTCTTTCCGGAGGAGTCCACGAACGACAGGTCGCCGAGCTCGGACGACTTGGGCTCGCTGTTTTGCCTGGCGTCGTCCTTGAATTTAATCGGCGAGCCCGCATCGCCGGGCAGGGTGGGCGCGCTGCAACCGGCGAGGAACAGCGCGAAACCGGCAAGGAAACAGGCATTCCAGCGACCAGGGTGCATCGTGCCATTCTAACATCGAGGGGGACTTCGGCCAGCACGGAGGGAGGTGCTCAGGAATCCGTACTCAGTACATCAAGCCACGAGTGGCCTTCGATCTCCACTGCAACGACGCATTCCTCGTCGGCAACCTCTTCCAGACGCACTTCCAACCGGGCTCCATAGGATTGCGGGTTAGTAATCGCCACGGTAGCGCTGGGGCCATCTGTCACTTCCGCCACCAATTCGGGGACTCCAGCCAGCGGCGGGCAGAAGGCCACGTGCGCGACAGCAGTTCTTTGACCGGGGGCAAATGAAATGCGGAGCATGATGGCGACCCGCTCCTGCTCCCCTCCGCGAAATCGTGTGATTTGCTGGAACACGTCCTGTGGCAACGAACCGTCGCCAGTTTCGACTTCATCCTCCGCGGGTTCGACAATAGACCTCGGCGAAACAAAGCTGCGGGCGACCGGTTGCTTGAGGTCTGAGTACGCCGTCCACCACCAGGCCGCCTCGCCAGTAAGAAAGGCCAGCCACGTCAACATCAACGCCCAGCTAGCCGTGCCCGGCAGCGATAACGCACAAAGAAGCATAAAGAGCACGATCCCAGGCAACACCGGCGCTACCAGAGCCAGAGACGATTCCTGTCTGCCCCGCGCCTGCCATCCCAACCGCCACGCCAGCCCCAGCAGAATTGCCAATCCTGATACCGCCAGCAGCGAGAAACCTCCCAGCGGCTGAATCAGCGCTCCGGCCATCCGCCGCGCCAAAAGGAGCAGCACCACAACCACGAACGCAGCCAGCCCGCTCGCCAACAGCGCCGTCAACAAATCCCTGCGCAGCACCGGCCAAGGAATTTGTGAAACTCTCGCGCCTTCCATGCGTAGCTCCTCAACAGTTCAACGTCACCCTTTCACGCCCACTGGGTCAAAATAGGCCGGCTCATTCGCGGGCCGCCATTTGATGTTGCAGCCGATGCTGGGGATTTGGCTTTCCAGCGGCGGTTTTCCGGCCAGGACGGCGTCGAGGGCAGCCCGCAGATCTTCCCCCGTCACCGGTTTGCCGTTCCCCGGCCGGCTGGAATCGAGCTGACCGCGGTAGATGAGCCTGCCCTGTTTGTCGAACAGAAAGAAGTCCGGCGTGCAGGCCGCTCCGTACGACTTGGCCACCTCCTGCGTCTCGTCGTAAAGGTATGGGAAGGGATACGCGCGTTCGTCGGCCTCATGGATCATCCGCTCCGGCGAATCCTCTGGATGCGCGGCCGCGTCATTGCTGTTGATGCCGACCATCGCCACGCCCTTGGGCATGTAATCGAGACCGATACGGGCCAGCTCCAAGGCGACGTGCTTCACGAACGGACAGTGGTTGCACATGAAGACCACCAGGTACGCCTTGGCGTCCTCAAAATCGGAAAGCCCTACAGTTCTCCCATCCACATTGACCAGGGAAAAATCCGGGGCCTTCGTGGCCAGCGGCTTCATTGTGCTTGCGGTTTTGACCATGGATTGCCCTGTTTTTCCCGAGATGAATGGTGCCGGCGAATAATCCTGCATCTTAGCCCGCGGTTGATATTTGCTCCAGTAGCGCGGCGGCGGGCGAGGCTTGGTGAATTCTGGGAATATTGCTCCTCCTCAAAGTCTCTTATGGGAGCAGTCATTGCCGAGGACTCCAGGAATGTGGCATGTCCCAACCAGCAAAGCCGTACCCAGAGAAGAAGCACTTGAGCTCAGGCTATGCACCACCTCCCCCTCGGTTTTGGCTGAGCTGTTTACTTGTGCTGGGAGGAATCGGCGCGATAACGTTGCTGATCTGTGGCGGCGCGCTGTGGTACTTCACCGATAGCATCACCCAAGGCATTCACGACAGCATTAACATCAGCCTCAAGCATCTCGGAACGGATATTGTCGGCGCAGTTTACAAGCACTTGGTCGAGGGCTCGGAATTGCCCGCGGAGGACAAGCAAGAGGTCATTGCTCAGCTCGACCGCGTATCGAACGGTGTCAAGCAAAACCTGATCACCAGTGGAGAGCAGAGCAAAATCATGGAGGGGCTGGCAAAATCCCCGTTGTTTTTCGCGATGGTTAATTATGGCGTCACCTATGAATTCAGGAAGCGACCGGGACTCGACCAGGAGGAACAGAGGCAGGCCGAACGAACGGTGCAGCGGGTTGCCCGCGGGAGCGCGGAAGGGAAAGTCAAATATGAACAACTGCAAACGCTGCTATCCGCGTTTTTCCAGAATGCTCACCCACCTCCGCCCGCTCAGACTCAGCAACCATTCAGTGACGAGGATGTGAGGAAACTCCTGAATGATCTGCAGAAACTGGCCGATGAGCAGGGAGTCCCCGATGAGCCCTACGAACTGAAAGTGGGAAAAGAGGTGAAGCGAATTGTGGATGAGGTTCTGGCGGAGAAGTTATAGCCAGCGTTAGTGCACCAGCAAAAAATCCTTGCTGTTAAGTAGCGCCCACATCAAATCCTGAGCCGCTTCGTTTTTCTTGTCGCCATAGGAGGCGAGGAAGTCCACCCCCACCTTGAGCTCGGCGGGGTTGGGGCTGCGAGCGAGAGACCACAGATAAAGCTCCGTGACGAGCTGGTCGTCGGAGAGCTTCTGGGCGAAGAGCAGGGCTGGACGAGCGGCTGGATTTTGCACTCGCCCCAGGATGCTGTTGCCGTTGAGGAAGTGCAACGCTTGCAGCATGTTCGAAGTGTTGTCCCGTTCGCACTCGCAGGCTTCCATTCGCTGCGGCTTGCCGAAGAGGCTGAGGAACGGGCTATCCACATTGGCGTCAGGCAGTTGCGCCGCCCGGAACCCGCCGGGAGCGCCGCTGATGTTCTCGGGGACCGCGGACGCTTGCACCAGGCAATCGAGCAGCGACTCCGCGGGAACCCGCCGAGGAATGCTGTGCGAGAAGTTGAGCTGGTCGCTCTTGTTCGACGGCGTCGGTACGCTGGTCCGTTGATACGTCTGCGAGATGACGATTCGCCGCATCAAGTGCCGCAGATCAAACTTGTGCTCGACAAAGTCCTTGGTGAGGGCTTCGAGCAGCGCCGGATTGATTGGCGGATTGGTGCTGCGGATATCGTCCACCGGCTCGATGATGCCGCGATGGAAGAAGTAGCTCCAAATCCGGTTGACGACGCCGCGGGCGAAAAACGGATTCTCCGCCGCTGTCAGCCATTTCGCATATGCTTCTCGCCGGTCGATGTTCGCGGCCAGTTCCGGTGTTGCGCCCCCCAAGAACTTCGGAGTCTGCGCCTGGCCGGAGCGTGGATTGGTAGCGAAACCCTCCGCCAGATTCACTTGCACCAGCTTGGCGTTGCCGATCCCCGGCAATCGCGGATCGGGCCGGCTGCTGACCTGGCTGAAGAAGCTGGCGACGCCGTAGTAATCGGCCTGAGTCCAGTTCTCCAGCGGATGCGTGTGGCAACGGGCGCAGAGCATCCGCACGCCACAGAAGACTTGCGTCGTCCGCTCCACGGTCTCGTTGGTATCCTTGCTCACCGCAAAGAAGGCGCTGGCCGGATCGTCGGCCGCGCCGCCCCGAGCGGTCAGAATCTTGCGGCAGAACTCGTCCAGCGGCATGTTGGCGGAAACGGCATCCCGTAGGAATTCGCGGAACAGGAACACTCCCGGCGAACTCACCGCGTTGCGGCTGTTCTGGAGCAGGTCTCCCCATTTCAGCGACCAGTGATCGACAAACTCCGGTCGCTCCAGCAGTGCGTCAACGGTCTTCTCCCGCTTTTGAGGGTCGGCGTTGGCGACGAATGCCTTGATCTCATCGGGCCTGGGCTGCACGCCGATGAGGTCGAGATAGACGCGGCGGAGGAACTCTTCATCTCCAGCCAGCAGCGATGGCAAGATTTTCAGCCGATTGAGCTTATCGATAATTGGCTTGTCCACCAGGTTTTCCGGGACGGGAGTCGGCGTGAAGCCCGATTCGGTACCGAGCACCATGACACCGGTGGCCGCAAAAGTCCTCTCGTACCGGGCCATGATGGCCGTTTCGCCGTTGTCCCCCGCGACGACCAGTCCTTCCACATCCACTTCGGCAAATTGATTGTTGTTGGCCGTGAAGATGCCCATCCGCGTGACATCGGCCGTCGTGCCGTCGGTATAGGTCGCCATGAGTTGCAGGCGGTGCTTCTGGCCGGGCCGCAAAACGAGCTTATCGGGAATGAGCTTGATGCCGACGACTCGGTTGGCATCCGCCAGGTCGCCCGGAGTTCCTTGCTTGACCCAGGAGACGAGCATTTCATTAAGGAGGCTGTCCTTCTTGAAGCGAACGCCCCCTTCGTGCAGCATGGCTCCATTCGGTTTGGCAATCAGCAGGCTTGCCTCAGGCACGCCGATGTTCACGCGCCGGCCAAAGAATTCTTTGCTGATGGCGGCATAATCCAGTTCCGGGTCCGACCCGCGAAGAGAGAGCTTAAAGCCGTTCTTCCCCAGCGAGTAGCCGTGGCAGGCTCCTGAGTTGCAGCCCGCTTTGGAGAGGACCGGCATCACTTCATGCCGAAAACTTCGCGGCGGCTCGGCAGGGGGAAGCACGACTTTGATCGGCACGCTGAGTGTTTGCCCGGCAACGACCGCGGTGAGCTGGGTATCGCCATTGGCGACGGGGCGGATCAGTCCCTTATCGTCGAGGACGGCGATTTTAGGATCGGCAATCGTGAGCTGAGCCAGTGTTCTCAAGTCGAGAGAAAAGGCATCGGCGGAAAGTCCGAGCAGTTGTAGGGATTGAACCTGGCGATGATGGCGAAGATCAATGGCCGCGGGATGAGCCGTGATGGGGCCGGCGGGAGGAGGGTCGTCGGCAGCCAGCAGCGGCGCGGCCAACGTTAAGACGGACAACACTAACCCGAAGCGCAAGCGAGGGAGAAACATCTCACGCCCTCGCTGGCGCTTCGGGTTAGTGGAAGCTCGCTGGCTGTTCGTTGTGCTCATAATGTCCTTATCCTATCCCTACGGCGCGAGCGTTACGTTGAGGGTCAAATCCACATCCCGGCTGCGGAGACGAATATTTGGTTGCTTGGGGTCGGCGGCAGTGGCGAAGAGAGTCAGCCCCTTTGTCTCGCCAGGTCGAGCATTGGCCGGAACGACCAGATTTATGGAAAAGTCGACAGCGTCGGCCTTGATTGTGACGGCACCGGCACTAACTCCTGGCGGCAGCCCCACCAGTGTCACGACGACTTCGCCGGTGAGTCCTTCGCGGCGTTCAATCTTACCATCCACCTTGATCATTGCCCCTGCCGCCTTGTCGAGCTTGGCTTCAATCCGCGGTGGGGCGACGAGTTGCACCACGAGTTGATGCTTGACCATCAATCGCCGCACCGGAGTGAACGAGGTAGCGAGTACTTTCTGCTTGTCAGCCGATAGCAACTCCGCCTGAATCGAGGCGTCGAAATACGTCCGCGGCAACTCCGGCGGAATGAGCAGTGACACCGCGCCGTCTACGTTTGCCGCCGGAACCTCGACCGCCGCTTCGGCTCGCAGTGTCTTATTGATATCCGGCTGACCATTAGTTAGCGGCGGAGCCTGATTGGTAAACAACGTAAGCCGCACGACGGAGTCGGTCATGGGACGGAAGATCTTGACGGGCAACGCCAGCTTCTGTCCCGGCAAAAGCGCGGCGTCGGCGGGCAAGTCCCGGAAATCGACGGCGAATGTGGAGGCAGCAGCCGCAGACGGGGCGATGGCAATCTCCGAAGCCAGCCACGGCTGAAGCAGTTCCTGCGGGTGCCCCTGAATCCAAACGGGCCGCACTTCACCCGTAGCGGATTTTCCTGTCCAGGAGGCGAGCAACGCATCAGCGGCAGCATCGGTCCGTTGAAGCGTGACCAGTGTGCCATCGCTATCTGCGGGAATCTGAATTGCAGTCGCAGCAATGCCAGCGGGGAGCGCACCTGTTGCGATATCAATCGGACCTTGATAGCCGTTTCGCTCGGCATAGATCGGAATTACAAACCGCCCACCGGTCGGCAGCGAAATCCGCTGCAGCGGCGTCGTCAGCCGAAATTCGTTGCTGCTTACCCCTGGCGAAGTTGGTTCCACCGTCAAATGGTAAATTCCCTTCGGTCCACCACGGCCTGTCGCATTGACGACGCCGACAACGACGAAGTTGATGCCATCCGGCACCGCATATTCCAGGTTCGTATCCGTCGTTCCAACTCCATCCTCTCCCCGCGCAAGAAGATCCCCCTTTTCATTGCGAACCACCAGTGCCACATCCAGCGGCGAGCCGAGGCGCTCGGCAAACACATCCAACCGGAGCTTGCTGCCAGACAGGACAGGGACTTGATAACGGTCCTCTTCCTGGGGCGTAAGCAGTTTGCCGCTTACTCCCACGGTTCCGGCTGGCAGGAACTGCGGTGCGGCGGCGGGAGCTTGTTCAACGACTTCGGCGTGCGGACTCACTTCCACAAACGGCCGCGGACCGCTCCAATTCGACCCCGCCGGCAACACCAGCGGCTGGATTCCGGCTGACGTAACGGCTGGAACCTCCAGCCAGGGAATTGGCGAAGCCCCCAGCAAATCCAGGCCGATCGGCTGCCCTTTAGAAATCGCCACGGGATAGGCCTGATCCACAAATGCCCACTCACCGATCTTCATGCGGAAATGGCTCGGCCCAGGAGGTGCATATTCAGCATCGTGAAGAGTGATAGTGTAAGGACCATCTTCCGGCAGCACCGCTTCCAGGCGCGTGTCACCCGAGAGAGAAGGCATGTTCCACGACCAGGCAATTTGCTTCTTCTTGGCGTTGAACAGATGGAGCACCGGCCGGAGTTTGCTGCCAAGTCTTTGTGCCTCGACTTCGACGGTGACTTTCTGGCCCGCTTTGCCGTTTACCTTCGTCTCGCTCACCGCGCTCCCGCCGACGGAGCCATGCATTGCCATGGGAAGCTGCGTAACGTCCGTGGCAAACGCCACCTGCGGCAGCCTGTCCACACCGATCACCAGCGGCAAGCTCACACCACCGAGGGAAACCACGCGCACCTGGTAGTATCCGGGCTGGATATCTCCTTCCGGCGTGACGTTCCACGTCGCCTGGTTGTTAGTCCCGCCCGGTTGCAGCTCTTGTTTCGCCGCGAAGGGAAGGAGCAGCTTGGGCGCGGTGCCAAACTCGTCGCCGGATACCACAAGTTGCGTCGTGCCACCGAGTTGCAGGCCACGGATGTTGAGGTTTGAGAGCGTTGGTTCACCGGCAACTACAATATTTCCACCAAGCGCCCAAACGCCAGCAATGAAAACGAAGTGAAACAGACGCGGAAGGCGCATGGAAAAACGGTCTCGTACTTAGAATGTCCGCTCACGGAGTGAGCGGACTACTTTGGCGGGCTAAAACAACTGCTTGATCGGCTCGGCTTCCACCAGTCGGACGGGGCGTTCGCCGGGGCCGGGCATCATCGTAGTATCCAGGTTAATTCCCATCCCGTGATAAATCGAGGCGAGGACCTGGGGCGGAGAGATGGGATTGTCGCTGGGGCGGGCCCCGAGCTTGTCCGTGGCCCCGACGACCTGGCCGCCGCGGATGTTGCCGCCACAGAGGAAGTTCGTCCACGCGTCGGGATAGTGGTCGCGGCCGCCGCGGGGGTTGAGCCGCGGCGAGCGACCGAATTCGCTGATGACGGCGACGACGGTTTCGGCCAAGAGGCCCCGCTGCTCCAGATCTTCGACGAGGGCAGTGAACGCCCAGTCGAACTGCGGGCAGAGATGCCGCTCGTAATCGAGGTACGTATTGTTGAGGCTGCCGCCGTCAGCGTGCATGTCCCAGCAGGTGAGATTGAAGACGGTATCAAAATGGTTGACCGTGGCATACCGCACGCCGGATTCCACCAGCCGGCGGGCCATCAGGCAGCTTTGGCCGAACGTGTTGCGGCCATAACGGTCACGGAGTTTGTCGGGTTCCTTCGTCAGATCGAGGGCTTCCTTCGCCTTCGGCGAGGTCAGCAGGCGGAAGGCTCGCTGGTACGCGCTGTCATGCGACTGCGTGGTGCGAGTTTCGGTGCGGCGCTGCAATTCGTCCACCTGATCCAGTAGCTTTTTGCGGGCATCGAGCCGGAATTGCGAGAGCCCCTTGGGAACTTCCAGGTCGGCAACTTTGAAATCGGGGAGCGCCGGATCGGAATTGAGGAAGAACGGTTCATGGGCGCTGCCGAGATAGCCGGACTGCTGGCCGTGCAATGGTCCCGCCCCGGTGTTGCCGATGGGGGCGGGCAGCACGACATTCGCCGGCAGTTCGCTCCGTTGCCCAAAGACTCGTGAGATGACCGCCCCCGCGTGCGGCTTGATAGCATCGGGCCCAAAATCATGCCCCGTCATCATCCAGCGCTGGCCGTTTTCATGCGTAGAGCCCGTGTTGTAATTCAGGCTGCGAATGAGCGAGACCTTGTCCATCATCCGGGCCATCAGCGGGAAATGTTCGCAAATCTGAATTCCCGGCACCTTGGTGCTGATGGGAGAAAACTTGCCCCGCACTTCCGCCGGCGCATCCGGCTTCATATCCCATGTATCCACATGCCCCGGCGAGCCGACCAGGAAGATGGTGATGCAATTCTTAATCTTGGCCTGACTTTCCACGACTGCTCCGCGGGCCTGCAGATTCATCAGCGCCGGCAGCGTCATCCCGGCCAGGCCCGCCGATCCCGACTGCAGAAAGCTGCGGCGGCTGACGCCGTGGCAAAGAGGTACTTTTTCGTTACCGATGTTGAGCATGGGAACTTCCTGTAATTGCAATGGCCAACCACGGATGACACGGAATACACGGACGAAAACTGTCTTATCCGTATCCTCCGTGACATCCGTGGTTCCTGTCTGGTTCCAGCCTAAATCGTGTACGTCACCTTGTTCGAAATCTCCACAAACTTGCTGTTCACAAACTGCCCATCCGGCTGTTTGAGGTAGTTCACGTACTGCCACGATTGCAGGACGAATTCATACATCCCTGGCTCTTTGCCGGGATGCTCGTAGCTGACATCCGCCCGAGCCGCCGGCGTGGCAACTACCTTGCCGTTATGCTTCACTTCCCACTGCAAGCGCAAGCCCCAATCGCCGGCCACATCCCCCCGAATCACCTTCCGCCCCTCCAGGCGAATCTCCGCCTTGGGCAATGTTTCGTATTTTTGTTCCATGGAAGTCGGCTCCTGCAGAGGCTACTAACCTGACAGCGCCTCATACTACCCATAAACGGGCGTCAATGGAATCTGATTGTGGAAAAAGTCACTTCCACGGGTTCCCTTCCACCGTCGCGTTCCGCTCCTCAACGACGATCCGTTCCGGGCGGGGGCCGGCGTAGACCCAGAGCATTTCCATCGTGCTACCGGAGTCGTTGACGAAGTAGTGGACGCGGCCGCGTGGCTGCAAGGCGGTGGCGCAGTCGGCCATGCTGTAGCGGCGGCCTTCCACGTTGCAGGTTGCCCGGCCGCTGATGATGCAGATCGATTCGTCGAAGTCGTGGTAATGGGCCGGCAGCCGTCCGCCGGGGTGGAACAGCCCGTAGCCGCCGCTCATCTCAATGCCGGGGACCAGGTCCTGGTTGAAGAAGTCGATGAATTCGGTGTTCGGCCCGGCTGCTCCGCGTTCCGCCGTGGCGAAGCGATTGACCCGCTCGCCGCCGGGGACTCCGGGTTGAGTGGCCGGCATTGTCCGCCGCGAGAAGAACTTATCGACCAGCGTGCGGCTGGGAGTGTCCGTCGGCATGGCGATGTGGAAGACGGCGGACTCTGTCGAGGAGTTGTTTCTGGCTTGATGGGCCAGTCCCGGCGGAATGACGACGTTGTCGAGCTTACCGAGCGTATAACTGCGGCCTTCCACTTCTACCACCGCAGAGCCGGAGAGGAGCGTGATGGATTCGCTGAAAGTATGCAGATGGTAGGGAAGCACCGCGCCGGGGGCGAAGGTCACGAGGCCCGTCGTCAGCTTGCGGGCCTGGTTGTGGCTGCCGACGAGACACTCGAACACCACCCCGCGGGCAATTTCGATCTTCGGCCCACTGCCGACGGCCGACATGATCTCGGGCCGATCGGGCCGCATCGATTCCGGCGGACGAGGCTGCGGAACGGCAGGAGTTGGTGATTGTTCGAGCGTCGGAGCGAACGACGCTTGCACCGGCCGGTCGCGACCGACGACCGCCAGCGACGCCTTGATGGTTCGAAAGAGCAGCCCGGCATCCAGGCCCAGACCGACCATCCTAAAGCCTTGCTTCTGCCGCTCTAGCAGGTTTTCATGGCTCGTTGCAATCAGGCCGCAATGCTTTCCCGCCTGACGAATGGTGTCCTTGCATCGCAAAATCTGCTCGGCGACTCCCGGCCCTTCCCACTGTCCCCGATGGCCGGCAGTCGAAGAGAAATCCGCGGGACCGAAATAGAACAGCTCGACTCCGTCCACCTGGACCATCTGCGAAACCTGCTTCGCGGCCCGAACTGTTTCGATGATGGGCACGACAAGCACGTGCTCATTGGCCTCGGCAGTATGTTCCACCATGCATTGTCCCCAGCAAGTCGCCCGCTCTCCTCCAATGCCGCGAAGCCCCTCTTCCGGATAACGGGCAAACGCCACCGCCTTTTTGAGCTGCTCGACCGTTTCGACCCAAGGGATGACAATCCCATCCGCACCAATGTCAAGGGCCCGTTTGATAAGACCGCCATTGAGTTCCGCAATGCGCACCAAAGCGACCGTTTCGCTCCGGGCGGTCGCCCGCAAATGCTCGACAATCTCCTTCCAATCGAGATGCCCGTGCTCGGCATCGATCACCACCCAGTCCATGCCCAAAGCAACCGCCATCTCCGTGATGCTTGGCGATTCCAGCGTGACCCACAGGCCAAACACCGGCTTGTCGGCGGCCAGCTTGCGGCGGAGGGCTTGAATGGCGGCTGTCTTCATGAGGCTCTCGAATGCTGCGGACTTGGGAAGCATCGATTATCATTGGCGTAGGTGATTCCCACAATGCGAATCCTGGGACCGGGGTCGGGAGTCTTTGGCGTCAACCGCTCAACTATCTTTAGAATCTATGCCGCCAAAGACTCCCGACCCCCTGACGTTGCCACTGCTGTTCGTCATGATCGGCCTTGTGACGGTGCCCGCCCTTTGCCACGCCGACGACGGTACCGACTTCTTCGAGAAAAAAATCCGCCCGATCTTGGTGACCCACTGCTACGAATGTCACTCGTCCGATTCCAAGAAGCTCGGCGGCAACTTGCTCCTCGACCACAGGGACGGAGTCCTAAAAGGAGGCGACACCAGCCCGGCGATTGACCCTGGCAAGCCCGAAAAGAGCCTGCTCCTTACGGCGATCAAGTACGAGGACGACGGCCTGAAAATGCCCCCCAAGGGGAAGCTCCCCGCAGCGGCGATTGCCGACCTGGAAGCCTGGATCAAAATGGGCGCGCCCGACCCGCGCTTGGAAAAGCCAAAGGCCAGAGTCGCATCCTCCTGGGAAGAAATCCTTCGCACCCGCAGCGACTGGTGGAGCCTCCAACCGGTCAAGAAGCCGGTCGCTCCCGCACCGAAAAACGGCGGTTGGTCCGACCATCCGGTGGATCACTTCATTCTAGCAAAGCTCGAAGAGAGGGGACTTGCTCCCGTCGACCCCGCCCAGCCCCGGACGCTCATCCGCCGCCTGTCGCTTGTCCTCACCGGCCTGCCACCGTCGTCCGAACAAGTCGCCTCATTCGTACAAGAATACGAGGCCGCGGCGAAGAGCGCGAAACCGCAAGCGGCAATCGAGAAACTTGTCGATTCCTTTCTGGCCTCGCCCCATTTCGGCGAACGCTGGGCGCGGCATTGGCAGGACGTGGTCCGGTTCTCCGAGACGCACGGCAACGAGTGGAACTACGAGGTCCATCACGCCTGGCGATATCGGGACTATCTTATTCGGGCCTTCAACAGCGACCTCCCCTACGACCAGTTCATTCGCGAGCACATCGCCGGTGACCTGCTGCCGCCGCGGTGGAACAAGGAGGAGCAGATCAACGAGGCGGTCATCGGCACCGGCTTCTATCGGTTCGGCGAAGTCAATCACGACGACTGCATCAGCCTGCGGTCCATCGGCTATGACCTGCTCGACAACCAGATTGACACGCTGACCAAAGCCTTTCAGGCGACGACCGTAGCCTGTGCCCGCTGCCACGATCACAAGCTCGACGCCATCTCGACACAGGATTACTACGCCCTGCTCGGCATCCTTCGCAGCTCGCGTCTGGTGAGTCATACCATCGACGCGCCGGAGACGAACGGGGCGCTGACGCAGCAACTCGCGGCGCTCAAGACGAAGATTCGCAATGAGATCGCCGCCGCCTGGATGCAAGATGCCAAGGAAACCAGCCGCTATCTTCTGGCGGCCCAAGCGAAACGAGCGAGCAAGTCAGAGGCGCCCGAACTCGCCAAAGGTCTCGATCCGGCGAGGCTGGAGAAGTGGTTCGCGGCACTGGCGATCGAAAATGGGCCGCTGGAAGATCCCCTGGAGCCGTGGCGGAGCCTGGCGGCAAGCGGCGCGGCGGATGGCGATGCGTTCAGAGAGCAGTGGCGAAAGCTTGTCGACAAGTACGCGGCCGAAGAGAAGCAGCGTACAGAGTTCAATCAGAAGGAGATTGTTTCGTTTGCCGATTTCCGTGGTGACGATGCGCCGGGTTGGCAGGTTGGCGGGCAGGGTCTACGAAACAAACCAGGAAAAGGCGGAGACTTCATGCTGCATGCCGATGGCGGCGCGGTGGTCAAGGCAATCCTGCCGGCCGGCACCTTCACCAGCGCACTTTCCGAAAATCTCAACGGCACGCTTCGTTCGCCAGTCATTCCGCCGGGCAAGAAGAACATCAGCTTTCAGGTCATGGGACAGCGGAGCAGCGCGGTGCGGCTGGTGTCGAACCATTGCCAGCTCAATTACAAGAACTACCGGGCGCTGATCTCTGCCAATCCGTCTCCACAATGGGAATGGATCACTTTCCAGCCGCCGGAGGATCGCGAGAATCTTCGGACCTATGCCGAGTTGATGACGATGCTCGACAATCCCAAGTTCCCGGACCAGCTTGCCGCTCTGGGCGGTGACAAGGACAGCAACTATCGCCTGCCTTGGGAGAAGGCGGCGGAGAATCCGCGGAGTTGGTTTGGGGTGACCCGCGTGGTGTTGCACGACGGCGAAGTGCCCAAAGCCGAGCTAAGCCACTTGCGGCCGCTGTTCATGTCGACGGAGCCGGCATCGCTCTCTGACACGACGGCGACCTATGCCAGTGTCATCGAAGCCACGATAAAGTCCTGGAGCGAAGACAAGGCGAACGATGACGACGTCCGCTGGCTCAACATGCTTCTTCGCCACGAGTTGCTCCGCAATCAAACGGCCCTTTCGCCGCGGCTGGAAGAGCTGACGAAGCAATTTCGCCTGGGCGAAGCTCAGCTTGCGGTCCCGCGCATCGTTGCCGGCATCGCTGAAAGCGGCTCGCCGTATGATCAGCCTGTCTTCGTCCGGGGGGACTGCGAGCGTCCGGGAGATGCGGCTCCGCGGCGGTATTTGGAAGTGCTGGCCAAATCGACGATGCCATTTCAGACAGCCGGAAGTGGGCGATTGGAACTGGCTCAGCGGATTGCGAGCGCCGAAAACCCACTGACGGCACGCGTGATGGTGAACCGGGTCTGGCACCATCTGTTTGGAACCGGCATCGTGCGCACCGTCGATGACTTCGGCCATGTCGGTGATCTGCCGTCGCACCCAGAGCTGCTCGACTTTCTGGCCACGGAGTTTGTCGAAGACGGCTGGTCGGTGAAGCGGCTGATTCGGCGGTTGGTGCTGACCCATACGTTTCAACTTAGCAGCGTCCCCTCGGCAGACGCCAAAGAAAGAGACCCGCAGAATCGGCTCCTTTCCCATTACCCCGCGCGGCGGATGGAGGCGGAAGCGATTCGCGACTCGATTCTAGCCGCTTCCGGGCGGCTCGATCCCAAACTCTTCGGCATGAGCGTTCAGCCGTTCCGCGAGAAGGAGTATGCCGACCGCCGGCTGTTCCCTGGCCCGCTCGACGGCAACGGGCGGCGGAGCATCTACATCAAGCACAACCTGATGGAAGGGCCGAAATTTCTGGAAACCTTCAACTACCCCGGCGGCAAAGTGACGCAAGGCCGCCGCGACATCACCAACGTCCCCGCCCAGGCTTTAGCTCTCCTCAACGATCCCTTCGTCCTGCAGCAAGCCGACTTGTGGGCCGCGAAGCTCATCGCACAACCGCAATCTTCCGTGAATGAACGCCTCGCCGCCATGTTCGAAGTCGCCCTCTCACGCTCACCGACAGCGGTAGAACAGCAGCGGTTTGAAGCCATGGTGAGCGAGCTGGCAGCGCTGCACGAGGTTCCGCCTGGCGATGTTCTGAAGAGCCAAGCCGTCTGGAAGGATATCGCTCACGCGATGATCAACCTGAAGGAGTTCATCTACATCCCTTAGTAGCCAGCACACTCCGTGTGCTGGCATGTCCATATAGGGGAATGCCAACTTGACCATCAATGCACCGTCGGCAGACCAGCGCATGCGATGGCCAGCGTCACGAATTCCGTGACGATCAAGTAGATCCAAAACCCGGTTCCAAAGCTGCGTCGGCCATAGGCATTTGCGGTGAGAACCAGCGGAGCTCCAATGGGCAGCGAGAAAGTGAATGAAGCACAGAACCAAATCGCCGCCAGCGTCTGAGTGTCAACTTCTTCCATTGCAAAGATCACTGGGCACATCCCAAAGGCAATGCCTTCCAGCGTGAGCAACAGGAGAAGAAGTCTCAGCGAATACTGCTTACGGCCTGCAAAGAACGCAAGGAAGCAAAGAGGAAACCAAATGGGGAGGGAAACGAAAAGCAGCATATACTTCGTACTCTGTCCGCTCACTGAGGGAGCGGACTACTTTGTCGCCACCTTCAGCACTCGCCCTTCCTCACTATATGGCGGCTCGATCGTCCAAAAAATCCCGTTCACCAGCAGCTTGCGGAACTGCGGATTGTTAAAGTCTTCCAGGTGGCCGAAGGAAGTGTAGAAGACGCGGGCTTTCTTGGGGCCGGCGAGGTTCGTGTAAGCAACCGGCTCCGGCTTTTTATCCGGCACGCTGCCGATGAGGATGGGCGTGGTCGATGAAGCGAGCGGCCGGACGAGATAAAGCGAGCCGTTTCCTTTCAATTCGTCGATGTTCACGCCGCGAAGTATAGCGTGGTCCTTCGCTCCGTCAGCCAACGCAACCGCTGTCTTCGGCCCGTCGCCGTGATGGTTGGTGTAGTGTCCGCCAAGCACTTGAGCGTCGAATTCCGGCCAGGCATCAAGGCCGCTGGCGAGCGCGGCCTTCTGAGCCGTTTCATCCCGCAGGCAGAAGGCGTGACTGGCGGTGCGGATGCCGACGATTGGCTTGCCAGCGGCGACGTGAGCGCGGATCGCGTCGAGCTGGTCCTTCGGCGGCAGGCGGCGGCGGGTGCTGACGAGGAGGACATCGGCTTTCTTTAGGGCTTCCACGATGCCGGGAAAGCGGTTCTTGTCCTTGGCGTCCGCGTGGATGATCGTCACTTCAAAGCCGAGCGGCTCCAGTTCGTTCTTGGCGAACTCGGGGAGCGTGATTTCGGTTTTGTATTCGTCGTCGCCGATGAGGATCACGATGTTCCGCCGGTCGTGCGAGTAGCGGAACGGCTGGCCGCCGACGAAGTCGACGCTCGTGATGGTGGGGCAGACGAATTTTTCGATGTGCTGGATGATCAGTTCTGTGCCGGCGAAGTGGCTGACGAACGGCTCGCGGGCCGGGTTGTACATGGTGTCGGTCATGTCTCGCATCAGGACCACGTTCTTGCCGTTCTTGGCCATCTGCCGCAAGCCAAACGGGCGGCCGAGGACGCACATGTTGGTATGCACGCCGCAAAGCACAACATTCTTGATGCCGCGGCTTTCCAGCAAGTTCCAGATTTCCACGCCGCTGTCACTGATGGCGTCTTTGTCCTCGATGGACAAGAGATCGACCTGGCTCTTCCATGGTGACTTCGGATTGCGTCCCTTGGCGGCGAGCTGTTTGTGCCAAATCTCGTGCTCTTCCAGGTCGTCGTCCTCGCCGCCATCAGTCTGGTCGATGGGATACTTCCCTTTGTCTTCCTCCGGAATGTGGCGGCACCATTCGTCAATCTGAGCTGGCAGGTTCTTCGCCTTCGGCGCCGCCTGGGCCAGCTTGCGGCCGGGGTGATTCTGATACGGCTCCATGCAACTGCTGGGGGCGTGGATGACGAGGATCCCCTGTTTGCGGGCGCTCTTGAGCACCGCGTCCAGCCGCGGGGCCATTTCCGTTTCGCGGCGGACGGCATTCAGGCAATGATGAGCGTCCCACATGTCGCAGACGATGATCGCCGTTTGGGTGGGGTTCCAAATCTCGACATGCTCGGTCGCCCGATAATGTTCCCCCTCGACCTTCACCCGCTGCCGCTTGGTCACGGTCAATCCCTCGGCGGCTTCAGAGATGAGCGGCAACAGACCCATGACGGCAGCCAAGGAAAGGAGGAAATATCGCATTGCAGATTCTCCGCGAAAGTCACGCCCAAAGGGAAAACCAAACTTGTCCTTGAGCTTACCAAGTCGGAAAGGCTCCTTCCACTCGCCAAACCAAGGGAAGTTCCTCTCCCCACCCCCTGCTTTAGCCGCCGCTCCGCGCCGTTACTATACAGGCTGGCCCCGCATCCCTATTTCAAAAACTCCCGAGGCTCCCATGTCCCGCACTCGCCGTTCCCGCCGCCAATTCCTCGCCACCGCCACTGCCGGAGCCGTGATTCTCGGCGCTCCCACCATTCTCACCGCCAGCAAGACCGAATCCCGCCTGGTCGTCGGCGAGGGGGAGCACAAATTCGAGGTCTACCATGAATGGCCGCAGTTGCCCAAGGAATTCACCTGGCAGACGACGCACAACGTGGCGGTCGACAAAGCGGGGAACCTGTACGTCATCCATGAAGGAATCCGGGAGATGAAGGATCATCCCTCCATCTTCGTGTTCGACTCCGCCGGCAAATACATCCGCTCCTTCGGCAGCCAATTTCAGGGGGGCGGACACGGCATCGAGATTCGTCAGGAAGGGAGCGAAGAGTTCCTCTACGTCTGCGCGTACCAGCATTGCAAGACTTTCGCCAAAATGACGCCGAAGGGAGAAACTGTCTGGCAAAAATACGCCCCGATGGAATCGGGCGTCTACGCCAAAGACGAGGACACCAAGCCCGAGAAGGTCTGGGGACAAGACCGCTTCATGCCGACCAACTTCGCCTTCACCGACGACGGCGGCTTTCTGCTCGCCGACGGCTACGGCTCGTTCTGCATCCACCGCTACGACAAAGACGGCAAATGGCTCTCCCACTTCGGCGGCCCCGGCAAAGGGGAAGGTAAATTCAACACGCCGCACGGCGTCTGGATTGACCGCCGCCAGGGGCGCAAGCCCTCCATCGTCGTCTGCGACCGGGCCAACCACACGCTGCAATATTTTGACATGGACGGCAAGTATCTGGAAACGCTGAAGGGCTACGGCCTCCCCGCCAATGCCGAAACCTGGCAGAACCTGCTCGTCATCCCCGAGCTGCACGCCCGCGTCACGCTGCTCAACGAAAAGAACGAAGTGGTCGCCCGCCTCGGCGACGACATCGCCCGCGTCACCGGCAAGGACGGGGGCCAGATCCGCGGCGACAGCAAAAAATGGCTCACCGGCAAATTCGTCCACCCCCACGACGCCTGCTTCGCCCACGACGGCAGCATCTTCGTGGCGGAATGGGTGGGGACGGGAAGGATTTCGAAGCTGAGGAAGGTGAGCTAGAGAAATGGCAGTACCCCCGGCAGGATTCGAACCTGCGACCTGCCGATTAGAAGTCGGCTGCTCTATCCAGCTGAGCTACGAGGGCCAAGTGGCCGAGGGCATTATCCCTGCCGCCAAGAAGGACGTAAAGCTGGCGGAAAAGGTTCGTGCGGGCGGAGTTGTCCCAAGAAATGACTGCGGCGGCTGAATCCCTGGGATCCGGCCGCCGTAGTCGGGCTTTTTGTACGGGTGCGGGCGTTTTACCGCTGCAACTGATAGCTCTGGTCCACTCGCAGCGTCACGCTCGGCCAGCCGATGCCGTACCAGTCGTAGCGATCGCTGTGACTGCCGATCCAGGAGGGGGAATAGGTTCCCATGAACGGGATGGGGTTGGCCTGCGGGCGGGCGTTGGACATGCCATACCACTTCATGGCGGTGATGCGGGCCTCGCGGGCGGCGGTGCGGGCTTCGGCCTTACGGCGGACGGCCTGCTTGGGGTCGTCGTGCCGGCGGAGTTCTTGCATGTAGAGGTACAGTTCCGGCGTCACCTGGCTGGGGTTCAGCTCGGGCAGACTCTCCTCGCGCGATTCGCGCACAATCACCCGGTTTTCCGGTTCGGTGGGCCGGGTCTCGGCTGTCTCCACCGGGGCGGGCTGCGCGAGTTCCGTCTCTTCTTGAGCGAAGGCGGACGCGGTCAATGTGAGCGAGACAAGAGACGCAAACGCAAGGAGACGATTCATGAAGCACCTGGGGGTGTGCCGCGGGGGAATGGTACTTTCTCTGCTTCGGCAAATGACTGGGAAGAATTGCGAAAGCCGCCAGCGGGGCCGCAAAGTCGTGTGAAGAGATGCGGGCTAGCGGAGATTGAGCGGCAATGAGGTGACGAAGGCAGAGACCCTCACCCCGGCCCTCTCCCAAGCGGAGAGGGAGCTACTTCTGCGTCAGGATGTGCTCGATGCCGTCGGATTTGGCCAGGACGACAATGCCCCCTTCACTGACGGTCAGACCGCGGCGGCGGTCGAGTTCCAGGTCGTAGCCGATTTCGACATTGGCGGGAATGGAGACTCCTTTGTCGATGATGGCCCGACGAATCTTAGCGTGCCGGCCCACTTCCACTCCTTCAAAGAGGATGCTGTCCTCCACCTTGGAGAAGCTGTTGATACGACAGCGGGGCCCAACGACGCAGCGGTCCACGTGCCCGCCCGAGATGATGGTCCCCTGGCAGACGAGACTGTCCACGGCCCGTCCCACCCGCCCTTCTTCCCCCCGGCTGCCGAAGACGAATTTGGGGGGCGGGAGGTTGGGCTGAAAGGTGCGGATGGGCCACTGGTCATCGTACATGTTGAGGAGCGGGTCGATGCCGATGAGGTCCATGTTGGCCTCGAAGTAGGCATCGAGCGTGCCGACATCTCGCCAATAGGCGTCGCTCTTGCGGTTTTCGTCCCGGAACGGAAAGGCGAAGACGCGGTGCGTACCGACCGTGGAAGGGATGATGTTGCGGCCAAAATCGCGCCGCGAGCCGGGAATGTTGGCATCCCGGCAAAGCTGCTCGAACAGAAAGCGGGCGGTGAAAACGTAAATGCCCATCGACGCCAGGCAATGTTGATCGTCGCCAGGAATGGTCTTAGGATCGGGCACCTTCTCCTCAAAGCCGACGATTCTCTGGGAGGGCTCGATCTCCATCACTCCGAACTCGCGGGCGTCGGCCTTGGGCACGCGCAGTGCGCCGACCGTCACGTCGGCCTTGTTGTCCTTGTGGAACTGGATCATCGTGCCGTAATTCATCTTGTAGATGTGATCGCCGGCCAGGATGACGACGTATTCCGGCCGCTCCTTTTCGATCACATAGATGTTCTGATATACGGCGTCGGCCGTTCCCTGATACCACTGCTCATCAATTCGCTGCTGAGGGGGAATGACGTCCACGAATTCGCCGAGCTCATGGTTGAAATAGTCCCGCCAGCCGAGATTGATGTGGCGATCAAGGCTGATGGCCTTGTACTGCGTGAGCAGCATGATCCGCCGCATGTCGCTGTTGAGGCAGTTGGAAAGGGTGAAATCGATGATGCGATACGCGCCGCCGAAGGGAACCGCCGGTTTGGCCCGGTCGCGCGTCAGAGGGTCCAGGCGCGAGCCCTTTCCCCCCGCCAGAATCACCGCCAGCGTGTCCTTCATTACGCCCATCTCCTCGGAAACATGATGTTAATCACGGTGCAATCGATTTGCAGACTGCGAATCACTTCTTGTCCGCCTCGTCACTGACGGTCACCGTTTTCATGATGTCCCCCTGCTTGATCGAATCCACGATGTTTTGCCCACTGAGGACTTTGCCGAAAACGGAGTGCTTGCCATCCAAATGGGGCGTGGGAGTGTGAGTGATAAAGAACTGCGAGCCGTTGGTGTTGGGGCCGCTATTGGCCATGGAAAGGATGCCGGGGCCGCTGTGGCGGAGATCTTTGTGGAATTCGTCCGCGAACTTGTAGCCTGGTCCCCCCGTGCCAGTCCCCTGCGGGCAGCCGGTTTGGATCATGAAGTCGGCAATGACGCGGTGGAACTTCAGGCCGTTGTAGAAGCCCTGGCCGGCCAGCTTCTCGAAATTGGCCACGGTTTTGGGAACTTTGTCCGCAAACAGTTCGGCCTTGATGGTTCCTTTGCTTGTTTCAATCGTAACGACTTTCACTGTGGGTCTCCGGGGAATAATGGGCGGCGGGAGGCAATTCACTAACCCGAAGCGCAAGCGAGGGGGAGATGCAGGCCGTCTCTTGCATTCCCTCGCTTGCGCTTCGGGTTAATGTTCAAACTGGGCGGGCCGCGACGATTGCGGCACCTCGTCATTATGGAGAATTCAGGTGGGAAGGCAACCCGCGGCAAAACCAGCGGCTCAGTCGCAATTTATTGAACCCGATTCCCGTCCCTGCGTACGAATCGGTGTACAACAATAACTCGATACGCAAGCGAAGGAGAGAGTGGCTGACGACGCCGAAAGGAGCCGTTTTTGCGACAAATCCCGTGCGCTCCCTCGCTTACGCGTCGGGCTGGTGAAGCCAAACGCGACCTGAAAACTGGACCGCCGCCCCGCAATGTGCATAATACAGAAGAGAGGCCGGAATCAGGGAACTTGCATCGCTTGGGTGTCGGCATGGCGGAGTCACTGGAGTTTTTCTCAACGACAGCCGGGCAGTTGACGCTGGGACTTTTCATTCTGGCGATGCTGGTGACTGTCGGTCTGATGGTGGTGAGAAAATTGCGCGATCAAACCGTTGGAAACAGACAAACCGCTAACGACCTGCTGACGAACTTCCAGGAATTGAATCAGCAAGGCGAGTTTAGCGATGCGGAATTCCGAAAGATAAAAGCGGTGCTGGGGAATCAACTTCAGCGAGACGTAAAGAGCGGTAAGAACAAACCTTAGCATGAGCCTTGCGGTCACTTTGCCGGAGAGTCCGGCAAAGTCGCCTGGGGCAAGCGGGACGATTGTGCCCGCCGTGCGGAAGGTGCCGCTAGCAGCAACTCGATGCGGCCTGGGAGGCTGTCAGCACCGATCCTCGTGATACGCAACTTCGGCTCGACAAGCGGAAGGGCTTCCCAGCCCCTCCACCGGACATGGATGCCCAACAGGCTAGCGGCGTGCGAGCGCCCACCAGCCTTCGAGCAGCAACCTTGAAGATCAACCGCTAACTGGTCAGGGCGATCAGACAGGCGGATCCCAAAAGGAGTGACCATGCCCGCAGGAAAAGATTTGGGTGGGGGGCGTCGAGGGGCGAGCACCTCGAAGAAAAACGCCTTCTGCTCATTCTGCCGCAAGAGCTACCGCGATGTTGGCCCGCTGGTCGAAGGACCAGGGGACGTTTACATCTGTGGCGAGTGCATTGAACTTTGCCAGAGCATTCTCGAGCAAGAACAACGCCGCCGCGGAGGGACCAAGCCCCTATTCAACCGCATCCCCACGCCACGCGAAATCGTGGCCCAGCTCGATCAGTACGTGATCGGGCAAACCCATACCAAAAAAGTCCTCTCTGTCGCCGTCCACAATCATTACAAGCGTCTCACGCTCGGTAATGAGGGGGACTGCGAGATTGAGAAATCCAATATCCTCTTGATCGGGCCGACTGGCTCGGGCAAGACGCTGCTGGCCCGCACGCTGGCCCGGGTGCTGAATGTCCCCTTCGCCATCGGCGACGCGACCACCCTCACCGAAGCCGGCTACGTCGGCGAGGATGTGGAGAACCTGCTGCTGAAGCTGCTGCACGCCGCCGACTTCGATTTGGAGCAGGCCCAGCGAGGGGTGCTGTACATCGACGAGATCGACAAGATCGGCAAGACCAGCCACAACGTCTCGATCACTCGCGACGTTTCCGGTGAAGGGGTGCAGCAAGCCCTGCTCAAAATGCTGGAAGGAACTGTCGCCAATGTGCCGCCGCAAGGGGGACGCAAGCACCCCGAGCAGCAGTACATCCAGATGGACACGACCAACATCCTGTTCATCGTCGGCGGCACCTTTGCCGGCATTGAGGACATCGTCCGCAAGCGGCTCGGCAAGAAGACGCTCGGCTTTGGCCAGGTCAGCGGCCAGCGGAACCAGGACGACCTGGCCGAAGTGCTGACGAAAGTGCAGACCGAGGACATCCTCGCCTACGGCATGATCCCCGAGCTCGTCGGCCGCATGCCGGTGATCTCATCGCTCACGCCGCTGGATCACGCCGGCCTGGTGCGAGTCCTCACCGAGCCCAAGAACGCCCTCCTCCGGCAGTATAAGACCCTCTTCGAGATGGAAGAGTGCTCGTTGGAATTCTCGGAAAAGGCCATCGAAGCCATTGCCGGGAAGGCCCTGGCAAAGGGGACAGGGGCTCGTGGCCTGCGCTCCGTCGTGGAAGACGTGATGGTCGACATCATGTACGAGCTCCCCGAACAGCCCAAGGGAAGCAAGTACGTCATTGACGATCAAATCGTCCTCGGCAAACGGCACCTCTTCCCGACGCAGGAAGTGGTCAGCAAGAGCGCCTAAGCAGAGTGCCGAGCGACACGAAGCGTACGCGGGAGCGCCACCGAAATCCGTAGTGGCGCTCCAGAGCACCGAGTTTGAGGACTACTTTTCCCCCAGGCAATAGATCACTTCTTGCCGCTTGCCAGCGACGGTTTCACCCACCCGGTGATAAATCCGGTTGCCGCAGAGTGCGGGGGTGGCGAAGGCGGAGTCGCCGAGCCTGTTCTGGGCGACTGGTTCATATCCCTTGGAGCTGGCTGTAAAGATGAAGGTCGTGCCCGCCTCGTTGGTTGCGAAGAGATTGTCTCCCAGCAGCACGAGCGACGAGCTGAAGTTGCCGCCGGGGAGCCGTTTCGTCCATATCTCTTCGCCGCTGCTCGCGTTCCAGCAAGTGGCTATGCCGATGCGGTCCTGAATCGCATAGAGATAACCATCCTTCACGATCATCGAAGAGACATAGACCTGCAGCTTGCTCTCCCAGGCAATTTTTCCCGAGCCGTCGGCGAAAATCGCCTCCACATGCTGCCGCGGCCAGCCGCCGCTGATGAAAATCCGCTCGCCGTCGGTGACGATGGAGGTGACGCACTCGATTGTCGAGCCTTCGATCTCCCAGAGTTTCTTCCCCGACTTGGGATTGAAACTGGAAACCAGTTTGCAACCGGAGACGAGGAGTTGGTCTTTGCCGGCGAGGTGGAGCACGACGGGGGAGGCGTAATTGTCCTCTTTGGGCCGCGGCTCGCTCCAGACTTGCTTGCCGCTCTGGCGGTCGAGCGCGGCGATGACGCCCCCCATGTCGCTGTCGGCGGTGACCAAAACCAGGTTTTCATAAACCATGGGTGAGGAAGCAAAGCCCTGATGGACGGTATAGTCCGCCACCTTCGTTTGCCAGAGTTGTTTGCCGGCCAGGCTGAGCGCGGTCGTATAGATAGCTTCCTTGTTAAGAAAGTTGACCAGCACCCGCTCGCCATCCCAGCAGGGGGTGGAAGAGGAGAGCGAAGAATTCGCATTTCCCTTTTTGACGAGCCCTCCTTGGTGGACGACCGTTTTCCAAAGCTCCTTGCCGCTCGTCCGGTCCAAGCAAAGCACCGACTGCTGGTCGGGATCGGTTTCGGCCGTTTGCAACAGAACACAGTTCCCCACGACAATCGGCGAGCCATGCCCGCGGCCGGGAACGAGGGTTTTCCAGACGACGTTTTCGGTCGCGCTCCAGGTCAGTGGCGGCTTCTGGTCGGGGTCGGCCACGCCGCTGCCCAGCGGACCGCGCCAGCGAGGCCAGTCGTGAGCGCTGGACGGAGTTGCCTTTTCAGGCAATGCGTCAGCAGCGATAGCGAGAGACTGGGAGTACACCAACAATAGCGACACGCTCAGCAGGCGAAACTTCATGGTGATTTCCTTGAGTAGGTCATGCTCCGCATGACGGTTGAAACGAATTGTCATGCCCAGCATGACCTACTTGACTCCCTCGAGCTTCTCCACCAGCTTCGGCAGCTCTTTGGTCGTGGAGCCCTTCGCTCCGCGGCCGTTGAACTCGACGCGGCTGTCGACGTCGGAAATGATGCTCTCCACATCGGCATCCCAGTATTTGGCGTGCAGCTCTTTGGGGGGAACACTGAGCGGTCGCATGATTCGCATGCCAACCGCAATGCCATGGCCGTCGGTGAACCACCACGGGCTCTTGGGAAAATTCGGGTCCGTCCCCCGATAGTCGTCATCGTGCGAGCCGTGCCGCGCCGCGCTCCGGCAGCCGGCCCCGTCGTCGTCCCAACTGCCGCCGCGCATGGTGCGGGGAAAGAGTTTCGACGGCCACTGCACGGCATCGATGGCTTTCTTCTTGCCGCTGAGCTTGCCGTAGCCATCGGCGGTGTATTCATCAAGCGTCCACTCCGCCACGTTGCCATAGACGTCGTACAGGCCCCAGGGGCTCGGCTTCTTCAGGCCCACCTTGTGCGTCATTTCCTCGGCGTTGTCCATGAACCAGCCGTGATCCTTGAGCTCCGCCGCGTCCTTGCCGAAGTAGTAGGGGGTGGTGGTCCCGGCCCGGGCGGCATGTTCCCATTCGGCTTCGCTGGGGAGGCGGTAGGTGTCACCCGTGATACCGCTGAGCCACTTGGTGTATTGCCGGGCGGCAAACTGGCTCATGCTCAGGGCGGGCTGGCGAGGGTCTTCGCCGAATTGGAAAGTGAACGTAGGGTCGTACAGATTCGACGGAGCGGTGACGATGGTGGCTTTGTCGGCGTCTTTGAGGACCATCAGTTTGGCGGCCGCCAGCTTCTTGAATTTGTCGGTCATCGCCATGTACTGCTTGTATTCGGCCCAAGTCACTTCGTAGGTGCCGAGCCAGAATGGTTCGACATCGATTTCACACTGCGGCGACTCTCCTTTGCCGCGGCCAGCCTCCCCCTCCGGACTGCCGAGCATGATCTTGCCGCCGGGAATGGGTTGCATCTCAAACGTGACTTTCGTGCCGGGAATCGTCCCCTTGTACGGGACCATAAATCCCATTTCCGTTTTCACAAACCGGCCGCTGGCGGGCTGGTCCTTGACGAGGCCAAGGGTTTCCTCAGCGGAGGCGAAAGTCGTGAGAAGAAGCAGCCCCGCCATCAGCAGCAGAGCCAAGGTCGTGTTGCGGAGGGTTTGCGACATAGGATTGGTCGGGAGTGGTTGGCGATAGCAAGTTGTCCGCTCATTATACCCAGCCGGACGCAGTTTTGGCTGCGGAGGCCGCTAGCACTTCTGTTCCCTCTCCCCTTGGGAGA